>PAAD01000020.1 GCA_002698745.1 Flavobacteriaceae bacterium
CCGAAGCACCTGCTGAAGAAGCCGCATCTGAGCCTGTTGCTGAGGAAGCTGCACCCGAAGCACCTGCTGAAGAGGCTGTACCTGAAGTTGACGATAAAGTTGAATAATACCAACAGATGCGTTTTGAAGACTGTTTTTTTCTTGGAACAGTAGTCCGTAAATACAGCTTTAAAGGTGAAGTAATTCTTAAGCTTGATACTGATAATCCTGAGCTATATCAATCTCTTAATAGTCTCTATCTAGCCCAAAACAATTCGCTTATTCCTTTTTTTGTTCATAAATGTACTACGCACAAACCAGGGCTACTACGTCTTCGTTTAGAAGACGTGGATAATGAGGAAGATGCCAATTTAATACTTAAATCAAAAGCGTATTTACCATTAACTAAACTCCCCAAACTCGCTGGAAATAAATTTTATTACCATGAAATCATTGGTTTTGATGTTGTTGACAAAAATTTGGGGGATATTGGGTGCGTTGTAGCAATTAATGATCACACTACACAGGCAACCTTGGAAGTTTCAATTGGTCAAAAGACAGCTTTAATCCCAATAGTTGACGAGATCATTTTGGAGGTTCAAAGAGAAACAAAATCCATATATGTCGACACACCTCTAGGCCTAATTGACCTTTATATTAATGATGCATAGGACTTTATACTTCATATTCTTTTTTTCCACACTCTGCCACGCACAAGTGCAAAACCTGAAAGAAGTTGTTTTAAAAGCACAACGAATTCAAAGCAGTATTCACCCCATGAGCCAAACAGATATTGTACAAGACAGCATACTTTTAAAGCAAGAGATAGGGGAGTTGATACAATTCGTTCCCAGCTTATTTGTCAGCAGCCAGCAAAATTTTAGTCAAGATACACGTATTTCCATTCGTGGGTTTGGCACACGCGCCACATTTGGCATTCGTGGTATTAAGGTTTTATGGGACGGCATCCCCATTACAACTCCTGATGGACAGACACAATTGGATCACATTCCACTGTCGTCAATTGGAACTATTGAAGTACTTAGAGGAGTTTCAAGTGGGCTATATGGCAATGCATCGGGTGGTGTCATCACACTTAAGAGCACACAAATTAATAATGAACAAACACTTACCGCTACGTTTGGAGACTTTGGCACTCAACATTTGGTAGGTAGTTATGGTTTCAAGAATGAAAAAAATATATTTCGAGTAATATTAGAACACAAAAAACACAACGGTTACCGACATTGGAGTGGATATGAAAACAGCCTTTTAGCCCTGTCAAATACGTTTCTTACTAACAATGGGAATAAACTCTCTGTTGATTATAGTTATTTCAACAGTCCTTTAGCATTGGATGCTGGCGGACTCACGGCCGACGAAGTAAAAGTAAACCGAAGTCAAGCAAGACAACGAAACCTAAATTATAAAGCAGGTGAAAAGGTGAAACAGCATCAATTCACGACGCGTTGGCAAAGCAAAAAATGGACGGCTTATGGCTTTTTTACAAAACGAAATCTAGATGCAAAACTGCCTTTTGAATTTGGGGGACAAATTGATTTGAGGCGTAGTTACTACGGACTTGGCATACAGAAAGACGGACGTAAAAAGCAGTGGCTATGGCAATATGGCGCTGAAGCTGCCGCCCAAAGAGACGGAAGAAATAGGTTTAAAAATATCTTAGGAGAAAGAGGAGCAGCTACCCTAGATCAAAGCGAGCGCTTTTACACACTTGGTATCTATGGCATAGTTGAACTAGCACTAAGCGATTGGCGATTTCGTGCCTCACTAAGGGCCGACACTCACTACATAAGGCTTGTTGATTTTATGGGTAATAATTCAGATAATAAAAATCTATCCGCTTACTCTCCCCATGTAGCGGCATTTTATAGCTTTTCGCCAACTCTGAGCAGTTATGTTCGTTGGGGAACAGGCTTTGAAACACCATCGCTCAATGAACTATCTTCCAATCCAACAGGTGAAACTGGCTTTAACAATATACTTAGGCCCCAACAATCCCAAGAAATAGAAGTCGGTATACAATTAAAAACAAAGATCTCTGATGCCTCACTGACAATTTTTACAACAACAACTCAAGACGAAATTTTGTCCTACGAACTTAGTGCTTTCCCAGGGCAAGATTTCTTTAGGAATATTGGCCGTGTAGACAGAAAGGGAATTGAGGCTACTGCTAACCTATTTTTAAATGAAACTACTACGCTAAAACTCAACTACAGCCATGGAACTTATAAAACTCAAGACGGGAATGATTTACCTAACGTTCCTGGAATTCAGTTTAACGCAGGCCTAAATCATCTTTTTGGAAAAACTAACTTATCCCTGAACATACGACATGTAGGCAAGCGTTATGCAGATTCTAAAAACCTTGTTGAAGTTCCCCGGTTTTGGGCAATTGACCTTTACTCGCAAAGCAAATGGGGCATAACAACTTGGACAATGGGAATTTGTAATATTACTAATGCAAACTACTATGACAATATCCGTATAAATGCATTCGGTGGGCGATACTATGAACCTGCTTCCATGCGCCAAACATTTGCACGTGTTCAAGTGCAGTTATAGATTTGGTATATTTGTGATAAAGCAAAATTAACCCCATGAAAACAAACATCACTAAACTAGCGTGTGTAGTTTTACTGATTAGCAAATCCTCTTGTGCACAAAATGAGAATAAACCCTACTTAAAAACACCTGCAACTAATTCATATACTTTAGAGCTTGTAGTGCCTGACGTAGAAATACCTTGGGGAATGGTCTTTCTACCCAATGGGGATTTATTGTATACAGAAAAAGAAGGGAAGTTAATACGCTTTCAGTTCGGGAAAAAAAATGAGATTTCTGGACTGCCCAACACTTACGTACGTGGTCAAGGCGGCTTGATGGGAATTGCACTACACCCTGATTTTGAGCACAATAATAGATTTTATTTTACTATGGCAACCGCCAATGAAGATGCTTCAGGTGGGAATACAGCCTTATATTCTGGCACGCTGAACAGAAACACACTATCAGATGTAAAACTACTGTACAAGGCTATGCCAGATACTAAAAAAAGCGTGCACTTTGGTTCACGTATTGTTTTTGACACAGATGGGTATATATATTTCTCTGTAGGTGATAGAGGTGAACGAGATATAAACCCACAAGATATCACGCGAGATAACGGTAAAATTTACCGTTTAAGTGACGACGGAAGTATTCCAAGTGATAACCCTTTTGTAGGTATAGATGGTGCTAAAGAAGCTATTTATAGTTATGGACACCGCAACCCACAAGGGCTAACAATTCACCCTGAAACAGGTGCAGTTTGGGCACACGAACACGGGCCGCGTGGTGGCGATGAAATCAACATCATTGAAGCAGGAAAAAACTATGGATGGCCAAAGATTACCTATGGTAAAAATTATTCAGGAACCACCATTACCAAAAAACTTTCATTGCCAGGCATGGAGCAACCTTTATACTATTGGGTTCCATCAATAGCAGCATCGGGAATGACATTTGTTACAGGTGATAAATACCCTGACTGGAAAGGGAGTATATTGGCGGGTTCACTAAAAAAATCATACTTAGAACGACTAACAATTCGCGACAACAAAGTAGTCGCACGAGAGAAAATAGCTGAAGATATTGGTCGTGTGCGTGATGTAATTATGGGTCCTTACGGCTATATCCATATCGCTGTTGAATTTGAAGGAATATATAGAATTAAGCCTAACACAGATAAGTAGTTGGTGTAAAAGCTGATTTATTTAAAATACTGTTTGTCAAATTGTTTACTACTTTAAAAATCAAAGCCTGGAACAAACTCATCTTATTGCTGTATACTATTTGAGTCAAAGAAAATATATCCCGCGCACATGAGCAGACAACCACAGATTAAGATTCAAGATTATAAATAGATAGCTTAAAATCAATTGATTGAATAATCAATAATTTCTTGTTCAGGTAAGCTACCCAAATCGCCAGTATCAATAATCCATTCTTCAAGCAAGTTGTTGAATTGAAGTATCTTTTTGTTGTAAGATGCCTTATCAGCCAGATTGTTAAGCTCAAAAGGATCCTTTTTAAGGTCGTAAAACTCCATTTCAGATTTTGGAGTGTCAAACCAGCGTTGTGCATTTTTATTTAAAAGACCTTTTTCGCTCAATGCTATTAGTCGACGCATCATGGGCATCTTTTTTCTATAATTGACATCTAATGCATGAGGCAATGAAACATTGTAGTTTTTAATAAACTTGTATCGCTTTGTTTTAATAGATCTGATGCGATCTACTTGACCGTCAAATCTGTCAGAAGCAGTTACCAAGTATTTTCTAGGCTTAGTGTTTTTGTCTAAAATAGATATGCCCTGAAGATAGTCTGGGAGGGGAATTTGTGCCAGCTGCAATACTGTTGGTGCCAAGTCCACAAAACTCCATAGGTCATCATTGCGATTGCCAGCTTTAACATTTTTTGGCAACTTAATCATTAGTGGCACTTTTACGCCCGAGTCATATATAGCCCGTTTGTGTCGAGGGAAGGGGCCTCCGTGGTCGCTGTAAAAAAATATATAGGTATTGTCATACAAACCCTGTTCTTTTAATTCGCTAATTATAGCACCTATTTCTATATCCATACGCACCAAATTACTGTAGTTAATGGCCATATCTTCTCTAATAATTTGATCATCTGGAAAATAGGGAGGGATATTATTTATCTGATCTGGTGTTACATACCGTTTGTTGCTTTGTTGTGCCCAAATTTGTGATTCGTGTGTAATTTGAAAATTGAATACTGCAAAAAAGGGTTGTCCCTCAGCACGGTTGCGCCAATGGATATTTGACTTTTGTTTACCCTTACAGTAGCGACAACTTTGATCCCAAGCATCATCGCTTATCTTAAAGTTATAATCTTGTTTATTACTGTTAGTGCAATAATATCCCGCCTCTCGCATATAGGCGGTAAAAGGGCGTATATAGTCCGGGAATTTTGGTGAATAGCTGGGTATACCTAATTGGGGTTGATTGGCTTGCCGACCCTCGTTGTAGGTGCGCATATTATGGGTGCCTAAGGTGGTGGGATACATACCGGTGATAATGGCACTACGCGCAGGAGAACAAACAGGAGTTGTAGCATGCATATTATCATAAATGATACTGTCTTCAGCCAATTGTGATAGGTTTGGTAAGACAACTGTATCATCGCCATACATCGGAAAAAATTCTGGAGATTGGTCTTCGCTAACAAGCCAAATAATATTAGGTCTGTTGATTTGACCATAAATATTTGATACTAATGCTAAAAACAAAATTCTATAAATCATTCTATGAAAGTTGTATTAACATAGGACTCAAAAAATCTGATTCCTATTTTCTTCATGCCCTCATAATTGTAATGGCCTACAGGCTTCCCATTCCATTCATGCTTATATTTTGGATAAAAATATTTACTTTTAGGATTAAATTTTTGCGGTATAAAATAAACATCTTTGTCTTCTTTTGAAAGTCGCTTCATTGATTCAACTACCTCTCCAGAACCCACTTGTAAAATAAAAAAGGGTAAGTTTTCTAAATTTAAGTGAGTTCTCAAGCTACCAAATAAATTTTTTAGATTATTGTAGTAGTTTTTTGAGGCTATCTCGCCATAATTCTTTATACCACTATCTTTTTCTCCTTGTACCCAAAAGAAACCAGTAATTTCAAAGGAGTCTTTTTTTAAACTTCCTATTTGTGAATCAATTAAATCAATTAGATCATAATATAGTTTTGGATAGTTTTCCTCGCCAAAAATTGCAGCTTTTTCGCGAGTCCATTCTGGATTCCAGCTGCCGTGTAAAGACGTATGCCCTTGAGATCTTTTAATAAATAAAAAATCTTGATTAGGGTATGCTTTATTCAATTCAATTCCCAAAAAAAGCTCAGGACCAAAACTTTTTGATATTCGATACTTTTTTTTGTGCTGTGGTAACGGATTGGTGAGTTGTAAATTCCCTCTAATTCTGTTTATAGGATTATCGTTAATTCTTCCCATACTACTGTCAAAAATGAATTTTACTTTTTTTCCAGCAACATTCAAGTCTTTTAGTTCGTTTTCGCTAAGTAATAAGCCATCCCCTTTACCGTCCATATTAGACTGTCCAGCAAAAATTAAAACCTTGGTCTTTTTAACTTCTTGACTTCTTAAATTAAATACAAAAACAAAGTTTAAGACAAGAAATAAAACAATAAATCTTGGCATGAGATAATTTTTTTAGTTGTTATGTTCACTATAAACACGCTTTACCACAACATCAGTCATAGCACGCATTTCCTCGAGTGACATATCATCCTTGTATTGTTTTTGAAGTGATTTTATTTTTTGTTTCAGGGTCAACGTAATTTTTTCATAACCAGGCTTATCATACAAATTCTGTATTTCATTTTTGTCGTTTTCAAGATCGAAAAGCTCCCATTCGTCCATATCGTAATAGTAGTGTATCAACTTATACTTACCCGTGCTTACACCATAGTGTGGCTGTACTTTGTGCCAAAATGGATATTCATAATAATGATAATAAACAGCATCTCTTGCTTTATATCTCTTCCCATATAGCTGTCTTTTGAAACTCTCTCCTTGAATATCTTTTGGTATCGAAACTCCTGCTAAATCCAATAGTGTAGGTGCAAAGTCGATGTTTAATAACAGCTCTTTGTTCTGAGTACCTGCCTTAATTTTTTTAGGATATTTTACCATAAAAGGCATACGAAAAGAAGGCTCATACATCCAACGTTTATCAAACCAGCCGTGTTCGCCCAGATAAAATCCTTGATCGGAAGTATACACGACTATGGTGTTTTCATCTAATCCGTTTGCCTTGAGGTAGTCGAGCATTTGTCCGACTGCTTCATCTACTCCTGCAACACATCGTAAATAGTCTTTTATGTAGCGCTGATACTTCCAGTTTTTTAAAGCTGCGCCCTGAAGGCTGTCATGAGGTGTCCAAAACTCACCATTATTTCCATAGCGCTGGTAGCGGCCCAATTGTCTTTTTGTTAATCCTTCAGGCGCTGGAACCTTAAGATCTTTTCTATTCATATGGTTTTCAATCTCCAGCATATTTTTGGAAGCAGCTAAGCGACCTTCATAATCATCATTAAAGGTTTCATGATGAGGAAAATCTTCGGTATATAAATTATTAAACTTTGGATTTGGTGTCCAAGGACGATGGGGCGCTTTAAACTGATACATCAGCATAAAAGGCTTGTTTTTATCCCTCTTTTCATCAAGCCACTTCAAAGCATCGTGTGCAACTTGTGCTGTTGAGTGACGCGTTGTTTCTTCAACCGTCTTTGTCCCATTTTCAACAAAAACTGTGTTGTAGTACGTTCCTTGTCCTCCGTGATTAACCATGACTTTTGAATAATCAAATCCTGTTGGTGATGTGCCTAAATGCCATTTACCGATAACAGCTGTTTGATAACCCGCCTTTTGTAACAATTTTGGGAAAGTTTGTTGTGACGCATCAAAATCGCCACCCTTTTCATTTTTGAAAAAACCATTAACATGGCTGTACTTCCCGGTCAGTATTGCAGCTCTACTGGGGCCACAAATACTATTGGTGTTATAGGTTGCATGCATCAACATCCCCTCATCTGCAATACGATCAATATTAGGTGTTGGTGCCAATGCTGCGAGCCAGTCGTTGTAAGCACTTACTGCACTAACTGCGTGGTCATCCGACATTATAAATACTATGTTGGGTTTCTTTTTTTGAGCATGAGCTGCGAAAGAAATCAAAACACATAACAAAAGTTTTATGGTAGTTTTCATATTACTGAACTGGTTTTAGTTTGATTTGATGACTTAAACTGTCAACAAGTTTTCTGTACTTGGGCTGGTCTGCAATATTATTCATTTCTAACGAGTCAGCTTTAAGGTCGTAGAGCATATTGTCATAAACATTACCTTGTTCACTCCTGCGCCATTCAGCATACAAATAGTTGGGAGTAACAATCATATCTCCATTCCAAATTCTTGAATATCCAACCGTCTTTGTAATCAAGTTAGGATCTTTTAAGTTTTCTACTAAAGAGCTCCCTTCAACACTTTCAGGAGTTTTAAGTCCAACAAGTTCGGCTATTGTTGGATATAAATCGATCAACTCAACATAGCTTTGTGATTGTGCTTTTCTAGTTAAACCAGGCACACGAATCATTAACGGAACTCTATTTTCGACATTGAAAAGATTGTGTTTAGACCATCTATTGTGTTCCATAAGGCTAAAGCCATGATCACTGGTAAAAATGACTATGGTATTATCACTTAACCCCAACTGATCTAATGTATCCAACACCTTGCCTATTTGCGCATCTGTATAGCTAACGCAGGCATAATAGCCATGTATAAGTTGTTTCGCAAAATCTTCGTCTAAGGTGAATGAAGCGGCATTTTTAGCATCATTACCGTTATTTTTTGGAATGCCCTTGTACTTGACCATCTCATACCAATTACCAGCTGACTTTGGGCCACTCTTGGGAAAGGTATTGTTTACAGGAAGCTGTATATCCTCTTCTGTATAATAGTCCCAATATTTGCTGGGAGCATTAAATGGCAAGTGAGGTTTTAAGAACCCAACAGCCAATAAAAAAGGTTCGCCTGATTTCTTTAATTTCTTTAAATCCTCAACGGCTTTATTAGCAATTTTTCCATCTTTATAGGATTCATCAGTTACATCCAATCGTTCAAATGGATAAACGCCGGGCAAGCCTTCTTTTTCAAGGGCTTCACTAGATTTTGGATCTATGTAATCTGGATTATTAAATTTCCCCCGTGGACGCCAAATCTCAGACCATGTATGCACCATATCGTCTCTGTTATGGGAAATTTTCCCATTGCTAATGGTAGTGTAACCATTATTCTTTAACAACCCTGGAAATGTAATGGCGTCTGGCATATCCTTACTAATTGAAGTGGTATATTTCATAAAATAATTACGCGATGGCCGGATGCCTGTTAGAATACTTGCTCTTGAAGCGCCGCAAGTCGGAATGTTAACAAATGTATTATTAAACTGTACCGCATTTTCCGAAAAAGCGGTGATATTGGGTGCCACAATTTGTTCAGCTCCATATGTTGGCAATACTGGTCTTAAATCATCAACAATAATAAAGAGTACATTTTTAGATTTTTTTTCTTGTGCTTGCATACTAAAACTAAAAAGCAATAACAAAAGGTAAATAAGCATATTATTTTTCATCGTAATAAATATTTTGAGTTAGGTTAATACGTGCTTTCTTCAAGCTTTTAGAAGCAGATGAGTTTCCAGTAAAAATAATAAAGTCCCCTTTTTCAGCCAGATACTTCATATCAATGTTGTAATAAGCAAAGGCCTCAGCCGTTAATGAAAACCTAACTTTTTTTGAATCGCCAGGTTGAAGGCTAATTTTATCATAGGCTTTTAACTCTAAAACAGGTCTTGTAACACTGCTGAATTTATCTCTGATATACAGTTGTACGGTTTCAGTTCCTGCCATTTTACCTGTATTTTTAACCGTTACTTCAACATCTAATGAACCCTTTCCATTCCATGAATATTTAGATAGTTTGGGGGCTGAAATTGAAAAGGTAGTATAGCTTAGCCCATGTCCGAATGGGTAAAGCGGTTTTGTTTTTTCAAAAGCATATTTGTGTACAAAATTTGTAGGTTTATGGTTATAAACCATTATAAGTTGACCGACTGACCTTGCGGTGGTAATTGGCATTTTACCGCTTGGATTGATTATTCCAA
This sequence comes from Flavobacteriaceae bacterium, assembly GCA_002698745.1. Taxonomy (GTDB): domain Bacteria; phylum Bacteroidota; class Bacteroidia; order Flavobacteriales; family Flavobacteriaceae; genus UBA7446. Next base: position 9,749 of record PAAD01000020.1, read on the forward strand.
AAACAATTTTACCCAATGATCTACCACCCATACTACCTGGCTCCCATGCATGGATAATTGATTTAATATTCTCTTCAATCCATGGTTCACTAATCGGCTTTCCACTCACATAAACCACAGTCAGGTTTTTGTTTTTTTGATATATGGCTTTAACTAAATCAAGTTGTTTTCCTGGAAGGCCTAAAAAACTTCTCGCTTTATTTTCACCTGCTGTCTTTTCAAAGCTTTTACCCCCTTCCCAAGTATATCTTAATGAGTTATCGCCAACAACAACAAATACGTGATCATAATTTAAAGACATTTCAGAAGTGGCTTTGATTCTCGAATCTTGTATATTTCTAATCTTGACTCCTGAATCGAAATAATCTACCTTATGGCTATATTTTTCCCCTATTTCTTTAATTCCTTCGTAAATAGTTATCACGTTTTCTGCTGGCTGTTCAAAATGCCAATCACCCAAAGTGGTATTATTATGTGCATTTGGTCCTGTTACCATTATCTTTTTTGAAATTAGATTATCAATTGGTAGTAATTTGTTATTTTTTAAAAGTGTAATGGAGTTATCAGCTATTTCTTCAGCCTTGTTTAAATGGCTTTTGATAAATACATTTTTCGTTATTTTAGATGTATCAACAAAACGATCTTCAAATAGGCCAAGTTGGAATTTTGCATATAATATTTTTGAGCAAGCCTCGTTAACTCGATCAATTGATAACTTTTTTTCCTTGACTAGGGCAACGACAAAATCATAAAAATCTGGACCGTGCATATTCATATCCATGCCTGCATCTACTGAAAACAATGATGCTTCCTTGTAGTTTCTTGCCACCTTGTGATACATCCATATTCGCTTAACATCATACCAATCGCTAACATAAAATCCATCAAATTGCCACTTATTTCTAAATAAATCTGTCATAAGACCCTTGTGCATATGGCAAGGAATTCCGTTAAGTTCATTATGTGCTGCCATTATGGAATAAACGCCTGCATCTATTGCTTTTTTATATGGCGGCAAATGAATTTCATATAATGTTCTTTCAGAAACATCCATGGGTGAGATATTAAGTCCGTTGAGTGGTTCAGCTCCAGCAATCATGTGTTTTGCACAAGCGATTACATTGTTTGGGTTGCTAAAGTCATCCCCTTGAAAACCCTGTATCATCGCTTTACCCATTTCTCCAACCAAGAAAGGGTCCTCACCAAAAGTTTCACCTACTCTTCCCCATCTAGGGTCACGTGCAACGTCAATATTTGGCATAAAAGTCCATTGGGAACCTGTAGCTCTCATTTCCCTGGCACTTTGTTTAGCTACATCATAAGCAAAATCATTGTCAAAAGTTGCAGCAATTGATATAGGCGACGGATAAACAGTAGTGCCTCTGACCATTGCATTTCCATGAATAGCATCAATACCTATAATTAGAGGGATTTTTAATCTAGACTTTAATGTAAAATCTTGTAAGTAGTTTACTTCACTGGGCTCAAGAACGTGGAGAAAAGATCCAATTTTTCCATCAATAATTTGTTGCGTGATTTCACTTTCTGACAAGCTATACATTGCAAAGGCATCTTTGTTTAACTTAGATACATCACCAGAAGCTTTTTTGTTCCTCTTTTGTTTTTTTAAATACTCAATTCCAACATATTGACACATTTGCCCTACTTTTTCTTCCAAAGTCATTTGAGACATTAAATTAGCAACTCGGCTGTCAACATCAACGTTGGGGTTTAAATATATTGTTGTGCTGTTTTGTCCAAAAACAGAAGAACATATCAATAGAATTAATAGTTTCAGTTTCATAATTTACTTTAATATTAATTTATTATCAGGTTTAATAATGGCCTCTCTTAATGCGAAATATGCTGGCTTTGGGTTAATATTTTTATCAAATATGAATCTGAATTTGTCGTGATGCCTACCCGTATTTTTATCAATCATTCCCCAAGTATTAAAAGTCACTACTCCATTTTTTCTCTTTGATAATAAAACTTTTAAAATATTTGAATATGCTGCTGCTTGTTCTTGGAGTGCCTTTAAATTATTACTTGAATCCATAATTTGGTAATCAATTTCTGTGACATGAAAGTCTAAATCGTGTTGATGCGCCCAATCGATGAGGTTAGCTAAATAAACCAGTTGTTTTTTGTCTAGAGCAAGTGGTTTATTACTTCTCAAATGCGCCTGCCACCCCAAACCATCAACTCTGTAGCCTTTCTTTTTCAGATATAATATGGTCTCCTTTACTTTGTCCCACATTTTAGGTTCCATACCTCCATGCTGGTTAAATACTAAACTCTTGTTGGTAGCGTGTTTATTAGCAATTTGAAATGCTTTTGTGATGTATAATGGCACGTCATTTTTGTCCCTGCCAATTTGTTCCCAAGGGTTTTCCCATTGCTCAACTCCTGGCTTTTCTTCAAACCAAAAGCCTTCTGGAGTAATGGTCTCATTAACCACATCCATCCACTTGACAGATGATTCTTTATTCATACGTTTACAAAGCGCAGTAAAGTACTCCACCATGTTCTTTTCTAATTCTTCTTTAGTTCTACTGTCTGTCTTTGCCCAGTGAGAAGCTTGTGGACTAATAGGGCCATGAATTCGAAGAACTATATTGTTCTTGTCTGCAAAATCTAAATATTCATTTAGAGGTTTCCAATCCCAAACTCCTGGTTTTGGGTGAATACGCCCTTGTTTTGCACAGTTTTCTGGAGTGGAGTAAGTAAATTCTTCAAGGAATAGATCAGAAACTTTAGTATTCAGTTGTCTGTGATTTAAAGTAGCACCAATATATACTTGCTCAGGGTCATAGCCTTTATCAGATATTAAATCCTTAATCCCCTTATCATATAAGACAGGCACAACATCTCGTTTTGGCGATGATTTAACTACAGGAGAAAGGAAAGTCAAAGCTTTAGATTTTAAATCATTATAAACATTATTATAACTAGGTATTCCAATATGATTTTTTGTTTCTAATGGGTCAGTGTTGTAATCAAATAATTCTTCTTGAACAATGTCCTTGCCACTTATTTTTTGACCTATTTTAGATTTGTCTATCCAAAGCGTATAGCGATAAGCAGCGGTTCTAAAACTATATCCCATCTTATTATTTCTTGGGTATTGACTTACAGCAAATTCTTTGACAGATTGTTGTTGTCCCATCATCATTGGCAACAAAGATGTACCGTCCACATTTGAAGGAGGTACTATTTGAGCCATGTCGGTCAGCGTTGGAAAAATATCAACGAACTCTGTAGGAGATATAATTTTTTGAGCAGCCCTTGTTCTTGGGTTATAAATAATCAAAGGTGAGCGTGTTGCCTGTTCAAAATTTGAATGTTTGGTCCACATGCGGTGGTCACCCAAATGAAAACCATGGTCACCCCATATAATAATAACAGTATTGTTCATAAGCCCCTCTTTTTTGAGCTTATTTATGATTTTACCAATTTGAAAATCAATAAATGAAGTGCATGCATAATATCCATGAACTAATTCTCTTTGAAATTCTGTATCAAGATTTAGTTGGCCATTGTTGTCAGTAGTGTAAAATCGATCATCCATAGGATATTTTGATATTTCACCAGGCCCTTTAAATGCTAATCGACCAATATTTGAACCGCGCTGTTGAAATGCAGCGAGCGGAATTCTATCTCTACCATACAGATTCCAGTACTTTTGAGGTGCTGAGAAAGGAAGATGGGGGCGCTTAAAACCAACAGCCAAAAAGAATGGTTTTCCATTATTAGATAAGTTATCGATCATACGCAGTGCTTCAGCTGCAATAGCTCCATCCGGATAAGCTTCATCTGGAGCTGGACTAGATGAAAAAGGTGGCCTAAATATGGTTTTTAGAAAATCACCTACTTTGGAAGGAGGAATATTTTTATTCTTAACTATAGATTTAATTTTTTCCTTTATTTGATGGTTATGATAATAACCAACCATTGGTGGGCCCCAATCCTTGTGGTATTTTAATTGATGTGCTCGTTTGTAAGGTAATGACCACGAAACACCATCAGATTGTTTATCTACTCCTCTTGGATCGAATATCTTTCCAACTCCAGCTGTTGTATAACCATTTATTTTAAAGTGCTGGGGAATAGTAATTACGTCAGGAAGTTTGTCTCTCATTTGAGTTTTTAAGTCATAAACCTGTGTTTTATCTGGTCGTAAACCTGTAAGCAAACTTATGCGTGAGGGACTACAAATTGCTTGTTGGGTATGAGCATTTAAAAAAAGTGTTGATTTTCTTGCCAACATATCCATATTAGGGGTAATGGCATTTGCATCACCAAAACTTCGAATAGTTGGTTTTAGATCATCAACCGCAATAAACACCACATTAAGCTGCTTATTGTTTTGTCCAAAAACAAAGCAATTAAAGGCAATCAGAAAAATATAAAATACATTTCGCATTTGTACTGCTAATTAGTCTGTTTAGCTGAATACTAAATTTTAATAATGTTCCTAGTACAAAAGAGATTATTTTGGGTGATAATTTCTATAAAATATATGCCATTTAATAGAAAGGAAAGGTCATATTGATTTTTTTGCCCATACCAAGACATTAGTTTTTTTCCATTTATATCATAAATGGATGCGACAAGAACAGAAACATCCTTTTCAATATAAAGTATATTGCTAACGGGGTTTGGATAAATTGAAATGGTAGAATTAATCGTATTGTTTAGTGATAGTTCGGAGTCATTAACATTTACAGTTCTAACAACTTCTGTTGCAGCATTA
>PAAD01000021.1 GCA_002698745.1 Flavobacteriaceae bacterium
CGTTACTGGGAAACCTGCCGTAGTTCTTATGAGTGGTTTGCAAGGTTCTGGTAAAACAACATGTTCAGCCAAACTCGCCAAACACCTCAAAGAAAAACAATCCAAGCGTGTTTTATTAGTAGCTTGTGATATATACAGGCCAGCTGCTATTGATCAATTAAAGATTTTGGGTGAACAAATTGAAATTGCTGTATTTTCAGAACCCGAAAATAAAAATCCTGTTGACATTGCCAAAAAAGCATTGCAACATGCCAAAGCAAACCAATACAATGTTGTAATTGTTGACACTGCAGGTCGTTTGGCAGTGGATGAGGCATTGATGCAAGAGATTGACAACATCCACAAGGCAGTAAAACCCACCGAAACCCTATTTGTGGTTGATGCCATGATGGGGCAAGATGCCGTGAATACAGCCAAAGCATTTCACGACTTACTCCAATTTGATGGGGTAGTGCTTACCAAAATGGATGGAGATACACGCGGTGGCGCTGCGTTATCTATTAAATCTGTTGTAGATAAACCCATAAAATTTATTGGGACAGGAGAAAAAGTAGATGCCCTAGATGTTTTCCACCCCAACAGGATGGCAGATCGTATTTTAGGAATGGGCGATGTGGTATCTCTAGTGGAACGTGCACAAGAACAAGTCGACGAAGAAGAAGCCAAACGCATTGAAAAGAAAATTGCCAACAACCAATTTGGTTATGATGACTTTTTAAGTCAACTCAAGCAAGTGCAGCGCATGGGTTCTATAAAAGATTTAGTTGGGATGATTCCAGGTGCTAGTAAAGCACTCAACGGCGCTGAAATTGACGAAGATGCCTTTAAAGGGGTAGAAGCCTTGATACAGTCAATGACTCCCAAAGAACGTCAGCAGCCAAAGCTATTGAACTACAGTCGTAAAAAGCGCATTGCTAAAGGCGCTGGTCTTCAAATAGATGATATTAACAAGTTGGTGAAACAGTTTGAGCAAATGAGCAAGATGATGAAAATGATGCGCGGAGGTAAATCTTCCAAGCTGATGCAAATGTTTGGAAAATGAGTATAATTTTAGATGGAAAGGTCACCTCAAATCAGATTAAGGAAGAGCTGAAGATACAGGTAAAAGAAATTAAAAAGACTGGAAAGCGTCCGCCACACTTGGCAGCCGTTCTTGTAGGCAACGATGGCGCAAGCCTCACTTATGTAGGTAGTAAGGTAAGGTCATGTGAGCGTATAGGATACGACTCAACACTTATAAAACTTGATGATTACATTTCGCAAGAAGCACTTCTCAATACTATCCAAAAATTAAACAACGACCCCTTGCTTGATGGCTTTATTGTGCAACTGCCTTTACCCAAGCACATTGATGAGGAAGTGGTGCTTCACGCCATTAACCCAAACAAAGATGTAGATGGATTTCACCCAACCAATTTTGGTAAAATGGCATTGGGGATGCAAACCTTTATTCCCGCAACGCCTTATGGTATTATGGAGTTGCTTAAGCGCTACAAGATAGATATCACTGGAAAACACGCTGTAGTTATTGGACGCAGTCATATTGTGGGAAGGCCACTGAGTATTTTGCTTTCAGAAAAAGGAAGTCCCGGAAATGCCACGGTTACGCTTACACACAGCAGAACCCAAAACCTTGCAAATATTACAAAGGAAGCTGATCTTGTTGTTTCCGCATTGGGCGTGCCAAATTTTCTAACGGCCAATATGGTTAAGGACGGTGCCATCATCATTGATGTTGGCATTACTCGCGTGCCAGACGCGGACTATCCCAAAGGTTACGTAATTGTTGGTGATGTTCATTATGATGAGGTAAAAGAAAAAGCGAGCTATATAACACCTGTTCCTGGTGGTGTTGGCCCCATGACCATCGCCATGCTGTTGCAAAACACCATGTTGGCCTACCAACGCAATCAAGACTAATGCAACCCGAACTTAAAAAAGCCGTTGATGCTGGCCTTGCATTACCTCTTATGGAGGCGTTTTACACTATTCAAGGTGAGGGATATCACAAAGGCAGTGCCGCTTTTTTTATTCGCATTGGCGGTTGTGATGTGGGTTGCCATTGGTGTGATGTCAAGGAAAGTTGGGATGCCAATTTACATCCCCCAACCTATATAGAAGAAATTGTGACCCAAGCTAAGTCTTATGCTGATACCGTAGTGGTTACTGGTGGGGAACCTCTCATGTGGAATATGAATCCGCTAACAGAAGCCCTGCAAGCTGCAGGAATGAAAACCCATATCGAGACTTCAGGCGCCTATCCTCTTTCTGGAAAATGGGATTGGATTTGCCTATCTCCAAAGAAGCGTATGCTACCTATGCCAGAAATTTACATTGCGGCTGATGAGTTGAAAGTGATTGTTTACAATAAAGACGACTTGCAGTTTGCCAAAAAACAAGCTTTAGGCGTTGTTGAATCCTGTAAGTTATATCTACAACCCGAGTGGAGTAGAAGAGACAAGACCATTCCGCTTATTGTCACATACGTACTAGAAAATCCCCAGTGGATGGCATCCTTGCAAACACATAAATACCTTAAAATACCATAGTGATAAACTTAGAAAAGCTACCCGAACATGCGGCCAAGGTTGCTTCAGCAAATGCTAAATATTTAAAAAAGCTGAAGGCACGCAAACCCAAACAACTTGATAAGATAATGGGGGAGTTGCATGAAGAAGCTTTTCAAGAAATAGACTGCTTGTCCTGTGCCAACTGTTGTAAAACTACAGGACCTTTGTTAATTCCATCCGACATCAAGCGCATCAGTAAACGATTGCGCCTTAAGCCAAGCGAATTTGAAACCCAATATTTGCGCGTTGATGAAGATGGTGATAAGGTGCTACAACAACTACCTTGCCCGTTTTTAGGCTCAGATAACTATTGCAGCATTTACGAAGACCGACCCAAAGCCTGTCGAGAATTTCCGCACACCGATAGTGCGAAATTCCATCGAATAACTAAACTAACAGCGAAGAACGTTGCGCTTTGTCCAGCGGTCTATAGCATATTAGAACGACTAAAATCAGCTTTGCCACAATAAGTATTACATTTAACGTTTAATTATAGAGAGTGAGTTTTACTTGGTTTATCGCAAAGCGTATCATTGGAAACCGAAAGCACAACCGCAGTGTTTCTGGGCCTATAATTTCCATTGGAATCATTGCCATTGCTTTGGGGGTGATTACCATGCTTATTGCCTTGGGCACAGGGGTTGGACTTAAAAATGAAATCGGAGAAAAAGTAGCCGCATTTAGCGGTCATATACGTTTAACTGCTCTTGGAAATAGCCAGCATCAACAAACCCTAAAGCCACTAGATAATGCAATTACTTACCAAAATCAACTGCATCAATTTCCCAATACGCTTGCAGTTCAGTCAGTTGCTTATGTACCAGGCGTTATTCTAAACAATACTGCATTTGACGGCATTATTTATAAGGGCATTGACGAAAATTTTAATACCAACTTCTTTTCCTTTTTTGGAATTGCTGACACTATTGCATTACCAACCAAAAATGATATTTGGATATCGTCAGAATTGGCAAAAAAACTAACTCTAAAAGTAGGGGACAGGGTACCGATTTACTTTGCTTCTTCACAAACATCTATGCCCAAGCGCAGAAGTTGTACAATTATTGGTTTATTTGACACAGGTTTTGCAGACTATGATAAAACCTATGTTATAGGGCATTTGGATATTATCCGTTCATTGTATGGCTGGGATAAAAATCAAATAGGTGCTTTTGAGATTTTTCTTAATGATGACACCAACTTAGACTTTGATACTAATAACATTTATGACAGCATTGATGCCATTGTAGATGTAAAGCACGTTGAAGATCAGTTTCCAGAAATTTTTAGTTGGATCAAATTATTTGGCACAAACATATCCTTAATTATAATCATAATGATAATCGTGGGTGGTGTTAACATGATTACGGCGTTGTTAGTTCTTATTTTGGAGCAGACACAACTTATTGGCATAACACGAGTGTTGGGGGCTAAGGTGGGTTCGTTGCAGCAACTCTTCCTAATACAAGGTGCTTATTTGATTGGTGTTGGACTTGTTTGGGGCAACTTAATTGGCTTGGGTTTATTGTTCTTACAACACCAGACAGGTTTTATTTCACTTGATCCAAATACTTATTACGTTAAAGAAGTGCCCGTCTATATGGATGTTACCACAGTGCTATGGCTCAACGCTCTAACACTGGCTGTCTGCATGGTACTTTTGTTGTTGCCTTCTTTTATTATTTCAAGGATACCACCAACACAAGTACTAAAAATCAATCCATAGGCATTGGTTAGCGTATCTCCATTACTTACCTTTGTTAGATGCAGTACATAGAAAATATCTTAGGTGCAATTGGAAACACACCATTAATTAAGCTTAATAAAATTACATCTGAAATAGATGCTTTGGTGTTGGCTAAAGTGGAGTTTTTCAACCCTGGAAATTCTGTCAAAGACCGCATGGCTTTAAAAATGGTTGAAGATGCAGAGGCAGATGGTCGTCTCAAGCCAGGGGGGACGATTGTTGAAGGTACTTCAGGAAATACGGGTATGGGGTTGGCACTCACGGCAATCATTAAGGGCTATAAACTCATTTGTGTTTCCACAGACAAGCAGTCTAAAGAAAAGTTTGATATACTGCGTGCTGTTGGGGCTCAGGTAATAGTATGTCCTACAGATGTTGCTCCTGATGACCCAAAATCTTATTATTCAACATCTAAACGCATAGGTGAGGAAACCCCCAACTCATGGTATGTGAACCAATACGACAACCCCTCTAATGCGCTTGCACATTACGAACAAACAGGGCCTGAAATTTGGAAACAAACTGAAGGAAAAATCACACATTTTGTGGTGGGTGTTGGTACGGGCGGTACTATCTCTGGTGTAGGAAAATACCTTAAAGAACAAAACCCAGACATTAAAATATGGGGGGTCGACTCCTATGGCTCTGTTTTTAAAAAATACCACGAAACTGGCATTTTTGATGAAAAGGAAATATACCCCTATATCACTGAGGGGATAGGGGAAGATATATTACCTGAAAATGTGAACTTTGAGATTATTGATGGCTTTGAAAAAGTTACTGACAAAGACGCTGCAGTATATACACGCAAGCTAGCGCGAGAGGAAGGTATCTTTGCCGGAAATTCCTGTGGTGCTGCTGTTAAGGGGGTATTGCAACTCAAAAAGCACTTTGGCCCTGACGATGTTGTTGTGGTACTTTTGCACGACTCAGGCAGCCGTTATGTTGGTAAGATGTATAACGACCTATGGATGAAAAAAAATGGTTTTTTATAAGCCTTGAAATCAACGCTACTTATGAGCCAGCCAGAGTAATTGCCTCAAATAAACCCTTCTGTGATTTGTAAAAAAAATTGAAGAATAGACATTAGGGCACTACTAAAGCGATATATTGTTCACTGTTAAATCAGTAAAATATTTCGATCAACGTAGTACAACAGAAGGAAACACAACAGTGCTCTGGTGCCCATCCACACCAATAGTAGCCACGCCAAATAAATAATTATCCAACACAATTCCTTCTAGGGTGGTATGCGTTTTATTGCCCACATATTTGCTATATTGCCAGATCGGGGAGGTAGTGTCGCGCCAATACACCATGTAGCCTTTTTTATTTGGACTTTCTGAAGCTGCCCACTCCAATCTTGTGCTGGGCGCTACTAATCCACCTATCGCAACTTCCTTTGGTGCTGCAGGTGCCCATGCCAAGGCTGCTAATGATATGGCATTAACAGCCGTAAGCTTAGCTGCATAGTCTGCGTTTACACCAGATAAAACATCGCCGTAATCAATACCACCTTCCTTTCGAATATCTTGATGCTGACGGTTGTAGTTTTCATGTGCTTCCATTATGCGAATTCCCGCAAAACCGACATCGTTAAATGGGCGGTGGTGGCCACCACGTCCAAATCGGTCTAAACGATAAATTAGCATGGGTTTCATCTCCGGCATATAAATTTGAGTAGTTTTGTGAACGTAGCGTGCCAATTGTCGTGAAATACCGTCTACCTCGCCACCATAAAAACGTCGTTGCTTTCGAGCATTCTCGCTTTCGGTGGGTGATGTTGGTTCAGAGAAAATACGAAAACTGCGATTGTCAATGAAGCCATCTACCCCCTCAATATTACCAATCATATCATTGTTTAATACACCGATAATTTCCCAATTGTTGTCCAAGGCATATTGCGCTAATCCTTTTCCGCCATACAGGCCTTGTTCCTCACCTGAAAGGCCCACATAAATAATGCTATTTGCAAAACGATATTTTGACAATACCCTTGCAGTTTCAATTGCGCCTGCCATCCCTGTGGCATTGTCGTTTGCACCTGGCGAATCTGATGTAAAGTTGTTGGGGTCGCTGACTCTAGAGTCAATATCCCCACTCATGATAACAAATCTGTTCGGGTGAATATTACCGCGTTGTATTGCAACGATATTGTTAATCCAAACGTCACGCGTAAGGCGTCGTCCATCAGCTTTAAACATATTCTTCTGTTCAAAAACATCAAGACAGTTTCCACAATCAGCACTTATTTGTGTAAAAGATTTTTTTATCCATCTTCGGGCTGCGCCAATGCCCCTCGTTTTCGATAAGGTGTCACTTAAGGTATGTCGGGTACCAAAGTTGGCAAGGGTCTCTACATCTGCTATGATGCGATTAGCAGACACTGCTTCAATAATGTCATACATCCGTGTGTCCTGTTGCCCAAAGGCAATACTAATTGTAAAAAGTATATAGTAAATGCGATACATAGTTAGAAGCAATATTTGTTTTCAGTTGTTAACTTGTCAGCAACTTTATTACGTAATTCAATTACATTTGGATATTCCATATATTTTGTAAAACGCTTTAGTCCCATTAGTAAGACTTTTTGTTCATCACCCTCAGAAAATCCCAAGATGGCTTCACGGCCCTTGGCATTGATTTTTTCAACTGCTTGATACAGATAAAGCTGACTAAGCGCCACTTGATATTCTTGTGCTTCTAAGCCATATATACCCAAATTCTTTTCAGCCCTTAATAAAGCAGATTCGGCCATATAAACCTCTATCAGAATATCGGCCGCGGCCAACAACAGTTGCTGTTGCTCTTCAAGATCAGTGCCGTATTTCTGTACGCTTGCACCAGCAATCATCAAAAAGACCTTTTTAAGGTTTCCAAGGATATGTTTTTCTTGGCTCATAGCTTCACTAAAATCAGGAACAGAAAAGTCAGGTATCTCTAAAAGCTCTTCGCTCACAGCTGAGGCAGGACCTATTAAATCTAAATGTCCTTTCATAGCTTTTTTGATGAGCATGCCTACCGAAAGCATGCGATTAATTTCGTTAGTACCCTCATAGATTCGTGCAATACGCGTATCCCGCCAAGCCGTTTCCATGGGCATATCAGCAGAAAAGCCCATGCCGCCCATAACTTGGATACCTTCGTCAGCAGTTATTTGAGTTTGTTCAGAACAGGCAACTTTTAGTATAGAGCATTCAATCACATATTCCTCAACGCCTTTTAATTCCGCTTCTTGATGGCTGTCTCCAGCCTCTTCCCGAATTGCAATACGGTCTTCAATATCCTTTGCAGCTCGATAGCAAGCTGCCTCACCTGCATACAAAAAGGTAGCCATGTTGGCAAGTTTTTGTTTGATGGCACCAAAGTTTGCAATCGGCGTTTTGAACTGAACGCGTTGATTGGCAAAGCTAACAGCTTCATTAAGCACGCGTCTTTGACCATCTAAAGTTGCAACTGCTAGCTTGATCCGGCCAACGTTCAAGGCATTCATAGCAATTTTAAAACCATTTCCACGCTCTGATAAAATATTTTCAATTGGAACTTTTGTATTGCTGAAAAATACTTGACGCGTTGAAGAGGAATGAATACCAAGCTTTTTTTCCTCTTCGCCCATAGAAATGCCATTCTCAGGATCGTTAGGAATAATAAAGCCAGTAATATTTTTATCGTCTTCTATACGTGCAAAAACAATCATCAAATCGGCATAACCAGCATTGGATATCCATATTTTTTGTCCAGTAATGAGGTAGTGCTTACCATCCTCAGAAAGTATAGCCTTGGTTTTTCCACTGTTAGCATCCGAACCAGCCGTTGGCTCGGTTAGGCAATAACAGCCTATCCATTCACCACTCGCCAATTTTGGAACGTATTTTTTCTTTTGCTCTTCGTTTCCGTAGAGAACGATTGGCATGGTGCCTATACCTGTGTGAGCACCAAAAGCAGTGGAAAGAGACCCAGAAGCCCCCGAAATATATTCACACACCAGCATTGTGTCCACAAAACCCATACCCATGCCACCGTATGCTTCGGGGACGCTAACTCCCAAAAAACCCATTTCGCCAATTTTCCGCATTAGCTCAAAAGTATAATCGTAGTCTTTGTTATCAAAACGCTTTCGCGCTGGCCAAACCTTGCGGTCTACAAATTCTTGAATCGCCTCGCGCATCATGCGCTGTTCTTCGTTGAATTCTTCTGGAGTGAAGATGTCATGTGCTTTGGTGTCATGTAAAATAAATGCACCGCCACGGGTTAGTTTACGTGATGCTGTTTTCATAAAATCGTTTTATAGTCGTTCGAAAATACCGGCTGCGCCCTGTCCTGTTCCTACACACATGGTCACCATACCGTATTTGTTATTTCTTTTTTTCATTTCGTCAAATAGCTGTACTGAAAGCTTTGCACCTGTGCACCCAAGTGGGTGTCCAAGCGCAATGGCACCTCCATTAACGTTGATGATGTCGGGGTTTAATCCCAAAGTTCTTATTACAGCCAAAGACTGCGAAGCAAAGGCTTCATTTAGTTCAATTAATTCAATGTTATCTTGTTTCATTTCGGCTTGCTTCAGTGCTTTTGGAATAGCTGCCACAGGACCTATGCCCATAATCCGTGGAGGCACGCCTGCTACGGCATAGCTCAACATACGCGCGATTGGGCTAACCTTTAATTCTTTGACCATGTCTTCACTCATAATTAATACCATAGCCGCGCCATCGCTAGTTTGTGAGGCATTACCCGCTGTTACTGATCCGCCAGCTGAAAATACCGGACGAAGTTTGGCTAATTTATCAATGGATGTGTCAGCGCGTGGACCTTCGTCTGTGTCTACCACGTAGTTGCGTGTTTTTTTGGTATTGCCTCCCAAATAGGTTTCTTCAACATGGATTGGTACAATTTGCTCTTTAAAGGCACCACTTTCGAGTGCAGCAATTGCTTTTTGATGTGAGCTATATGAAAATGCATCTTGGTCTTCCCTTGAAATGTTATACTCTTTGGCCACAGCCTCTGCCGTTAGCCCCATGCCCCAATAGTAATTTTCTTTGCCATTTTTTACCAATTCGTAACCCGGAACGGGTTTGTATCCACCAAAAGGGATATAACTCATGCTTTCCGATCCACCTGCAATGATACATTCTGCCATACCAGATTGAATCTTGGCAGTTGCCATGGCAATGGTTTCTAACCCTGATGCACAGTAACGGTTAACTGTAACGCCAGGAACTGTTTCGGTTTCCAGTCCCATTAGCGAAATTAGCCGTGCCATATTAAGCCCTTGCTCAGCTTCAGGCATGGCATTTCCAACAATGACATCATCTATGCGTTTTTTATCTAATTCAGGGATGCTGTTCATGAGGTGGGCAACCGTTTCTGCGGCTAGTTCATCTGGACGCTTAAAGCGAAAAAGTCCCCGTGTTGCTTTTCCAACGGCAGTGCGATATGCCCGTACTATATAAGCTATTTTCATCTAATTAATTTTTTAAATTTCTTCAATCGATATTAGTTGCGTAAGGGTTTACCTGTTTTGAGCATGTGTTGAATGCGCTCTAATGTTTTTCGTTCGGCACAAAGCGATAAAAAAGCCTCACGCTCAATGTCCAACAAATAACGTTCGCTTACTTGCGTAGCTTGTGATAAATCCCCTCCTGCCATAACATAGGCAAGTTTGTTGGCTATTTTTTGATCGTGCTTAGATATATAATGTCCTGCTTCCATACTATTCGTACCTACTAAAAACATACCCAAGGCTTGTTTTCCTAGGACTTTTATATCTGTGCGTTGTTTGGGTTGAGTGTAGCCGCGTTGTGCCATAAGAAGGGCTTCCTGTTTGGCAAAGTTTAACTGCTGCTTGCCATTGACCACAACAATATCTTTCCCTTTCTGTAAGATGCTAAAGTCATAGGCTTCATAGGCTGAGGTAGCTACCTTTGCCATACCTATGGTCAAGAAATGCTCTTGTAACACATTTAGTTCAACGTCGTTTTTCCGAAACATGTCGGATGCACGTAAAGTCATTTCCTTAGAACCACCACCGCCAGGTATCACCCCAACGCCAAACTCCACTAAACCAATATAAGTTTCCGCAGCAGCCACTACTTTGTCGGCGTGCATGGATAGTTCACAGCCCCCGCCTAATGTTAGACCGTGTGGTGCAGCTACTGTGGGTACAGTCGAATAGCGCATCCGCATCATGGTATCTTGAAAGTACTTGATGGCCATATTCAGCTCATCATACTCCTGTTCTACCGCTAACATAAATATCATACCCAAATTAGCACCTGCCGAGAAGTTGGCGCCATTATTGCCTATCACAATACCTTCATAGCCTTGTTCTGCTAGATCAATACCTTTATTAATGCCCTGCAAAACACCTGCGCCGATAGTATTCATTTTTGAACGAAACTCAATGTTTAAAATACCATCGCCAAGATCAATCACCGAGCACTCTTTGTTTTGCCAGATGGTTTTGTTTTCTCGTACATGATCCAAAATAATAAAGGCTTCTTGTCCAGGGACGGATACAAATTTCTCTTTCTCAATATTGTAATAGTGGGGTTTATTTTCTTTGAGTTGATAAAAGCCTTTAGCACCAGAGGCGACCAATGTCTCTATCCATGAGGCAACTTCGTACCCAGCTTCATTAATAAGCATGATGCCTTCTAATAATCCAACGGCATCCCACAGTTCAAATGGGCCGTGCTCCCAACCAAAACCCGCTTTCATGGCTTCGTCTATTTGGTAAAGTGCATCTGATATTTCAGGAATACGGTACTGCACATACGCAAAGGTTTCGCCTAAAACAGTACGGTAGAACTTTGCTGCTTTGTCTGTTCCACTTATCAAAATCGGAAAACGATCGGCGACACGCTCAACTGTTTTTGTTTTTTCAAGCGTAGTAAAAGAAACTTTCTTTTTGGAGTGATACGTCATGGTCTCCAAGTCTAATACTTGTATCTCCGACTTTCCTTCCTTGGTTTTAATTTTTTTGTAAAAGCCTTGCCCTGATTTACTCCCCAGCCATTGCTCATCCATCATTTTTTGAATAAAATCGGGCAATGTAAAGCTGTTACGGCGTTCGTCGTCTGCGCAGTTTTCATGTAAGCCTTTGGCTACGTGCACTAGGGTATCTAGCCCCACAACGTCTACTGTTCTAAAAGTGGCAGACTTGGGTCGTCCCATAACAGGACCTGTTAGTTTATCCACTTCCTCCACAGTCAGTCCCATGCGCTTCATTTGGTGAAATAGACTTTGAATACAAAAGATACCAATACGGTTCCCAATAAAGGCAGGGGTGTCTTTGGCCAGTACGGCAGACTTACCTAAAAAGCGTGTGCCATAGTCCATTAGGAAGTCAACCACCTCGGGTTTACAGCTTGGTCCAGGCACGACTTCAAACAACTTGAGGTAACGCGGAGGGTTAAAAAAGTGCGTTACAGTAAAGTGCTCTTGAAAGTCTTTTGATCTTCCCTCGTTCATAAATTTGATGGGAATTCCAGATGTGTTGGAGCTCACGAGTGTTCCTGGTGTTCTGTGCTGCTCTACTTGCTCAAACACTAGCTTCTTGATGTCCAGTCGCTCTACGACTACTTCAATAATCCAATCCACTTCTGAAAGCTTGGGCATATCGTCTTCAAAATTTCCTATTTCAATGCGTGCTTTAAAGCTTGGATGATAGAGTGGTGCAGGTTTGCTTATGACGGCTGTTGTCAGGTTATTAGTAACAATTCGGTTGCGCACAGATAAATGTGTAGCGTCCAGACCTTTTTTCTTTTCAAGTTCATTAGGTTCTTTGGAGATTATGTCCAGCAGCAATACTTCAACCCCAATATTAGCAAAGTGGCAAGCTATTCCGGCGCCCATTATTCCTGACCCTAATACGGCTACTTTCTTTATGCTTCTATTCATAGGTAGGTTATTTGTAAATATTTTTTGATTGTATGAGTTCGATGATGGTTTCAGACACCTCTCTAAATGTTTCCAGTTTTTTTATATCAATGTTTTGCGCTACTTTTTCATTGAATTCCAACACAAAGGATTTTGATAAATCTCTTTTTTCTAGCCCTTCTTTAGTAAGTTTAAGCAACACACTTCTGCCGTCATCGGGATTGGGTTTACGAATAATTAAACCCTTATTTTCGAGAGTCTTTAATGTTCTGGAAAGGCTGGTGGCTTCCATACCCATTTTTGGAGCAATTGAAGTTGAGGGCGTTCCATTAACAGGATCAATTGATAGCAATGCCAGTCCAGTAGCCATTGAGGTACCGTGTTTAGAGGCTTCTTCATTATACATTTTGGCAATGGCTTGCCATGCTGCTCGGTATAGAGCATCAATTGTTGGGTACGAGTTAACTACTTGCATGCCTCAAACATACAAAAAAATACTATGCGCGCATAGTATTTTTAATCTGTGTATATATTTTTTATAAGCGAATTGTATTTTTCCTCAAGGATTTTTCGCTTTAATTTCATAGTTGGTGTAAGGTGTCCATCATTTACAGACCAAGTGTCAGGAGTTATACGTATTTCTTTTAATTTCTCCCATTGTCCAAAGCTTTCATTGATTTTGTTTATCTCATCCATTACTTTGTTTCGGATCTCTAAATTTTTGCACCATTCTGCTTGGTTAGCAGTTAGAATTATTTCTTTTTCTTTGGCCCAAGTTTTTATCGCCTCAAAGTTAATTTGAATTAAAGCAGCTGGAAATTTCTGGTTTTCTCCAATTACCATAATTTGTTCTATTAATAAAGATTGTTTCATGGCATTTTCAATGACTTGTGGAGCAATGTATTTTCCTCCAGAAGTCTTGAACATTGCTTTTTTTCGATCAGTTATTTTTAAAAATCCATCTGCATCAATTTGTCCTATATCTCCTGTGTGAAAGTATCCGTTTTTGATTACCTCATTAGTTTTTTCTTCATCCTTATAGTAGCCTATCATGATATTGGGTCCTTTACATAGTATTTCACCATCTTTTGCAATTTTAACTTCAACATCATCTAAAAGTGGTCCAACGGAGCCAATTTTCATTTGAAAGTTCCGCATATCATTGACTGATATAACTGGCGATGTTTCCGTTAGACCATAACCTTCTGCTACAGTCATCCCTGCTGCTGTAAAAACGCGTGCTAATCTTGGTTGAAGCGCTGCACTGCCTGATGCAATAGTTGTCAAGTTACCTCCTAAGGCTTCTTGCCATTTTTTGAAAATAAGTTTTCTTGCAATTTTAAGCTGAAATTCATACCACCAGCCATTCTTTCCATATGGCTCATAACGTAGTCCTAGCCCAACTGCCCAATCGAATAATTTTTTCTTAATTCCGGTTAGTAGTTCTCCTTTGGCAATAATCTTATCAAAAAGCTTTTCCAAAAGTCGGGGTACTGCCGTCATAAACTCTGGCTTAATTTCGTTCAGGTTTTCAGAAATAGTTTCTAACGATTCAGCGAAGTATATTTTAGTACCACTGTAAAAATATAAATACAACAGCATACGCTCATAAATGTGACAAAGGGGTAAAAAACTAAGGGCTTTAGCTTTAAAATAACCCAGTGGGAGTCTCTTTTTACTTGCAATAACATTACTTACAATGTTATTATGACTGAGCATTACACCTTTAGGCTTGCCTGTAGTTCCAGATGTATAAATAATTGTAGCCAAGTCCATAGGGTCTATGGCATTTTTCCTTTTCTTAATTTCATTAACCGCTGATTTGTTTGCTATCTCGTCAATCAGGGTGTCAAAGTGATTACAACCTTTAATCAAATCAAAACTGAAGATATTTTCTAATGATGGACATTTTGATTCGATTTCACGTACTTTTCCTAATACTTCTTTATCAGAAACAAAGCAACATTTAACTTCTGCATGATTCATTATATATGCATAGTCTTCAGATGAAATGGTAGGGTAAATGGGAACATTGATCCCACCAATCTGGGACATTGCAAAATCAGCAATAACCCACTCTGTTCGGTTTGTAGAAGAAATCATGGCAATTTTGTCACCAGGACTAATACCCATTTTAATAAGCTTGGCGCTAAGTTTATTACCTAAGTCGCAAATCTCTGGCGTTGATAAGCCCACCCATTTTCCATTAATTTTTGAGTTGACGGCATTTTCTGATGGCCTTTCTGATGCCATTATATCAATAAAATCAAAAAGTCTTTTAGGTGTTCTCATAATTGTAAGCATTTTTTTACATAATTGCTAATATTCAAAAAAACGATAATTTTTTGATTTTACCTACTCAAAATCCATTTGTAAGCATCTTCGAAGGCCATTATCCATGGACTAACCTCATCGCAGCGGTTGTCGGGGTAGCTTCCCCAGTTCCATGGGAATATCGCACGCTCAAGGTGTGGCATCATGACCAAATGACGTCCATCATCGCTACTGAGCATGGCAGTATTGTGGTCCGATCCATTGGGGTTTGACGGATATGAATCATAGGCGTACTTACCTGCGATTGCATAATTGCTTTTGTCTTTAGGGAATATAAACTTGCCTTCGCCATGAGCTGCCCAAATACCTAACCTGCTTCCTTGCAAGCTATTGAGCATGATGGCTGGACTTTCTTCAATAACTACATCTGTAAAAATACACTCAAATTTACCCGAGTCATTATGATCCATTTTCGGTTTTTCATTTACTGTAAGGTGCAGCAAACCCAATTCAATGAAAAGTTGACAACCGTTACATACACCCAAACTCAAGGTGTCGGGTCGGGCAAAAAACTGCTCAATGGTTTGTTTTGCTTTTTCATTGTACTTAATGGTTCCCGCCCATCCTTTTGCTGAACCCAGTACATCTGAATTTGAAAAACCGCCAACAGCTACCAGTAGTTGCACATCGCTCAAATCTTCTCTACCAGATGTTAAATCTGTCATGTGAACATCCTTGACTTCAAAACCTGCCAAGTGCATCATATAAGCCATTTCACGCTCAGAGTTACTTCCTTTTTCTCTAAGAACGGCAGCTTTAATTTTGCGAGTAGGTTGCGGATTTATCGCCCCTTCAAAATTTTTAGGGAAGTTGAACTTTAGCGGTGTTTTGTCAAAAGAATCAAAACGCTCTTTGGATTTTGTCTCACCGCTTTGTCTGCGGTCAAGAAGATAAGAACTCTTAAACCAGTGTTTTCTGTAGGTTGTAACATCTAAGGTCCACGCCAGACCATCCCCTTTAATTTCAAGGCTGTTTGTTTCCGTTGGTGTACCTATTTTGACAATGCCAATTCCCTTTTTTTCCAATCGTGCTGCAACTTCGGGTGCTGTTTGCACCAAAATCCCAACCTGTTCAGAAAGTAGGGTTTGTGCTGCGCCTTTGTCGTTTATCGGAGGCGTAATGGTCATGCCTAATCCGTCTGCAGCAAAACACATTTCAAGTAATGAAGTGATAAGACCTCCAGCACCAATATCATGTCCAGCAGCGATAGTTCCCTTTGTAATTTCTTTTTGCACTTGGCTAAATACTTTCTTGAAATATTTTGCTTTGGCAACATCTGGCGCGACGGTTCCTATACGTTGTTGTAGCTGAGCAAAAGCAGAGCCTCCTAAAGCTGACTCGCCATCTGAGAGGTTAATAAAATAGACTGCTCCTCCCTTGGCTTTAAGTTCTGGCGTAACGACTTTATCAATAGCATTACAGTGACCAGAAGCAGAAATGATAACAGTGCCTGGCGCCAGTACCTCTTCGCCTTGGTATTTTTGTTTCATGGAGAGTGAATCTTTGCCTGTTGGGATGTTAATACCCAATTGTATAGCAAAGTCAGCGCATGCTTCAACGGCTTCATAAAGACGTGCATCCTCTCCAGGGTTGTTACATGCCCACATCCAATTGGCAGAAAGGCTTACATTACTCAGTCCATTTGCAATGGGCGCCCAAATGATGTTAGTCAGTGCTTTTGCAATTGCATTTTTACTTCCTAAACTAGCATCAATAAGACCAACTAAGGGGGCATGCCCTACAGATGTAGCCATACCATGAACACCTTCAAAATCAAGTGCCATTACACCACAGTTGGCCAAAGGCAATTGGTGTGGTCCAACGCATTGTTGCTGAGCAACACGCCCAGTAACACAGCGGTCCACCTTGTTCGTAAGCCAATCTTTACAAGCCACGGCCTCCAGTTGTAGCAGCCATGCCACTTGTTCTTTAAAAGCGAGCGTTGCTGGTACAGCAGCATAATTCGTAGCATGTGTACTATCTCGCATGATCGTCTTTGGTGTTTTGCCAAAGAAATCCGACAAGTTCAAATCAATTGGTGATAGCTTTGTTGTTTCGTCTTGAATTTGGAATCTGTGATTTTTAGTTACTTCTCCCACTTCAAAAATAGGAGCACGCTCTCTTTCTGCAATTTCTTTGAGCTGTTCCAATCCTTTTGCATCGGTAATCAATCCCATGCGCTCTTGGGACTCATTTCCAATAATCTCTTTTGCTGAAAGTGTCTGATCCCCAACAGGTAGCTTGTCAAGTGCAATTTTCCCACCAACTTCTTCAATAAGTTCGGATAGACAGTTTAGGTGTCCGCCTGCTCCGTGATCGTGTATAGAAACAATAGGGTTTTCGTCTGCTTCAACTGCTGCTCGAACAGTGTTGGCAACGCGTTTCTGCATTTCGGGGTTGGAGCGTTGTACGGCGTTTAATTCAATACCAGAGTCAAAGGCACCTGTATCTGCTGAGGATACTGCAGCCCCTCCCATACCAATGCGGTAATTATCACCTCCCATAACAACAATCTTGTCGCCTTTTTTGGGTGTTTGTTTTAGGCTTTGTTGCATTTTCCCGTAGCCAATGCCACCTGCAAGCATGATAACCTTATCAAAACCAATTGTTTTGTTGTTTTCGTTGTGTTCAAATGTAATTAGGGAGCCAGCAATGAGGGGTTGTCCAAACTTGTTACCAAAATCAGAAGCACCGTTTGAAGCTTTTATAAGAATATCTTCTGGGTTTTGATATAACCATGGGCGTGGCGCCAATTGCTCCCAAGGCCTGTTAGGTTCAGTTCGTGGATATGCCGTCATGTACACCGCAGTTCCAGCAATTGGAATTGACCCTTGTCCTCCAGCAAGACGGTCTCGTATTTCGCCACCCGAACCTGTTGCTGCTCCGTTAAAGGGCTCTACAGTTGTGGGGAAGTTGTGCGTTTCTGCTTTGAGGGAAAGCACGGATATAAATGGTTTTTTGACGTAGTAACTTGGTTTGTTTGCTCGCTGTGGTGCAAACTGGGTTAGGGTAGGGCCTTTCACAAAAGCAACATTGTCTTTGTAGGCAGAGACCAAGTTTTCGTTATTTTTTTTGGAGGTTTTTTTAATAAGCTCAAAAAGCGACTCCTTTTTGGCTTTACCGTCAATAATAAACGCTCCATTGAAAATCTTGTGACGACAATGCTCAGAGTTGACCTGAGAAAAACCAAACACTTCTGAATCGGTTAATGGGCGTTTAAGCCGTACTGCCAAGCTCTCTAAATAGGCTACTTCGTCGTCGCTTAAGGACAGGCCTTCTCGCAGATTATAAGCAGCAATATCATCAATCTCTTGTATGGCCTCTGGCGCTTTCTTGGTGTCGTATATATGTTGATCCAACTCCTTAAAACGCTGGTGAATCATTAGATCAAAGACAATGTTGTCTTTTGCCCAAAACTGCTCAATACGGATGATGTCATTAAGCCCCATGTTGTGGCAAATTTCCACCGCATTGGTACTCCAAGGGGTAATCATCGAAATACGAGGACCGATGAGTTCTGCTTGGATAAAGGACTTGCGCAGCAAGGGATAGCCCCCAAAAAGCCATTGTAGTTTTTGCTGATCTTTTTCAGCTATTGGATTTTCTTTCTGAACAGCGTAAATGTGTTTATTGGGATCGCCAAAGAAACAAATCATAGATTATGATTAAGGCACAAAAATAAGCATAGTAGTAAAGAAGAGCACAGGTTTATTCCCGTAAAAAGTAAACGAAACACCTAAATTTATCAACAACTTAGCTTTTTCGCACCATTCGAGCCATATAAAAGCCGTCAAAGCCGTTTGCTGCTGGCAATAGGTGTTGCTCTTTTTCTAAGGTATACTCTTTACCTATCTCTGTAGTTTTGAAGGCTGCAATTTGTTCTTCGTTTTCTTGTGGAAGTATGGAACAGGTTACGTAAATCAATTTACCACCGGGTTTGACCATGTGTGCGTATTGTATTAATATCTTTTGTTGTTCCAGAACTAGGCGGTCAATTAAATCAGGATTTAGCTTCCATTTTGCGTCTGGATTTCTACGTAAAACCCCTAAACCACTGCAGGGCGCGTCCAATAAAACTCTATCGGCAGAGCCATGTAGTTTTTTGATAACCTTATTATTGTCAATGTGTCGGGTTTCAATATTGTGTGCGCCAGCACGCTTGGCGCGTCTTTTGAGTTCTCGAAGTTTGTAATTGTGAATATCTAATGCAATTAACTTTCCTTTATTTCCCATCATTGCAGCCAGGTGTAATACCTTTCCGCCAGCACCTGCACAAGCGTCTATTACGCGCATTCCGGGCGCAACTTGTATAAATGGGGCTACAGCTTGAGAAGCGGCATCTTGTACTTCAAACCAACCGCGTTTAAAGCTTTCGGTGCTAAATACATTAGCGCGCTCATCAAGTACCAAAGCATCGGGATATTTTGCGATCGTCTGGGTTTTAATTTTTTCTTCAAGTAGCGCATTGCGCAACAGCTTAGGAATTGTTTTTAGGGCATTAGTACGCAGCACAACTGGTGCCATGGTGTTAAGCGCTTCCATCTCTAATGTCCACTTCTTTTCTCCCAAGGCTTTGCAACCCAATTCATCTAACCAATCAGGGATAGACTCACGATATTTGCGCTCTTTTCGCAGCTTTTCAAATCTCCCTTTTATACGTCTTGTAGGGGTACCTTCTAATGATTTCCAATCAGGTAATATATAGCCTCTTAAGGTTGCCCAAACGGCAAAAATGCGCCAAAAGTCTTGGCGGTTTAGAGGCTCTTGTAAGTTTGCGATAGCAGCATAGAGGCGCTTCCAGCGAACAATCTCGTAGGTGGTTTCTGCAATAAAGCCACGGTCACGACTTCCCCAACGTTTATCGCTTTTTAGGACTTTTGCTACCACCTTGTCTGCATATTTTTCTTCATTAAAAATCTGTTGCAGACCATTAAGTACTGCCAGAACTAAATTTTTGTGTAGGCGCATAATGTTAGTCGAATGATTGTAGCTCAATTAGTTTTTTATACACACCATTTTGAGCCAACAGTGCCTTATGCGTGCCTCTCTCTACCACATTTCCCCTGTCTAGAACAATGATTTCATCTGCACTTTTGATTGTAGAAAGGCGATGGGCAATAACCAGTGAGGTTCGATTTTGCATCATCTTTTGTAGTGCGTCTTGCACCAGTTTTTCAGATTCCGTATCCAAAGCCGAGGTGGCTTCGTCTAGAATCATTACTGGAGGATTTTTGAGTACAGCTCTTGCAATAGCCAAACGTTGTTTTTGCCCGCCTGAAAGTTTGTTTCCAGCATCACCAATTACGGTGTCTATTCCATGCGGGAGTTGGCTAACAAAATCAGATGCATTTGCAATTTTTAAGGCTGCTTCGAGTTCTTTTACCGTGGCATTTGGTTTTGCAATACGTAGATTTTCCTTAACTGAATCATGAAAAAGTATGGCATCTTGGGTAACATAAGCAAATATGCTTCGCAGTTCTTTTAATTCAACCGAATTAATGGGTGTGTTGTCAATTTTAATGGTGCCTTGCTGTGGGTCGTAAAAACGTGCCAACAGATTGGCTATGGTAGTTTTTCCACTTCCTGATGCACCTACAAGTGCTACAGAATGCCCTTTTGGTATCTCTAAATTAAATCCATCAATTACCAGTTCTTCCTCATACCTAAATTGAATGTTTTCAAAACTAATTTTAGAAGATAGCTCCGGCAATGCTGTTCGGTTCTTTGGGGATTGAATTTCTGATTTGTGGAATAGGTATTCCATTATACGTTGAGCAGCCGCATTTCCTTTTCGAATGCTATACACGGCCCTACTCATGGATTTAGCCGGAGTAAGTACGCCATAGGCCAAGGTCATGTAGGTTATGAACTCTTCGCCACTCATGGATTGCTCTACCAAAACAAGACGTCCCCCTATATAGAGGATAACACCAATTACAGCAACTCCAAGAAATTCACTTATTGGACTGGCGATACTTTCTCTGTGAATTAGCTTATTTGAAAAATTAAAAAGACGCTTGGTAACAGCAGCAAACTTTTGATTGAATATATTTTCTGCAGTAAAGATTTGAATGATGGGTATGCCTGTTAGGGATTCTTCCAAATAGGAAAGCAATTCACCTTGTTCTTTTTGTACTTTTTCAGAACGGGATTTTAGGCTTTTCCCAATAATTGAAATGAACCACCCAGCTATGGGTATGAATACCAAAACAAACAGGGTGAGTTTTGCGCTTAAAGCAAACATTGCTATAAGCGCAAATAAGATGGTCAACGGTTCTCTAATAAGCATTTCAAAAACACTCAGAAAAGAGCGTTGTACTTCAGTGACATCCGAAGTTACACGGGCTATGGTATCTCCTTTTTTATTGTTGGCATGAAAACTCGCAGGAAAAGAAATCAACTTTTCGTAGAGGTTGCGTTGAATGTCTTTAACTACACCATTGCGCATGTAAGTGATGAAAAATACAGCAAAATAATTAAAGATATTTTTCAGCAAAAAGGTTGTCAAAATCACACCAATAACCAACATCAATGCTTTTACAGCATCGTCTTGGGCATATGCAGCAATTTGAAATCTGAAAGTTTCAAATATATATTCCAGAAAGGAGTTACTGTTTTCGGGAGTAGGTATTTCAACTGGAGTCTTGTTATTGCCAAAAAGCACTTCTAGCATGGGCATTAAAGCCAAAAAAGATGCTGCATTAAAAAAGGCATAGAGTAAGTTGAACACAATATTAAGTGCAATATACCCCTTGTACGGAAGTGCGTAACGCAGTATGTATCTAATAGGACTCATGTCACATCCCTAATTTAGCCAAAATGCGATTTATTTTTTGATCGAGTTGATTTTTTGTCTTTCTGTAGTCGCCAGTGGAATTAAGGGTTGTATTTACACTCACGTAAAACTTTATTTTAGGCTCTGTTCCACTGGGTCTGGCGGCTATACGCGTACCATCTTCAGCGATAAAAATCAATACATTGGCTTTGGGCAAAGGTATCATTTCTTTTTCTTGCTTCTTAACCAAGGTTCTAACAGCTGTTGCATAGTCTTCTATAAAACGAATTGGACTACCATCAATATCCTTGGGTGGATCTTTTCTTAAGCGATTCATGATGCTTTCAATTTCCTTAGCACCTGATTTCCCTTTTTTGACTAATGAAACCAAGCGTTCCTGGAAGCAGCCCAGTTTAACATAGGCTTCCAGCAATACTTCAAAAAAAGAAGTGCCATTTGATTTGGCCTCGGCAACCAATTCGCATGCCAATAGCGCAGCTGTTACGGCGTCTTTGTCACGCACAAAATCTCCAACCATATATCCGAAACTTTCTTCGCCACCACCAAGACATTTTTGATTGGGGTAATGCTCTATCATCTGAGCAATCCACTTAAAACCAGTTAGACCGAGTTTGCATTCAACACCATAGTGATTGGCCAATACGCTCATCATGGGAGTGGAGACTACAGTGGAGCCTACAAAAGCATTTTCTTCGGGTGTGTATTTGCCTTTTTTTAATATAAAGTCTGTCATGGCCACCATGGTTTGGTTACCATTTAGAAGTTCTAGCTCGTTCATTTCGTTTCTTACGGCTATCCCCAGGCGGTCTGCATCTGGGTCAGTTCCAATAACTATATCAGCGCCAATGGCATTGGCTTTTTCCATCGCCATTTGTAGGGCTTCAGGCTCTTCTGGATTGGGTGATTTTACAGTTGGAAAATCTCCATCAGGCTTAGCCTGTTCTTTTATAATGTTTACTGCGCTGTATCCTGCTTTTTTTAACACCTTTGGGATGGCAGTTACAGAACTACCGTGAAGCGGTGTAAACACCAACTTAATATTTTCGCGATTTCCATTTCCAATACGGCCAACTGCAACTGAAGCATCGTGAAAGGCTTTATCTATTGTATGGTCAATGAAGGTAATATATTCAGATTTGGCCTTGAACAAGATGTCTTCATAAAATGTATTATTGATAGCGGATATTATACCGCTGTCTTGTGGAGGAACAATCTGTCCTCCGCCTTTCCAGTAGACTTTATAACCATTATATTCTGGTGGGTTGTGGGAGGCTGTAAGCACAATACCGCAATGGCAATTTAGATGACGTACTGCAAAAGAAACTTCGGGTGTTGGACGTAAATCCGTAAACAAATACACTTTGATATCGTTGGCTGAAAATATATTGGCGACAGTTTGCGCAAGTTCTTTGCTGTTGTGTCTGCAATCATACCCAATTACAACGCTTTTGGTTTCGTTTGGAAACTGCGCCTTGATGTAATTGCTTAAACCTTGTGTAGTTTTGCCAAAGGTATATTTATTTACACGATTGGTACCTACACCCATGATACCTCGCATACCACCTGTACCAAAGTCCAAATCCTTGTAGAAAGCATCTTCCAATTCGGAGGCATTGTTTTTTAGTTTTGCTACTGCCTGCCTTGTTTCTTCATCAAATGGAGGAAGTTCCCAGGCAGCTGCTTGCACAAAAAAAGATTTACTCATGGGTAATTTTATACCACAAATTTACGGATTCCCTTTAGAGTTGGCAGGGTAAGTGTTCCTTTATTTTGTATCTCTTTTTATGATTTCTGTTTCTAATTACAATTTCGCCCAAAAATCCAGCCAAAAAGAATTGACTACCGAGAATCATGGTCGTTAGGGCAACATAAAATTGGGGTCTCTCGGCAATCAGTCGTCCAGCAGGGTTCACAAATATTTTATCAATCCCCAAGTACATGGCAAAACTAAATCCCATAATCAGCATGATGCTCCCAATCAGTCCAAAAAAGTACATGGGTCTTCTGCCAAAACGCTGTAAAAACCAAAGGGTTATCAAGTCTAAAAAACCTTTAATAAAGCGGTCAGGCCCAAATTTAGACTGCCCAAACTTACGTTTTTGATGCTGCACTACTTTTTCTCCGATTTTTCTAAAACCAGCTTGCTTAACCAGCACAGGTATATAGCGATGCATTTCTCCGTAAACCTCAACTGTTTTAACCACATCATTTCGGTAGGCTTTCAAGCCACAATTAAAATCATGAAGCCTGATGCCCGACAACTTTCTAGCAGCCCAGTTGAAAATTTTAGACGGAATATTTTTGAATAGTAAGGAGTCGTAGCGTTTCTTTTTCCATCCAGAAACCATATCATAATGATTATGCGCGATTAGCTGATATAGCTCTGGAAGCTCTTCTGGCGAATCTTGTAAATCGGCATCCATGGTGCACACAACTTCTCCAGTACATGCTAAAAAACCGGCATGTAAGGCTTGCGATTTACCATAATTACGCAAAAATCGAATACCACGAACACGGGTGTCCTGACTTATAGTAGCTGAAACCCAGTCCCAAGCTTTATCTGTGCTTCCGTCATCAATAAAAATAATTTCAAAGCTGAGTTCAGCCTTATCTAATACGCGAACTATCCAAGTGTAAAGCTCCGGAAGTGACGCTTCTTCATCTAAAAATGGAATAACGATCGATAATTTAGGCTTTTTGGTCAATTAACTCCTTTTTGTAAATAAGCCTGTCAGAAGTCCAAATATAAAACCTAAAATAACATTCATGATTAAAATAAAAGGGAAGCTTATGTAAAAAAACTTTTCTGTGTTAGTTTGTTGCATTTCAATTATGTCTTCGTCCAGCGTTGGTTGCGCTTCACGAAGGGCATCGGCTTGGAGTGCAGCAGTATTTGAAATAAAGTCTGGTTCAATAAAATTGATAAATAATGTAAAGTATGCTAATCCAATAATCCCGGCTACTAAAAAAACACCAACGCCTAGTTTGATGGCTTGTTTCAGCGACAGCAGTCCAGCATTATCTTTCTTATATGTTGTGATGGCTATTATAGTTATTGATCCAGGGATTAATACATTAATTACCTGAATAATTGATGATTGATCATAGGTCATGTCCATGAAAAAAAGTATCAAACTGAATACGATCCCAATGCCTCCAGCCATGGCGCCATATCGATAATTGTAAGACCCCAATTTTGGTGAAGTTATCATATGTATTTTTTTAAAGGTTATGAATATGGTAAATTTAGATAAAATAATTAAATTTGCATCCCATTTAAAGTTAAAAGCTCAATGAAACAAGGTATACATCCCGAAAATTATCGCTTGGTTGCATTCAAGGATATGTCTAATGAAGACGTCTTTATAACTAAGTCAACTGCTAGTGCTAAGGAGAAAATTGAAGTAGATGGTATTGAATATCCGTTAGTTAAATTGGAGATTTCACGCACATCACATCCATTCTACACAGGTAAATCTAAACTTGTAGACACAGCAGGACGTATTGATAAGTTCAAAAATAAATACGACAAATTCAAAAAATAATTTTTTTAATTTCAATCAAATTTAAAACCTCCTTGTGGGGGTTTTTTTATTTACACCTATATTTGATAAATGCGTATATGCCTATATGACGGTCCAAACCGTTCCGATCTATTGCCTTTGGTTTATACTAGACCTGTTGCTGATTTGCTACTTGGCAGCATGACGCTAGCTAAGCGATGGTCATATGCGCTGCATGCTGACGTTGTTGTTGAAACAGAAGCATATCTACAAGCAGATACGCCTTCTTTTGACCTTGCTGTCATGGCGGGATGCATTCCCAATGCTGAACTTACATCGACCATAAAAGAATTAAAAGAAGGACAGAAACTGATGCAGAATGGCAAGATGATTGCTTTTAGTGGTGCAGGCTCTAGTACGGACAGGGCATTGGCAAATTTTGAAGTCATTGAAATAGAAACTGAAATAAATCTCGTTCGTTATCCTTGGGATTTGTTCTCTAAAAACGCGGAGTTGCTTATTGAGGACACCACTTTTTTTGATACTACACACAATAACAAACTCAACGATACCAACCAACACCACGGAAATCACCCATTGATGGTTGGCGCAAATGTAACCTCGTTTGCTGCAGTATATAACACACAAGATGGGCCGATTATAATAGATGACGACGTAACCATTATGGAGGGTGCTTTGCTTCGTGGTCCAATATTTATAGGTAAAAAAAGTGTCATTAAAATGGGCGCCAAAATATATGGAGGCACCAGTCTTGGGCCATATTGTAAGGCAGGTGGTGAGCTTAACAACGTGGTGATGCTTGGCAATAGCAATAAAGGACACGATGGTTTTTTAGGCAATGCCGCAATTGGGGAGTGGTGTAATTTGGGGGCTTCGACCGATACTTCAAACCTTAAAAATAATTATGGAAAAACCCGTGCCTGGAATTATACCCAACAAAAATTTATATCCACTGGATTGCAGTTTTGCGGACTTGTTATGGGTGATCACTCAAAAACAGCCATACAAACTTCAATAAACACTGCTACTACTGTAGGCGTTGGTTGTAGTATTTTTAGCGTTGGTTTTCCACGAACTTTTATTCCAAGTTTTTCTAGAGGTGGTTCTCAAGGCATGGCCGAAAATAATTTGGACAAGATGTTAGATACGGCTGCCGTGGTTATGGCTAGGCGTGGTGAAAATATGTCAAAAAAAGATAAAGCGATTTTGGCACATTTGTTTGTTGCTACTAAGCAATTCCGTCACTAGGCAGGTTGCACCTCAATTTTATAGGATTATATTTGCAAAAAACAAAATGTCTTTTACAGGATCGGTAGCTTTTTACACTTTGGGATGTAAGCTGAATTTTTCAGAAACATCGACTATTGCTCGTTCTTTTAAAGCAGCGGGTTATGTTGAAACCTCCTTTGATACGCCCGCAGATGTATATATAATCAACACTTGTTCAGTCACAGAAAATGCTGATAAAAAATTCAAAACCATTGTCAAAAAAGCGCTCAAACAAAATCCAGAAGGGTTTTTGGTAGCCATAGGCTGTTATGCACAACTTAAACCTGAAGCATTAGCTGCATTGGACGGAGTGGATTTGGTTTTAGGTGCCAATGAAAAGTTTAATGTAGTGGATTTTGTTGAGAGTAAGACTGACTATGAAACCGCTGTTCACGTTTGTTCTATTGATACTTTGGAGCATTATATTGGGAGTTATGCAATTGGTGAACGCACTCGTGCATTTTTAAAGGTACAAGACGGCTGTGATTATAAATGTACGTACTGTACTATTCCCTTAGCACGCGGTTTTTCACGTAGCGACACACTTGATAATATTCTGACCCAAGCAAACGAAATTGCAGCTAAAGACATCAAAGAGGTAGTTTTGACTGGGGTTAATATTGGTGATTTTGGGAAGGGAGAGTTTGGTGATAAGAAACACGACCATACTTTTTTTGATTTGGTAAGTGCTTTGGATAATATTTCTGGTTTAGAACGCATACGTATTTCTTCTATAGAGCCCAATTTATTATGTCAAGAAACCATTGACTTTATAGCAGATTCCAAACGATTTGTGCCGCATTTTCATATACCGCTACAAAGTGGTAGTAACGAGATTTTGGCTGCAATGCGAAGGAGATATCAGCGAGAGCTCTACGTCAAGCGGGTGAAACATATAAAAGCACGTATGCCCCATGCATGCATAGGGGTTGATGTTATTGCAGGTTTTCCTGGAGAGTCAGAAGAACATTTCATGGAAACTTACCATTTCCTCAATGAACTTGATATTTCATATCTACACGTATTTACTTATTCTGAGCGTGAGAACACACTTGCTAACAGTATGGATGCTGTTGTTTCTAAAGAGGTCCGTAACAAAAGAAGTAAGATGTTACGTGGTTTGTCTCAAAAAAAACGGCATGCTTTTTATGAAAGTCAATTGGGAACTCAACAAGAAGTTTTGTTTGAGTCTGAAAATAAGAATGGATATATCCATGGGTTTACCGCCAATTACGTTAAAGTAAAATCCTTTTGGGATCCGGCTTTATGCAATACCATACAGCGGGTCCGGTTGACTGAGATTGACTACGATGGATTAGTGAATTTTGATATAACAACGGCTATTCCAGCCTAGAATCTACTAGATACGTACTCCTATGGGGAGCATGCTTCTGTAGCGTTTGTTCTTGCGGATAAAACGTACAATTTCAGGACTTGTTGGCATCATACTAATATTTCGTTCAGCAATAATTGACAGTACTTCCTTAATAAAAGCATCGCTAAAATCGTTTGTGCACTTTAATTTTGGCACAACGAGCTTTGTCAAGAAGATTTTACGCTCCTGTTGCGCATACTCTATTTTGGCGAGCTCACCTTGAACTTCAGTTTCAAATTGGCGCAAAAAGGCGTTGTCGGTGACGTTAATTTTATCCATTAAATTACTGATAGTTCGCAAATTTACAAAAATTTATGTACATTGATTAGGCTATGAAAAAGAGCGTTACCATTCATGTATATATGATGCCCGGTATGGCTGCTAATAATGAGATTTTTGAGCGTATTAAACTCAGCAGTCCTTTTGAGGTTCATTTATTGTCTTGGTTTATGCCTAATAATGATGAATCTTTGGAGTCTTATGCCGAGCGTATGTGTGCACAAATCACACATCTCAACCCTGTTTTAATTGGAGTTTCTTTTGGAGGTATTTTGGTGCAAGAGATGTCTAAAATTATTTCTTGCTTAAAGGTTATCATTATTTCAAGTGTGCGAACTTGGCGTGAGTTTCCCATTCACATGCGCATCACCCGCAAGACAAATGCCTACAAGTTTTTCCCCGTTCAGTGGATTGATAACTTTGAAGATTTCGTAGGCTTTGTTTTTGGTCCAACTGCACGAAAGCGCATGGATTTAAACAAAAAATACCTTTCTGTTCGATCACCACAATACCTAAATTGGTCGCTTGAAGTAATATTTAATTGGAGTCAAGATACTCCGTTGCCCAATGTAACGCAGATTCACGGAACTTATGATATGGTATTCCCAATACTGCACCTAAAGGATTTTATTCCAGTTTCCAAAGGAACACACGTCATGATTATGACACGAGCACAATGGTTTAATCAAAACTTACCGCGGATTATCTTAAATCAGGGTTAAGTTAAATCTTTTTTAACTGTTGTTGCATCAGCTTAATTTGATCAGCTAGCATGTTCTGCTTATCCAATTTTTTTGCTTCATTAATTAGTGTAGTGGCTTCTCGCTTACGTCTTTTCTGCATCACAATTCCTGCCAGACTAAGTTTGGCCATTGCCAAGTCATGTTTCATATTAAGGCCTAGCGTAATGGCTTTTTTAAAGTGACGTTCAGCTTTTGTTAAGTTTTTTTGGGCTTCTATAACGCCATGTAAGAAATAAAAGTAGCCTTGTTGCTTTGGTGTTAGTGCAGATTTGGGGTTTTTGATCCTGTTCAACCAGCGTTGAGTTCCATTAAAGTCTTGTTTGCGAAGCCGTAAAAATGAAAGTAAGATTAATTCATTTTTAAAATAAAGAAAAATAAAAAAACCAGCTAGGAAAATCATAGCAATTCCATTACCAATATTCTCTTCAATAAATTGGTATATGGCATATCCCAAAGAAACTATTGTGAGTACGATTTTAATTGATTTTGGAAACATGTATGTAATTTAAAAAACAAATTTACATATTTCTGCGGAAGCTTTGTTTTTTCTTATTTGAGTTATTGTATATTTGCAGCCATCTCAAAGAAAACATTGATGAAAAGAACATTTCAACCATCTAGGAGAAAACGTCGGAACAAACATGGCTTCATGGAACGTATGGCTTCTGCAGCAGGACGTAGGGTATTAGCAGCTCGTCGCTCGAAGGGACGTAAAAAGATATCCGTCTCTTCTGAACCACGTCACAAAAAATAAGTGAATAAACCGTTTAAAACTTCAAGGTGTTACTTTTACAGTAACACCTTTTTTTATATATATTCGAAAGATTTTCTAACAACTTTTAGTTGTACTATATGCCAAAGAAAAAAGACCTTAACAGCATCCTAATTATTGGCTCCGGCCCCATCATCATCGGTCAAGCCTGTGAATTTGATTATTCCGGTTCACAATCTCTTCGTTCCCTCAGAGAGGATGGTATTGAAACCATACTCATCAACTCCAACCCCGCAACTATCATGACTGATCCATCTATGGCCGATCATGTTTATTTGTTGCCACTCACTACAAAATCTATTATCAAAATTTTGAAGGAGCATCCAGCTATTGACGCGGTATTGCCAACCATGGGAGGCCAAACCGCCCTAAACTTGTGCATTGAAGCAGATGAAAAGGGGATTTGGAAAGACTTTGATGTAAAGTTAATTGGGGTTAATATTGATGCCATTAACATTACAGAAGACCGCGAAAAGTTTCGTGAGCTCATGGAAAAAATTGATGTTCCTATGGCGCCTCAAGCCACAGCAACCTCTTTTCTAAAGGGAAAAGAAATTGCCCAGAAATTTGGTTTTCCCCTTTGTATTCGTGCTTCCTATACTTTGGGAGGTGCTGGAGCTGCCATTGTTTATGATGAAAACGATTTTGAAGAACTATTAAGACGTGGTTTAGAAATCTCTCCAATACATGAGGTTATGATTGATAAAGCCATGATGGGATGGAAAGAATATGAATTGGAACTCCTTCGAGACAACAACGATAATGTTGTAATCATATGTTCAATAGAGAATATGGATCCTATGGGTATCCACACGGGTGACTCCATAACCGTGGCGCCCGCCATGACGCTTTCCGATAAAACTTACCAAAAAATGCGGGATATGGCCATCAATATGATGCGCAGCATTGGTGACTTTGCAGGCGGCTGTAATGTACAGTTTGCTGTAAGCCCAGATGATAAAGAAGATATTATTGCTATTGAGATTAACCCACGGGTTTCGCGCTCTTCGGCATTGGCTAGTAAAGCAACCGGTTATCCAATTGCCAAAGTAGCTACCAAGCTCGCTATTGGCTACAGGCTAGACGAGCTTAATAACCAGATTACCAAGTCTACTTCTGCCTTGTTTGAGCCTACGCTCGATTATGTAATCGTTAAAATTCCACGCTGGAATTTTGATAAGTTTGAAGGCTCTGACCGTACTCTAGGCCTGCAAATGAAAGCAGTTGGTGAGGTTATGGGCATAGGGCGTTCATTCCAAGAAGCTTTGCACAAAGCGACGCAATCGCTAGAAATTAAGCGTAACGGATTGGGTGCAGACGGAAAAGGCTACACGGATTATAATCAAATTATTGATAGGTTGACACATGCCTCTTGGGATCGGGTATTTGTGATTTACGATGCCATCGCCATGGGTATTCCGCTTAGTCAGATATACGATATCACCAAGATCGATATGTGGTATCTCAAACAGTACGAGGAATTATTTAACCTGCAAAAAGAAATTTCAAATTTTTCGATACAGAATATTGAAAAGCCATTGTTATTAGAAGCCAAACAAAAAGGATATGGCGACAGACAAATTGCCCATATGTTGGGTTGTTTGGAAAGTGAGGTTTACAAAAAGCGAGATGAGATGAACATTCACCGTGTTTATAAGCTGGTTGATACATGTGCTGCTGAATTTACAGCTAAGACACCTTATTACTACTCTACTTTTGAAAGTACAATGCAAACCGCTGCTGGCAATTCCTATGTACACAATGAGAGTATTTTAAGCGATAAAAAGAAAGTAGTCGTATTGGGTTCTGGACCGAACAGAATTGGGCAGGGGATTGAATTTGATTATTGTTGCGTACACGGCGTATTGGCCGCTGCTGAGGTTGGATATGAAACCATAATGATCAACTGTAACCCTGAGACGGTTTCTACTGATTTTGATACTGCCGATAAACTTTACTTCGAACCTGTTTTCTGGGAGCATATTTACGACATCATTCGTCACGAAAAGCCCGAGGGTGTTGTTGTTCAATTGGGTGGTCAAACCGCCCTAAAACTTGCAGAGAAACTGGAGCGCTATGGTATTAAAATCATGGGTACTAGTTTTAAGTCTTTGGATTTGGCTGAAGACCGTGGGAGTTTCTCTACTTTACTTAAAGAAAATAACATTCCTTATCCTGAGTTTGGTGTTGCTGAAACTGCGGACGAGGCTCTTGCACTGGCAGACGAGTTAAACTTCCCCATATTGGTACGTCCATCTTACGTGTTGGGTGGTCAGGGAATGAAAATTGTTATAAACAAAGATGAGCTCGTAAAGCATGTGGTGGACTTGTTGCATAAAATACCCAATAATAAACTGCTTTTGGATCATTACTTAGATGGTGCAATAGAGGCCGAAGCAGATGCCATTTGTGACGGAGAGGACGTTTATATTATCGGTATCATGGAGCATATAGAACCCTGTGGTATCCACTCAGGAGATTCCAATGCGACCTTGCCGCCTTTTAACTTGGGCGACTTTGTAATGCAGCAGATTAAGGACCATACCAAAAAGATTGCTCTATCGTTGAATACTGTTGGGCTGATTAACATTCAGTTTGCCATCAAGAACGATATAGTTTTTATAATTGAGGCCAACCCACGTGCGTCCCGTACGGTTCCCTTTATCGCCAAGGCTTACGAGGAACCTTATGTGAATTATGCCACCAAGGTAATGCTTGGCAACAAAAAAGTGAAAGACTTTGATTTTCAACCCAAGTTAGAAGGCTTTGCCATCAAGCAACCGGTTTTTTCGTTTAATAAATTCCCGAACGTTGACAAGGCGTTGGGTCCTGAAATGAAGAGTACAGGTGAAAGCATCTTATTTATAGATAGCTTAAAGGACGATGAATTCTATGAATTATATGGACGTCGTAAGATGTATTTGAGTAAGTAGCTAATTAGTCATTTTCATGTATATTTAGGCAAACATTTTTTTGATGGATGTAATTTTAGTTTCTCTGTTATTGTCCATTTTGCTAATTCTAATCTTTAGGGTAAGAAAAGGTAATCCATCAGCTACTCGTACTTATCAAGAAGAAGTTTCAAACTTAAGGATCAAGCTTGCTGTAAAAGATCAGGAAATTAAAATTCTTAAGGATAAACTTTTATCTGAAAAAGATAGAGAGGCTCGTCTTACAACGGAGTTTGAAAACTTATCTTTCAAAATTCTGGAACAAAACTCAAAGAAATTTCAAGAACAAAATGCAGAACAACTGGAATCTATTTTAAGACCTCTTGGAAAAGAAATAGATGTGTTTAGAAAAAAACTTGATAAATCAAATGATGATTTTTTAAAAGGGAATATAGCTTTGACAGAGCATTTAAAAACCCTTCAAGGACTTAATCAACAACTTAGTCAAGACACGCACAATCTTACAAATGCTTTGATTGGGGATTCAAAGACACAGGGAGATTGGGGTGAGAAGCAACTGGAAGTTTTATTAGAACGTACTGGTTTAACGCGTAATATCCATTTTACTACTCAAGGTGGCTATAGAGATGAAAATGGAGATTTAAAAAAACCAGATTTTATTATAAAACTTCCTGATGATAAGCATATTGTTATTGACTCAAAGGTTTCATTGACTGCCTACTATGATTATTCTAGTTCTGAAGACACTGAAATTCGCAAGGAGGCTTTGAAACGCCACTTGGCTAGTGTGCGAAAACATTTTAGTGACTTAGGAAAGAAAAACTATCAATCCCTTTATGGTATTAATTCTCCTGATCACGTTCTAATGTTTGTACCAATAGAGCCTGCTCTTATGTTGGCTTATCAACAGGACTCTGATTTGCATCTAGATGCTTTTGATAAAAAGGTGGTGCTTATGTCTACCTCGATTTTATTAGCAACACTTAATACAATTTCATCTATTTGGAAACAAGAAAATCAAAAACGAAATGTTATTGAAATTGCAAAACAGGGTGGTCTCCTTTATGATAAATTTGTTGGTTTTGTTGAGGACTTGTTAAGGGTAGGTAAGGCACTAGACGCTTCTAAAGAATCTTATTCAGACGCTATGAATAAATTGGTTGATGGCAAAGGTAATTTGATTACTAAGGTGGAAAAGCTCCGGGAATTAGAGGCCAAAACAAATAAAAATATTCCAAAGAATCTGTTGGATAGGGCACAGGGAGATTAAACTTCCATATGTCTTGTGTTCTATTTATTCTAGGCCTCAACGTAATCAAAGGCCATAATTTCTTGATTTTTGATCAAATCGTCAAAGCTTTCTGCTTGACGGATTAAGTGTGCTGCGCCATTGTACCAAAGTACTTCGGCAGGGCGGTAGCGAGAGTTGTAGTTGCTGGCCATAGTAAAGCAATAGGCACCTGCATTGTGAAAACACAAAACATCTCCCTCGCTTATTTTCGAAATCTTGCGATTATTGGCAAACGTGTCGGTCTCGCAGATATAACCCACAACAGAGTAAAAACGATCTCTGCCATCTGGATTAGAGATGTTTTCAATACGGTGCTGTGCACCATAAAGCATGGGCCTTATTAAATGGTTAAAACCACTGTTTACCTGTGCAAATACAGTCGAAGTTGTTTGCTTAACCGAATTTACAGACGTGAGGAAATAACCTGCTTGGGACACTAAAAACTTACCTGGTTCAAAGGCCAACACCAGTTCTTTGCCATAGTCTGCGCAAAAGTCATTAAAGCGGGCACTTAGTTTCTCGCCTAATTCCTCTATATTGGTTTCGTTATCGCCTGGCTTATAGGGTACTTTAAATCCGCTACCAAAATCCAAAAACTCTAAGCACTTAAATTGGCGTGCTGTATCAAAAAGAATTTCTGCAGCATGTAGGAATACGTCTATGTCTAGAATGTCACTACCGGTATGCATGTGTACCCCGTTTATTTTCATACTTGTGTTTTCAACAATACGCAATACGTGAGGCATTTGGTGGATACTGATACCAAACTTAGAGTCGATATGTCCAACAGAGATATTGGTATTGCCACCCGCCATTATATGCGGGTTTATACGGATGCATACAGGCACCGTTGGGTGGGCTGTACCAAACTGCTCCAATACAGAAAGGTTGTCTATGTTAATTTGTACCCCAAGAGTTGCCACCTCTTCTATTTCAGAAATGGAAACGCCATTTGGTGTAAAGATGATTTCTTTAGCCGGTACACCAGCCTCAAGACCCAGTTGTACCTCCTGAATTGACACGGTATCTAATCCTGCACCCAAATGATGCATCCATTTGAGTACACTAAGATTGGAAAGTGCTTTTACTGCATAGTTAATTCGTAACCGGGGAACTGCACTAAATGCCTGTGTCAATCGGTTGTATTGCGCCTCCATGACATGAGCGTCATAGACGTATATGGGACTACCATGCATTTTTGATATCTGTACTAAGTTTTGTGGCTGCATCGCTTTAATTTTGCGCAAATGTAAGTTTTTAGGACATTCATGAATAAGTATTAATAAAAATATATTAAAAATAAAACAAGATGTTATAAATATAACAAACAAGTTTTGTCTTAGTGTGGTTATAAGCTCGATTGATTGCCTATTTTTGCAACCAATAATTTATATCAATGAACGTACACGAATTTCAAGGAAAAGAGATTTTAGCTAAGTTTGGTGTAGGCGTACAACGCGGAATAGTAGCTACAACACCAGAAGAAGCGATTGCTGCAGCGAAGCAATTAACTGAAGAAACGAGAACTAGTTGGTATGTGATTAAAGCACAGGTACACGCTGGCGGTCGCGGAAAAGGAGGAGGAGTAAAGCTTGCCATGTCTTTGGAAGAAGTTGCTCGGATTTCGGAAGAAATTATTGGAATGCAGTTAGTTACCCCACAAACCACAGCCGAAGGAAAGAAAGTACACCAAGTGCTTGTTGCTGAAGACGTCTATTATCCTGGCAACTCGGAACCCGAAGAAATTTATATCTCTATATTGCTCAACCGTACCACAGGGCGTAATATGATTATGTATTCTACTGAAGGTGGAATGGATATCGAAAAAGTGGCTGAAGAAACACCAGAACTTATTTTCACAGAAGAAATTAATCCAAACGTAGGTTTGTTGGCTTTTCAGGCACGCAAGATTGCCTTTAATCTTAACCTATCGGGCCTTGCATTTAAAGGCATGGTAAAGTTTGTGTCGGCCTTATACAAGGCTTATGTGGGTGCAGATGCTACCTTATTTGAAATCAACCCGGTATTAAAAACCTCTGACGATAAAATCATTGCTGTTGATGCTAAGGTTACGTTAGACGATAATGCATTATTCCGTCATCCTGATTTTGCCGCCATGCGCGATATCCGTGAAGAAAACCCAACTGATGTGGCAGCACGTGAGGTGGGACTCAACTACGTTCAGTTGGACGGCAATGTAGGTTGTATGGTAAACGGAGCAGGATTGGCCATGGCGACCATGGATTTGATCAAGCAAGCAGGTGGTGATCCTGCCAACTTCCTAGATGTTGGTGGCACGGCTGATGCAGCTCGTGTAGAAGCTGCTTTCCGCATAATACTTCAAGACCCTAATGTAAAGGCTATTTTAGTAAATATTTTTGGTGGCATTGTACGCTGTGACCGTGTGGCGCAGGGCATTATTGATGCTTATAAAAACATGGGTGATGCGATTCAAGTACCTATCATTGTGCGTTTGCAAGGCACCAATGCCGACATTGCAAAACAGCTTATAGACGACTCAAGTCTAGATGTTCAGAGTGCTATTTTATTCCAAGAAGCTGCCGACAAGGTTCAGGAGGCACTCTGATAATTGACAAAAAGTCAGTTTATAACCACTACATACTGACAAAATGTCCTTATAATTAAATTGGTATACAAATTGCCATTGATTAGATGTACAACATTTAAAACTTAACATTATGAATTTAATACGAAGAACATCAAACCCTTTATTTCCATCTTTGTTAGATGAATTTTTTGGAAGCGACACACCCTTTTCAGGTTTGTCAAACCGGTCATATATTCCCTCAGTGAATATATCAGAAACTGACACAAATTTTGAATTGGCATTGGCTGCACCCGGTAAAACCCGCAAAGACTTTAATGTAGAGTTAGACGACCATGTGTTAACAATTTCAAGTGAATTTAAACACGAGGACAAATCAAATACGGAGCAATACACAAGACGTGAGTTTCGATACGATAATTTCCAACGCAGTTTTAGATTACCAGAAACAATCGACTTCGAAGGAATCAAGGCAAAGTACGAAAATGGTATTATGACAATTA
Organism: Flavobacteriaceae bacterium; assembly: GCA_002698745.1. GTDB lineage: Bacteria > Bacteroidota > Bacteroidia > Flavobacteriales > Flavobacteriaceae > UBA7446. Next base: position 36,563 of record PAAD01000021.1, read on the forward strand.
ACCTCCCTAAACATGAGGAGGCCATTCCAGAACCAAAAAAGCAGATTGAAATAAACTAAGCTATTAAATAGCTAAGCCAATGTTTTAAGTTGGTTTTGGATGCGTTCAATTTCATCCCTAAAATTAGCCGCCTTGATAAAATCCATATCCATCGCGGCTTTTTCCATATAGTTACGGGTCTGACGTATCCGAGCTTGCAGCTGCTCTTTGGTTAAATATTCAATGGGTTCAGCTGATTCTCTTTTGATATAATCATCTGCAACTGTACTGCGATCAAAGGCTTCTTCTAATGCCTTGTTTAGCGCTTGTGGCGTAATGTTGTGACGATCGTTGTATGCCATTTGCTTTTCGCGGCGATAATGAGTTTGGTCAATGGTCTTTTTCATGCTCTTGGTAACGTTATCTGCATACATAATGGCCTTACCATTTAGGTTTCTAGCAGCACGACCAACCGTTTGGGTAAGCGAACGCGCTGATCTTAGAAATCCCTCTTTGTCAGCGTCCAAAATAGCAACTAACGATACCTCTGGAAGGTCAAGACCTTCCCTTAATAGGTTGACACCAATCAGTACATCAAAAAGTCCTTTGCGTAAATCGTGCATGATTTCTACCCGTTCTAGGGTGTCAATATCACTGTGGATATAGCGACAACGAATGGATATACGCGACAAATACTTGGTTAATTCTTCTGCCATGCGCTTGGTTAGTGTGGTAACCAATACCCGTTCGTCTTTTTCTGCCCGTTGTTGAATCTCTTCAACCAAATCATCAATTTGATTTAAGCTTGAACGTACTTCAATGATTGGATCAAGAAGTCCTGTTGGACGAATCAATTGCTCTACATACACTCCTGCCGTTTTTTCAAGTTCATAATCTGATGGAGTAGCACTCACATAAATCACCTGTTGCTGTAACTGTTCAAATTCTTCATACTTCAACGGTCTGTTGTCCATGGCTGCAGGCAGGCGGAAGCCAAATTCAACCAAGTTTTCTTTTCTGCTTCTATCCCCACCATACATGGCATGTACTTGAGATAGCGTTACGTGGCTTTCATCAACGACCATCAAAAAATCTTTTGGAAAGTAGTCCAACAAACAGAAGGGTCTGGTGCCAGGTGCACGTCCGTCTATGTAACGAGAATAGTTTTCAATCCCTGAGCAGTAGCCCAGTTCACGTATCATTTCCAAATCAAAATTGGTGCGCTCCTCCAGACGCTTGGCTTCAAGGTGTTTGCCAACACCTTTAAAGTAGTCCACTTGCGCCGTCAAATCATCTTGAATTTGGTGAATGGCGTTTTGCAGTACCTCGGGAGAGGTGGCAAACATATTGGCAGGGTAAATAGTCAGTTTGTCAAAGTTCTCTTTTACGTTGCCAGTCAGAGGGTCAAATACTTCAATGGCTTCAATTTCATCTCCAAAAAAGTGTATCTTAAAGGCATGGTCAGCATAGCTTGGGAAAACATCAACAATATCTCCATTTACACGAAAGTTGCCGTGCAGGAAGTCGGCAGTGGTGCGTGCATATAGGCTTTGCACCAATTGATGTAAAAATTTTGTTCTGGGAATGACTTGGTCCACTTCAATGTCAATGACATTCTTTTTGAATTCCACGGGATTTCCTATTCCGTATAAACAAGAAACAGAAGCAATTACAATTACATCCCTACGTCCAGATAGAAGAGCAGAGGTAGTGCTTAAACGCAGCTTTTCAATCTCATCGTTAACAGACAAGTCTTTTTCAATATAGGTGCCTGTTGAAGGGATATAGGCCTCGGGCTGGTAGTAGTCGTAATAGGAAACAAAATACTCTACCGCATTGTTGGGAAAGAATTGCTTGAATTCAGAATAGAGCTGGGCTGCTAGGGTTTTGTTATGTGCCAGTACGAGCGTAGGTCGGCGGGTTTCCGCAATCACATTGGCTACCGTAAAGGTCTTTCCCGATCCCGTAACACCCAACAGGGTTTGGAATTTGTCATGGGAGGCAAGGCCTTGCGCCAATTGACTAATGGCAGCGGGTTGATCTCCAGTGGGTTTAAAGTCAGAAACAAGTTGAAACTCCATAGCTTGCCAAAAATAGCAAAAACTTAGAGGTCACGGCGTTTTAATATGTGATATGTCAATGCATAAAAAATATAGCACCAAGCCGATACAATTAGCATGTCCAAAAGTTGTACGTTTGTGTTCTTGGTCATTTGTCCGCCTACTTGCTCTGCTAGGTTACTTACCGCAGAGAGGCGTGAAAAAGGTTCGCGCACCAAATTGCTCATGGCATTAAGCGGAAAAATGCGGAATACATCTTCTGCATTTAACCATTCTGGCGACTGCCATTTGAGCATGCCATAGCAAAAGCCCTCAAACATCTGCCATATACCCAAGAAGCCAAGGGCAAAAGCCGATCGTTTTATTGCTGTACCTAAAAACAAACAGAAGCCAAAAAAAGCCATCAGTTTAATGAAATATGCAACCAGGTATTCCAAGTCTTGTATGATGATGGAAAATTCGTTGTAATTCGAATAAATCAGCCCAAGTATCATGGAGACTACAAAAATAAATAATGTAGATATGGCGGCAAGGGAAAAAATCATCACCCACTTGGAATGTAGAAACTCACGTTTGCTAAGTCCGTCTATCAGGTTTTGCTTGATGGTTTTGTTGCTGTATTCGTTTGCTGTCATGGAAACGATAACCACGGCTAAGAATATCTTAAACCATGCGCCTATATAAGCGTTAAAATGCCATATATAAGGGAAGTTAAAGATGCCTTGCTCTGCCATATGAAACTTTATGGGGCCAATGTCAAACTTAATGGCAGCAATAAGCGCAATTGAGGTGAGCAATATAAAATAAGCACCAATCAGGATGCGGCTTGAGCGATTGGCACGTAGCTTTTCGAATTCAATTAAAAACAATCGTTTCATCGCTTATTTTTTTTGGTTAGAATTAAGAACTGTTCTTCTAGGCTTTTGTGTTTTTTTGCCAAATGTGTCAGTACAATTCCTTTGCTAGTCAGTGCCTTGCTTAAGGTTTCAATTTCTAGCGCTTTATTGGGGAAAGCAAATACCAATGTACCTTGTCGTTCTACTGTCTTAATGTGTTTGTTTTCTTCTAAGGCTTCCAGTAAGGCAGCATCGTCAGTTGCATCAAGCTCAAAATACCCATGGTCGGTGGTCAATGCGGTTACAGGCCCAAAATAGATTTGTTTGCCTTTTTGCAATACCAGCACATGCGAGCATACTTTTTCTACCTCGTCCAAAAGATGGGAGGCCAGTAGAATGGTGGTGCCTTTGGCAGCAATTTTAAAAATGATATCCCTAACCTGTGCAATTCCTTTAGGATCTAGCCCGTTGGTGGGTTCGTCAAGAATGAGAATTTCGGGATCGTTGAGCAAGGCGGAGGCAATGGCCAGTCGCTGCTTCATCCCGACGGAATAGGTTTTAAATTTGTCATGTTTTCGATCTAACAAATCCACCAATTCGAGTTTTTCTTCAATTTTGGATTGGGGTACTTCCTTTATCCTACAAACCAATCGTAAGTTTTTCGCTGCCGTCATAAATGGATAGAAATTGGGTCGTTCGATTATAGCCCCTACACGCTTTAGTGCTTGATATGTGCTTTGGGTTCCGCCAAACCAAGAAAAATTCCCTCCGGTTGGATTGACCACATTAAGAATCATTCCTAGAGTTGTTGATTTGCCACTTCCGTTTGGCCCCAACATCCCATATATATTACCTTTTTCTATGGAAAAGCTAAGTTGATTTACAGCTGTTATATGACCAAATTTTTTGGTCAGTTCATTTACGTTTAGAATGGTTTCCATAGTTGTAATAACGCAGCGAGGCTGTTTTTGTTACGCAATGTTTTAACTTTGTTCTCATGAGCGATATGCTAATTACAAAAAAAAAACCAACATACCCCATCAATCCATTCCTTGGGGATTATTTGGAATTGTACTCACGGGCTTATCAAATCCCAGTATTTTACGATGATTTGCTTCGCTTTTCAGGTTCAGTGGCGGTGATGAATAAGCACGACCAAGATAGCTTGTGGGTGCGAGTGTTTTACTCAGACAGCGACCGTAAGGAAATAGACGAGCAGCTAAAGCGCGTTTATGCCTTGCTGCATTCAGACGGAAGTGCCATGACCATTCCCTACTTAAGTGTAGATGCCATAGACTATTGCACCTTTGGTAACTCAAAGCCATTTCGAATTAAAGTGCGGAATACGTTAAACGACAATTTTATTTATTTCTATGTAAAAAAAGCAGATGCTTCACGAGTTTACGGCTTAGAGCTTGAGCATATGCTTTCACCATACAACCTTAACTTTTTGGTGAACAAGAATACGCTTATTGAAGAGCATATTGCTGGTATTCCAGGTGATGAGTTTATCAAAGAATTTTTACCAAAATGCAGTAAATCTGAACGTAACCAAATAGCCAAATCTTTTGTCAAATTCAACGAGCGCTGCATGATACGTTTGCTGGGTGATATGCGTTCTTACAATTATTTGATTATCCCCATTCACGATTTTGATAAGGTTATTTATAAAATCCGAGCCATTGATTTTGATCAGCAGTGCTATGAAGGTAATTTAAAGATTTACCGCCCTCAGTTTTTTAAGGAAAATTTCGAAATGGTCATGCTTGTTAAGGATCATTTGACTAAAACATCAATTGACCAATATAAAATTGAGGAACGGGCTACTGTAGCTCGTCGTATTTTAGGTAACGAGACGAGGTTAACACATTTACTTAAATGTATGTTGAACGACCATATTTCAACCCCTGATAAGATTGAACAGTTGCGTGAGGAGGTTTATGAACTCACCAAACAGATATCGTTTAAAAAGAGTAAGTCTATGGGTGATATTATGCGCGCTTCATTTCATTTTGTAAAGCGCAACTACGAAAACCACGAAATGCTTCGTGTGGACAATTAATACCAGTCTTGGGAGCTATCTTCTATGTCTTCGTCTAGGCCATTTTCCTCAACAGAATCATCATTCCACGCATCTTTATCAGCACTAAATGTTTTTTCTGGGGCTTCTTCCGGAACATCTCCGTGGGTATAAATAAGCATAGGGTAGGTGTTTCCAGGTTTTGGCTTATCGGTTTCAATTAGCTCAACAAAAAAGGTCCATAAGTTTAAAAAATCATAGACGTAAAGCATTTTTGACACATCGGGAAATACGGAGTTAAGCGGAGTGTCGCTCATACGACGAACACTTTCATCCCCAATGTCAAACAATGAAATCGAATCTCCTTGCTGCCATTCTTTATCGCTTTCATAGAAGATGGCCATTTCTGAACCTCCAAAGCCAAAGGCTTGTGTGATGGCGTTATGGAAATCTTCAAAGTTGTCCGTTTCTTGAAGTGCAATGTCTCTAAAAACGTCTTCTTTGGTGTCTAAAATAAGTCTAAAATGATAAATCATAGTTGTGTAATTTAATGCGTAAAATCCAGTAGAGTTGTACACCAAACAGCAGCGTGGCTACTACTAGGTGTAGTGGTTGGGTTGCGAATGGGAAGTCGAAATAGAACATGGCAATGCCAAGTGCTACTTCACCTCCGATTAGCCAAAGTATCACTCTGATAAAAAACTTTTCTAGTTGTTCTTTGACCACACTTACAAACAACCAAGCATTTGCAAGGAGTACGAGAATGGACAAGCTTCTGTGGATATAAAAGCTGAGTTCTGGAG
>PAAD01000022.1 GCA_002698745.1 Flavobacteriaceae bacterium
TATAACTTTAAATAAAATTAACAACAAAAAAATTGACAAATTAGAGCTGTCTCATGATTGTTTTACTATTCGTATTTATAAATGCTTTCGCAATTAATACGCGCTGTCATTCTCAATAATTCAATGAACTTTTAAGTACTTCCATTTTAGAAAGCGGTTGCAAATATACGCTGCTTTTCGGTTTACACAACCCCTCAATGAAAAAAAAATAAAATCTTTTTTTTTTAGTTGACATGCAGTTCTTTTGCGGGTTGTAAATATACAATCCTTCTAATCCTACAAACTAGCTTTATTTACTTTTATTATGGCCTGGATCCAATACACCTTCATTAAATGCTTTTTGCAGTATATACTCTATTAACGCATCTTCTTCGACATCAGTTGTATTGTAGCTAGTTTTTAGATCAATATCAAACATTTTTGCTGTTGTCTGATAGATAAAAGCACGCCATCCATTGCGAAGATTTTTTATTAATTCATGGGCCGTAAAGCCCGTTTCCCTGTGGACAAGTTTTATCAAAATACGTCCCTCTGAGCGAGAAAATCGTTTTAATTCATCCTTAAACTCAAACTCTAAATATTTTTCCACTCGTTTAGTGTAACGTTTTTTGGCACGTTTGCGCTTGATATTAGCCAGCCGTTGGTTTAAAATTGTTAAACGTTCAGATGCTAGTTTAGCATAAGGATACACTTTTATGGTACGTTTTTGAAGTTTATAGTAAGAGACATAATCATCATAACTCCTAAATTTAATATTTGGAAGCACTACCACCTCATTTAAATCAAGATAAGGGTTAGTCAAAGTGTCTCCATCAATTACATATACTGTTCGACTTTGCTGTCCATATACACTGCAAGCTAAAATTAAAACTAATGGATATAATAATTTATTCATGCATCCAAAAGTAATAAGATTGTTTTACCTATATGTTGTAATTTAGCAGACTTAATTAAAAAATCACAATGGATAATATTTTAAATAAAAAATCACGCACATTTTTAAAAAAATATCTTAACAACCCAGCCCCAACTGGATATGAATGGGAAAGTCAAAAAATTTGGATGGACTATCTAGAACCCTACGTTGATAAGTTTATGACCGACACCTACGGTACTGCGGTTGGTATTATCAACCCAAAAGCCAAATTTAAAGTAGTTATTGAAGCCCATTCAGACGAAATCTCTTGGTATGTAAACTATATATCGGAGAAGGGTTTAATTTCCGTGATCAGAAACGGGGGTAGCGACCATATGATTGCTCCGTCTAAATGGGTAAACATCCACACAAAGAAAGGCATAGTTAAAGGAGTGTTTGGTTGGCCTGCTATTCACACTCGAATGGCCGGAAAGGAAGAAACACCAAAACTTGAAAATATTACTATTGATGTTGGAGCTGCAAAAAAAGAAGAAGTAGAAAAAATGGGCATCCATGTAGGTTGCGTAATTACCTATCCCGATACTTTTCAAGTACTGAATAAAAATAAATTTGTGTGCCGTGCCCTGGACAACCGCATTGGAGGCTTTATGATTGCCGAAGTAGCACGGTTGTTGAAAGAAAACAAGATTGAATTACCTTTTGGACTATATGTAACCAATTCCGTGCAAGAAGAGATAGGACTAAGAGGAGCTGAGATGATTACACAGACTATCAAACCAGACGTAGCTATAGTAACAGACGTTTGTCATGACACCTCGACACCTATGATTGATCCAAAAAAACAAGGGGATAACATGATTGGAAAAGGACCAGTAATCTCTTACGCACCCGCCGTTCAGCAGTTATTACGCGATCGCATTATTGATACAGCAGAATCAAAGAAAATTCCCTTCCAACGTTTGGCCTCCTCAAGATATACCGGGACAGATACCGATGCCTTTGCTTACAGTAACGGCGGTGTGCCTTCGGCGCTTATTTCATTGCCGCTAAAATACATGCACACTACGGTTGAAATGGTACACCAAGAGGACGTTGAAAATGTAATCAAACTTATATACGAAACGCTACAAACAGTTAAGAACGGAGAGAAGTTTAATTATTTCTCTTAATATTTTCTATCACATCCGGATTTAACAATGTTGAAACATCACCCAATTGATCGAATTCACCTGAAGCTAGCTTACGCAATATACGACGCATGATTTTACCACTTCGAGTTTTAGGAAGTCCGCTTACTACTTGAATTCGGTCTGGCTTTGCTATGGGACCAATTGTTTTAGCCACCAAAGCACGTAACGCTGTGACCAATGCTTCGTTATCATATACTGCATCTTTAGTAATGACAAATGCGTGTAGCGCATTACCTTTTATATCGTGGGGAAAACCAACAACTGCGCTTTCAACAACATTAGGATGTTCGTTCAATGCATTTTCAATAGGTGCCGTTCCAAGGTTATGCCCTGAAACAATTACCACATCATCTACCCTACCTGTTATACGATAATTGCCTTCCGCATCACGTAAAGCACCATCCCCGGGAAAATAATAACCAGGATAGGCACTGAAATAAACATTTTTATAACGTTCGTGGTCGCCCCAAATGGTACGGGCAATAGATGGCCATGGGTGTTTAATGGCTAATATACCTTCGTTTTTACAAACCAATTCATTGCCTTCGTTGTCCAACAAAACCGCTTGAATACCTGGCATTGGAAGTGTAGCATAGGTAGGTTTCTGTTCTGTTATACCCGCTAGTGAGGTTATCAATATACCACCTGTTTCGGTTTGCCACCATGTATCCACAATGGGACAATTATTTTTACCAACGTTATCGTCATACCAATGCCATGCTTCCGCATTAATGGGTTCTCCAACAGAACCTAAAACTTTTAGTGAAGACAAATCGTGTTTACTGACCAAATCTACTGGGTGCTTTTGCAAAGCACGTATAGCAGTAGGTGCTGTATAAAACTGATTAACCTTGTGTTTGGCACAGACTTCCCAAAAACGATCATACCCAGGGTATGAAGGAACTCCTTCAAACATGACCGTGGTTGCGCCTACAGCCAAAGGACCATATAGTATATAAGAATGTCCTGTAATCCAACCGATATCGGCAGTACACCAATAAATATCCCCTTTTTCATATTGAAAAACGTTTTGAAAGGAGTATGCGGTATAAACCATATATCCACCACATGTATGAACCATTCCTTTGGGTTTTCCGGTAGAGCCAGAAGTATATAAAATAAATAAAGGGTCTTCGCTATCCATGATTTCAGCAGGGCAAAGGTCGTCCACTTCCGCTAATGCTTCGTGCCACCAAACATCAATATCATTCCAAGCTACCTCTTGACCTGTACGTTTAAGCACAATTGAAGTATTTATGCTTTTACAATGGGTTAAAGCTTCGTCAGCAATATCTTTTAACGGCGTAACTTTAGCTCCTCGAAATCCCCCGTCGGCAGTCACCAACATGATACAATCGGCATCGTTTATTCTCGCTGCTAATGCAGCAGCAGAAAAACCTGCAAATACTACAGAGTGAATGGCACCAATACGCGCACATGCCAAAACGGTCACAGCCAATTCTGGAACCATGGGCATATAAAGACATATCCTGTCCCCTTTTTTTGCACCATTTTTCTTTAGCATATTAGCTACGCGACAAACACGGCTGTGTAATTCCTTATATGAAATATGTTGCGCAGTTTCTTTTGGATCGTTTGGCTCGAAGATAATTGCCGTTCGATTTGGCTGCGTTTTAACATGGCGATCTAAGCAGTTTTCGGTAATGTTTAGTTTACCCCCCAAAAACCACTTTACTTCTGGTTTATGAAAGTCAAACGTTAGAGCCTTATTCCATTTTTGATGCCATTCAAATTGATTTGCAATATCTTCCCAAAAACCTTCTGGTTGTGCTGAAGCCTGTTGTTTTGCTTGTTTATAATCTGCTAGTGAACGATAAGCCAAATCAACCATAAAATAGTTTTTCCCGAAAATACTAAAATAATCCAGCTAACAATGCAACTATTTACATTATAGTGCAACATTTTGCTGTTTAAAATACTTTGAGCACAATGTTACGGAGTTAAAGGAAATCCTCTAGCGCGCATTAAAGCATCGATAGTGGCATCTCTTCCTCTAAATAACCTATATGCTTCAACGGGATCAATGGAGTTGCGTGGTGCGAATAGATATTTCACTAATTTTTCTGACATTGCTGCGTCATAAAAGCCCCCTGGTGCCTCTCTAAATGCTTCAGAAGCATCGGCTGTTAATACATCTGCCCACATATAGCCGTAATATGCCGTAGCATATCCTTCGCCAGAAAATACATGTCCAAAATGAGGGGTCCTGTGACGCATTGGTAATTCCTTTGGCATGTTTAATGCAGCCAAAGTTTTACGCTCAAAAGCACCTACATCAAAACCCGTTGAATCTGCCAAATGGAGTTTCATATCCATGAGCGCGGATGCTAAATATTCAGTGGTGGCAAACCCTTGATTAAATGTTGCCGCCTTTTTGATTTTTGTTACCAATGCATCTGGCATAGGCGATCCTGTATCTTTATGTACCAAAAACTGATCAATTACTTCGTCTGTGGATAACCACCGCTCTAATAGCTGTGATTGAAATTCGGTATAGTCTCTAACTCCTACGTTTAGTGTTGGGTATCGCACTTCGGAAGCAAAAAAGTGTAAGGCATGACCAAATTCGTGGAAGAAGGTAGTTGCATCATCCCAAGAAATGAGCAAGGCTTCACCAGGTGCTGGCTTAACAAAGTTTGAATTGTTGGATGCCAACACGTTTGTTTTTCCGTCAAAGGTTGAAAAGCTTCTATAGGTAGTCGCCCAAGCGCCAGAGCGCTTACCCTCTCTTGCATAAGGATCTAAATACCACAACCCAATGTGATCACCTGAATCATTGTCAATTACTTCCCATACCTTAACATCTTCATGGAATACAGAAACCGTTCTTTCAGGAACTGGTGAAAAGCCATAGCCAAACAAACGACCAGCAACATAGTGCATGGCATCCGTTAGCTTGTCTAATTGTAGGTATTGTTTTACCTCATCTGAATCTAAATCATACCTTGCTTTGCGAACTTTCTCGGCATAAAAACGGTAGTCCCAAGCAGCTATTGTAATGTCATCTCCATTGGTATCTGACAGAGCTTGCATGTCGGCTACTTCTTCAGCAACACGAGCAATGGCTGCAGGCCAAACGGCTTGCATAAGTGCCATGGCGTTCTCTGGATTTTTTGCCATACGGTTTTGTAAGCGCCATTCAGCATAATTTTTGTGCCCAAGTAGACCAACACGCTCACGACGTAGTTTTAATATTTGCGCAATGATTTCTTTATTATCGTATGTGTCATCATTATCTCCACGGGCATAATAATTCGTCCATACTTGTTTGCGTAAATCTCTTTCGGTTGAATAGGTCAAAAAGGGATCCATTGAAGAACGGGTGTTGGTAACTGCATATTTTCCTGCCCTCCCCTTACCATCAGCTATCCGAGCAGCAGACTTAACAAAATCATCTGGAAGTCCCCCTAACTGATTATCTGTGAGGTATGTAACATAGTTTTCTTCATCATGCAAAATGTTATTTGAAAACTTGGTATATAGCGTAGAAAGTTCTTTGTTTATCGCTGCATAACGTTCCTTTTTCTCGTCGTCTAAATTAGCACCGTTCATGGCAAAACGCTGATAGGTTAGTTCAACCACACGTTGTTGATCTTCTTCAAGTGGATTTGTTTTTGTAGCTTCATATACGGATTTGATACGTTGAAAAAGCTTCTCGTTTTGAATGATTTTAGATTGAAACTCTGAAAACAGTGGCGCAAGTTCTGTTTGCACTTCTCTAAATGCGGGTGAAGACTTATTACTACTAAATATTCCATAATATACAAAAGCTTGATCCAAAACTTTTCCTGAGCGTTCTATGGCCTCAATGGTATTTTCAAAGCTTGGTTTTTCAGGATTTTCTGTAATGGCATCAATTTCTTGCAAATTTAGCTGCATAGCTTTAAGCATAGCGGGCTTTACGTCTTTAACTCGCATCTTATCAAAGGCAGGTGTGCCCATATAAGGACCTGTCCAAGCTTTGAGTAATTTGTTTTGATCTAGCTCCAAAGTACACGAAAAGATCAACAATATAAGAGATGCAAAAAGGGAGGTATATACTTTTGAAGTTTTCATTTTTTAATTTATTTTTTAGAGTTTAAATAAATATAATAAATAATTTAGCTACAAATTTAACATCCTCTAAAATGAAAAAAGATTTATTGTTTTTGTAAATTGGGAATCGCGAATTACTTCGTATAAAATGGTACTATTTGATAGCGCAATTAATTCGTTTTACTACGGCAGGTCCTTCGTAAACAAAGCCTGTATATAGCTGCACCAGAGATGCCCCAGCAGCTAGTTTTTCTTGTACATCATCAGCAGTATGTATACCGCCTACACCAATAATTGGAAAAGCTGCCTTGCTTTGGGTGTGTAAATATGAAATGACTTCCGTGCTGCGTCTTCTGAGTGGTTTTCCACTCAAGCCACCAGCTTTATCGGTTAATTTAGTACTGCTCTTTAATTCTGAGCGTGACAAGGTGGTATTGGTAGCAATAACGCCGTCTATTTGTGTGTCTGAAACGATATCAATAATATCATCCAATTGAGAATTACTTAAATCAGGAGCAATTTTTAGTAGTATAGGTTTGCGTGAAGCTTTGTTAGCGTTGCGCTTTTGCAAAACATTTAAAAGACTTGTCAAAGGTTCTTTATCTTGTAAGTCTCGCAGGTTTGGTGTATTGGGTGAACTCACATTAACCACAAAATAATCCACCACATCAAACAGGGTGTCAAAACAAATTAGGTAATCTTCTTGTGCCTGATTGTTGGGTGTGTTTTTGTTCTTGCCGATATTGCCACCAATAAGGACCCCTTTGTTTTTCTTAAGTCGTTTTGCAGCAGCTACCACTCCTTCATTGTTAAATCCCATTCGATTGATTATGCCTTCATCTTGCTTTAGGCGAAATAAACGTGGTTTGGGATTGCCGTCTTGCGGTTTAGGTGTGACTGTTCCAATTTCAATAAAACCAAAGCCAAAATTTGAGAGTTCATGATAAAGCTTGGCGTCTTTGTCAAAACCAGCAGCTAAGCCGACAGGATTAGGAAATTGAAGTCCAAAAACTTCACGTTCTAGTGTTGGAACTTTGTAAGTAAAAAAAGTACGAAAAACCAATCCCATAAAAGGAATACGGTGCAAAAGGCGTATTGCAGCAAAAGAAAAATAGTGCACGCCCTCTGGATCAAAAAGAAAAAGAACAGGACGTATTAAACATTTGTACATAAAATAAAAAAACAGCTGCCTGTTATGATTTTACGAGAATCTACTTATTATTTTGTTTTTTAGCAGGGGTTGTGCGGTGCTTACTCAACTCGTTGGAAATAAAACTTCGTTCCATTTTTACCTTGCCAGCCATGGTTTCAATAACACAAGTATCATTGCTGTCGTTTACTTCAATAATCTTTCCGTGAATACCGCCTTTGGTCACAACAAGATCTCCTTTTTTAAGTGCATTCTTAAATTTTCGTTCTCTTTTAGCTCTTCGTTGTTGAGGTAAAATCAAAAACAAAAACATGACCCCAAACATGAGGATTAACATTGTGAAGTTTCCTCCACCAGTTGCCTGAAGAATTTGCATAATTATTGGTTAATTTGTTTACGTGCCTCTTGGCGCTGTTGTTCTTTTACAGGATCAGCAGTAACCATTGTCCTAATACGAATAATATCACGACCACGTTCCGTATTGTTGGTTAGAGTTACTGTTTTTGTTTGGTTACCGGGCTTGTTGGCAGAATCAAACTTTACTTTAATATCTCTCGTTTCACCTGGTGCAATTGGTGTATTTTTTGGGTATTCAGGAACTGTACATCCACAACTTCCACGGGCATCCGAAATCATGAGATCGCTATTTCCTGTGTTTGTAAACACAAAAGAAGTTTCAACAATATCTCCCTCATTTATGGTGCCAAAATTGTGTTCTGTTCTATCAAATGTCATCACGGGTAAATCCACAATGGCTTTTTGTTTTGCTGCAGCCTCTGCAACATTTTCTTGTTTAACTTTATTTGAGGCACTTTGTGAGCAACCCAAGGCTAATAAGGCAACTAAGGCCAGAACAAATGATTTCATTTTATATAATTTTTTCAAAAATAAACATATTACTGCATTCCACGCACATTTTTACGGATGCGTTTTTGCTTGGTCATATCTTTTACCACATTATCTAGTACACCATTAACAAACATGCTACTTTTTGGCGTGGCATATTCCTTTGCAATTTCCAAATATTCGTTTATTGTAACATTCACTGGAATTGAAGGAAAATAAAGCAATTCTGCTAATGCCATAAGCAGTAAGGTGAAATCCAATTGGGCAATACGATTGGGATCCCAATTTGGTGTTCGCCCTTTTATTTCGTCAATTAGTTCCTGTTTATTGAGTACTACTTTTCGAAAAAGCTCAAGTGAGAATTCTCGATCCTCTTTATCTTTATATAAAATGGTAATTATTGCATCGGGGTTAGCAATACATTTAAGGTTGTCTCGAACTATTGTATTGGCAAGAGGGGCGTCATCAACCCAAGAAATGTTAACTTCCTCCATAAACTCGCCTAATCGATCGAAAGGAGCTATAACCTTGGTGAAAAGCTTTACCAAAAAATTTTGATCTTCCTCAAGACTATTGGTTTCAGCCTTGAGGTATTTTTGATAAATCTTTGAACCAACGATTTCATCCCAAATCAATCGTACATATTCTTCATGATTTTTCCAATAGTTAAGCTTATGCTTTTTGACCTGTGCTGCAAGAACGTTATTCTCACATAATGCCAAAAGCGCTTTGTTGCTAAAAAATTTGGGGTTTGTTTCGTGTTCATCAACATAAAGATGCTTTTTTATATTTTTTTCATAAAGGGCATACCCACAATCATGTAGCTCACGGAACAAATCAAGAAGTGTAATGTAAAGGAGGTAAAAGTCCTTACTGCTTTTCAAAATCCATGATTCTCCAACTTTAAGGTTCTCTGAAGGGTCAAATTGCTGAGCATATAATGCTTGCATAACTTTAGTACGTAAGTGACGACGAGTAATCATTAATAAGAACGTTATAATATCCAAAAATAGGGCATTTTAAATGATTATTTATAAGATTTGATGCAAAGACCTAAAATCCTATATTCGTAAAAAAAATATTTGCGAGCGCTTCAATATCTTAACCGTTATCTAAAAAAATATCGATTTCTGATACTTCTAGGATTGTTATTTACTGTGTCCTCACGTGTATTTGCTGTTGTTGCTCCTAGCCTAGTCGGAGATTCAATTACTGCTATTGAACAGTTTATAAGAAGTGGGGAGGCGAATTTGACCGATATTAAAATATTACTCTTAACCAATATTGCGTTAATTATTGGTGCAGCACTTATATCTGGATTATTTACCTTTAGCATGCGTCAAACTATAATCAATGTTTCTAGACATATTGAATACGATCTAAAAAACAATGTATACGACCACTATCAAAAACTTTCCTTGCGTTTCTTCAAACAAAACCGTGTTGGTGACTTAATGAGCCGAATTAGTGAAGACGTATCAAGGGTGCGCATGTATGTAGGGCCAGCACTAATGTACAGCATTAATACAGTCACTCTTTTTATTATAGTAATCAGCTACATGGTTAGCGTAGCACCAAAACTTACCTTATACACTCTCTTACCGCTTCCGATATTATCTTTTCTTATATATCGACTTAGCAGAGCTATACACGAGCGAAGCACGCTGGTACAGCAAATGCTCTCGAAACTGTCAGCTTTTAGTCAAGAGTCATTTAGCGGAATCAATGTCATTAAATCCTACGCTATTGAGAGAAATAGGACTTCAGGCATGGTATCAATATCAAAAGAAAGCAGAAACAAAAACATGTCATTGGTAAAGGTGCAAGCTTGGTTTTTCCCCTTAATGATTTTACTGATTGGAATCAGTAATGTATTAGTTATTTTCATTGGTGGAAACCAATACATTAATGGGCAAATAGAACTGGGTGTTTTGGCCGAATTTATTATTTATGTGAATATGCTCACTTGGCCAGTAGCTACCGTTGGTTGGGTAACCTCAATTGTGCAACAAGCCGAAGCTTCTCAAAAACGTATCAATGAATTCTTGAGCCAAAAACCCGATATTCAAGATTGCATAAAGGCCACAAAAAAACTGTCAAACTTTAACATCAGCTTTGATAATGTTAATTTCACATATGACGATACGGGAGTTAAAGCGCTAAAGAACGTGTCCTTCAAGCTACAATCAGGAAAGACTCTTGCTGTAATGGGACCTACAGGATCTGGTAAAACAACAATCTTACAACTATTATCTAAAACCTATTTACCGAATTCTGGCAAAGTTTCTTTGGGTGATTTCTCTTTGGAAGAATACGCGCAAAAAGACATTTGTGAAATCATGGGTGTTGTACCACAACAACCTTTCCTGTTTTCAGACACGATAGCGCATAACATAAGCTTTGGCAAGCCCAACGCTAATAAGCTAGAAATTGAAAAAGCAGCAAAACAAGCATCAGTACACTCCAATATTGTTGATTTTAAAAGAGGATATGAAACCATGCTAGGTGAACGGGGCATTACTCTTTCTGGTGGTCAAAAGCAACGAGTATCCATTGCACGCGCCCTAATAAAAAGACCAAAAATTCTTTTGTTAGACGATTGCCTATCAGCAGTTGACACAGAAACAGAGGAGGCAATATTAAATGGACTTAGAGAAAACAATAAAGACACTTCAACTGTAATTGTTTGTCACAGGGTTTCATCTGCTAAAAACGCAGATTATATTCTGATACTGAAAGACGGAGAAATTGCTGAATACGGTACTCATGAAGACCTTGTCAGTAAAGCGGGATACTACAAAGAACTTTACGAAGAACAACGTTCAGAAGATGATAAAATCTAGTTTTAAAAATTTAAATCAATTTTAGCCAAATCTGTTTCCCTTTTAAAAAATAAAAAAAGTTGAAGTTATTTGATAATATTAAATTACTACTTTTGAAAAAATGGCACGTACTCCATCAAACATGTTGGCATTGGGTACCCAAGCTCCTAATTTTTTATTGCCCAATACCATAGATAGCAAAGCATACTCCTATGATAATATCAGCGGAGCAAAAGGTACCGTTGTAATGTTTATATGCAACCATTGCCCATACGTTATCCATGTATTAGAAGGAATAGTTGCTATGGCTAAAGATTATCAATACTCCGGAATTGGATTTGTAGCCATTTCTAGTAATGATGTGGTAAACTATCCCAGTGACGATCCGGTATTTATGAAAAAAACAGCAGAAAAATATATCTTTACTTTTCCGTATTTATATGACGAAACCCAAGATGTAGCTAAAAAATATGATGCTGCTTGTACACCAGATTTTTATCTTTTTAATGAAGAAAAAACCTTGGTATATCGCGGTCAAATGGACAGCTCAAGACCTAAAAACGATTTACCTGTCACAGGAAAAGATTTGCGTACTGCAATGGATGCCCTACTTTCAAAAAAAACAATTGATACACTTCAAAAACCCAGTCTAGGTTGTAACATAAAGTGGAAAGTTTAGCTTACGCCTATCAATTCTACGTCAAAAATAAGTGTAGCATCTGGAGGTATTACTCCTCCAGCTCCTCTGGCGCCATATCCCAGGTTGCTAGGAATAACCAATCGTGCCTTATCCCCTACCGATAACAGTTGAATACCTTCATCCCAACCGGGGATTACTTGGCCTGTTCCAAGTGTGAATTCAAATGGTTGATTTCTTTTGTAAGATGAATCAAAAACAGTTCCATCTAAAAGTTGTCCCTTGTAATGAACAGAAACAGTTTTTCCTTTTTCAGAAGCCACACCATCACCGCGTGTAATAAACTGATAACGCAATCCCGAAGAAGTTTTTTTAAAACCAACAGATACTTTTTCAAGTGCTTTTTCTTGTGCTTGAATTGCTTCAATTAAACGTTGCTCTCTGTTGGATTCAAAAAGTTTAAAGCTTTCCAAAGCATTAAAGGCCGATGCTTTCTTACCAATGCGTTCAATAATAAGTGATTCAATTTTATCTCCTTGTGCTGTAAGATCAACAACATCCTGGCCTTCAACAACAAAACCGAAAACAGTATGTTTACCGTCTAGCCAAGGAGTTTCGTTATGGGTAATAAAAAATTGACTTCCGTTCGAATCTGGTCCTGAATTTGCCATGGACAAAACACCTGGCTTGTCATGCTTGAGATCTGGATGGAATTCGTCATCAAATTTATAACCTGGACCACTAACGCCAGTACCCTCTGGACATCCACCTTGAATCATAAAATTTTCTATTACTCGGTGGAAAATCATGCCATCATAGTATGGACTTCCCTTTTGTTTATGGGAATTCTTTAGTTTACCTTCTGCAAGGGCAACAAAATTACCAACCGTTCCAGGTGTTTCTTCATACGTTAAACGAATTTTAATTGTTCCCCGTGATGTTGTGAGAACAGCAAATATACTGTCATTCATAAGTATTTTTTAATGCCTGCGAATGTAAAATAAAAAAATTAGTTTGCGACCTCACTCATAAATTTAATCCTGAAAATACGTAAATCTTCCTCTTCATAGTCACCATCAAATTCTTCAACAGCTTCTTGTATATCATTGTTTTCCGCTTCCATAAAGTATTCGTAAAGTTCATCTTGCTGATCCTCATCAAAAAGATCATCGATTGCGTATTGGATATTTACTTTGGTTCCAGAAAAAACAATGGTCTCCAATTGGTCAAGAAAATTAGACAGCCCCATTCCTTTGGCATCTGCGATATCTCTAATAGGTAACTTCCTGTCAATATTTTGTATAATGAATAGTTTAAGTGCTGAATTTGCCCCCGTGGTTTTAATAACTAAATCCTCTTGTCTTGTGATATCATTATCCTTTACGTATAAATTGATTAAATCTATAAAGGGCCTACCAAATTTATTGGCTTTACCCTCGCCTACCCCATGAATGTTCTTTAGTTCTTCAATTGTTATGGGATACTTGATAAGCATGTCATTAATTGATGCCTCTTCAAAAACAGCATAAGGAGGAACTTCATACTTTTCAGCAACTTCTTTACGCAGTTTCATCAACATTTTTTGAAGCTTTAATTCAAAGGATTTTGTTGTAGTAGGTAGACCAATGCCAAGGTTGTTGTCATACAAATGATTTTCTGTCATCAGAAAGCTGTGAGGTTTTTCTAAAAAAGAAGCACCCTTTTGATTTATCTTAATAACACCATAGGTCTCAATTTCCTTATTCAAGTAACCTGCAACCAAAAGCTGTGACAGCAAGGCTTTCCAATAGGCTTGATCCTTTGAATTTCCAGCGCCAAAAAAGGAGTTTGATTGAACACGGTGGGATACCAAAATTGGTGTCTCTTTTCCTGTCATAATATGAACCAACTCCTTAATTTTGTACTGCTCGTTAGTGTCTCTAATGGTTTGAATTATAAGTGCAACTTCTTTTTGTGCCTCAACTCTTGGCTTTGGATTTTGTGCATTGTCATCCATCTCAGCACCTGCGCCGTTTACCGCATCAAATTCCTCACCAAAATAATGCAAAATAAATTTACGCCTGGACATTGAAGTCTCGGCATATGCCACCATTTCTTGTAAGAGGGCATAGCCAACTTCTTGTTCTGCTAGTGGCTTTCCAGCCATAAACTTCTCAAGTTTTTCAATATCTTTATAAGCATAATAGGCCAAACAATGACCTTCGCCTCCGTCTCTGCCCGCTCGACCTGTTTCTTGATAATAACTTTCAATGCTCTTAGGGATATCGTGGTGAATAACAAAGCGGACATCAGGTTTATCTATCCCCATACCAAAGGCAATTGTCGCAACAATAACGTCACAATCTTCTTTTAAAAAACTGTCTTGGTTATGAACCCTTTGTTTGGTGTCTAAGCCGGCGTGATATGGCAAGGCATTAACTCCGTTAACTTGTAACATTTGGGCCAATTCCTCCACACGTTTACGAGATAAACAGTAAACAATACCTGACTTACGCTTATTTCTCTTTATAAAAGAAATGATATCACGGTCTACTTGTTCCGTTTTTGGCCTTACTTCATAAAAAAGGTTAGGTCTATTAAAGGAAGCTAAATAAGTTGTAGCGTTAGTTATATTAAGGTTTTTTAATATATCTTCTTGAACTTTGGGAGTTGCGGTTGCTGTCAAACCAATTATGGGTATATTATCTCCTATACGTTGCATAATGGATTTAAGGTTGCGATATTCTGGTCTAAAATCATGTCCCCATTCTGAAATACAATGGGCTTCATCAATGGCTAAAAAACTAATCGGAACGGTACGTAAAAAAGCAACATAATCTTCTTTCGTGAGCGATTCTGGCGCCACATAAAGCAGTTTAGTCAATCCTGAACTGATGTCTTGCTTAACAATTTCAACCTGTGTTTTACTTAAAGAAGAGTTTAAAACGTGTGCAATTCCATCGTTTTTGGAAATGCCGCGAATAGCATCCACTTGGTTTTTCATTAAAGCAATAAGTGGAGAAACTACTATAGCTGTACCATGCTGGAGAAGAGCAGGCAATTGATAACACAACGACTTGCCGCCACCCGTAGGCATAATAACAAAAGTGTTCTCCTTATTGAGAACACTTTTTATTACTTCTTCTTGTAGTCCTCTGAAATCGTTAAAACCAAAAAAAATCTTTAAGGATGCTTTTAAATCAAGCTCTTCGCCATCGACCTGTAGCTTCATCGTGGGTTTTGTACATTTGTATTCACAATATACGTTAAAACTGTTTATATATCAACAATAATTGAACAAATCCAACCACATATTAAAAATTGCAACTTCCGTAATTGAGCAACAATCCCTTGCCATAACTGGCCTGGCTTCTCAACTCAACAAAGATTTTGAAGATGTCATAGATTGGATACACACAGGCAAAGGTCGATTGGTACTCACTGGTATTGGAAAAAGCGCAATTATTGGCATGAAAATTAGTGCCACTTTAAATTCAACTGGAACCAAAAGCATTTTTATGCATGCTGCAGATGCCATTCATGGAGATTTGGGCATGATAGAAAAAGAGGATATCGTGCTTTGTCTATCTAAAAGTGGTTCCAGCGCTGAAATAAAAACACTCATTCCATTGCTAAAAAACAGGGTTAACAAATTAATTGGCATGACAGCCAATCCCATTTCTTTCCTTGCACAAAATGCGGATGCAATACTTCATGTTGGGGTACCAAAAGAAGCTGACCCAAACAATTTAGCGCCAACAACGAGTACTACTGCACAGCTAGTTATGGGAGATGCATTAGCCATTTGCCTAATGGAGCTTAGCGAATTTAAAGCGGAAGATTTTGCACGCTCACATCCAGGCGGTGCTTTGGGAAAGGCATTAAATATTAAACTAGGGCACTTACTTAAAGATCACAAAAAGCCTTCTGTCACTACTGACACGCCAATAATGGCGGTAATTAGCGAGATTTCAACAAAACTTGTTGGTGCAACAGCAGTCGTCCAAGATAATCAAGTCGTGGGTGTTATAACAGATGGAGATTTACGACGTATGATGCAATCGGCTGGAGATTTCTCATCGTTGAAAGCTCAAGACGTCATGGCAAAAAAACCCATTGTTTTA
Source organism: Flavobacteriaceae bacterium (assembly GCA_002698745.1). Classification (GTDB taxonomy): domain Bacteria; phylum Bacteroidota; class Bacteroidia; order Flavobacteriales; family Flavobacteriaceae; genus UBA7446. The sequence goes on from PAAD01000022.1 coordinate 15,682, forward strand.
GACAGTGATACCCTTGCAAAAAAAGCATTAACGTTGATGCAAGAAAAAGAAATCAGTCAAATTATAGTTGTTGATGCCAATACCTATATGGGTATTGTACATATTCACGATATTCTAAACGAAGGTATTTATTAGTGTATGGATAAAAAAACCATGCCATTTCTTGATCACTTAGAAGAGTTGCGCTGGCACCTCATCCGCAGTATTTTGGCCATTGTCATTGCTGGTGGTGCTGCTTTTTTAGCTAAAGACTTTATTTTTGATGTTTTGCTGTTTGGTCCAAAAAAACAAGACTTTATAACCTATAAATGGCTTTGTAGCGCAGCACAAGCACTAGGATTTGACGAAGGTTTTTGTCTAGACGAGCTGCCTTTTAGGGTCCAAAGCAGAACTGTTGCAGGGCAATTTTCAGCACATATTTGGACCTCAATTACAGCAGGTTTCATCATCGCTTTTCCTTATGTGATATATCAGGTATGGAAATTTGTCAGTCCAGGTATGCTTAACACGGAGCGAAAACAGGCACGAGGTTTTATCATTGTATCTTCTTCATTGTTTTTTATAGGTGTATTTTTTGGCTATTTTATTATCACGCCGCTTTCCCTACGCTTCTTAGGAACCTACAGTGTTAGTACCGAAATATTCAATGACTTTGATTTGAGCAGTTATACAGCATTGGTTCGTGCATCTGTCTTGTCAGCAGGCTTCATTTTTGAATTACCCATCCTAGTTTACTTCCTTACTAAAATTGGTCTGATAACGCCTAGTCTGATGCGCAAATACCGTAAAATATCACTAGTGTTAGTATTAACACTATCGGCTATCATAACGCCGCCAGACATTGCGAGTCAAATAATTGTTGCTATTCCTATAATGATTTTATATGAAGTGAGTATATTTATTTCGAAATCTGTTTACAAACAAATCCAACGTTCACAAAAAAACTCCTAACACCAACACATGAAGCTATACGCTGAAAATATCACCAAAACCTACAGAGGCAGAAAAGTAGTAAACAACATATCGGTTACAGTAAATCAAGGTGAAATTGTTGGCTTGCTAGGACCCAACGGCGCTGGAAAAACAACCTCTTTCTATATGATTGTTGGTCTTATTAAGCCCTTGAGCGGTCACATTTATTTAGAGGATACAGATATTACAAAATTTCCCATGTATAAGCGTGCTCAAAGCGGCATTGGATATTTAGCACAAGAAGCATCTGTTTTTCGCAAACTTACCGTTGAGCAAAACATCAAAAGCGTTTTGGAATTGACCAAGTTGTCGAAAAAGGAACAGCATGACAAAACAGAAGCGTTACTAGAGGAATTTGGCTTAAATCATATTCGAAAAAATAGAGGGGATTTACTTTCTGGAGGTGAGCGCAGAAGAACAGAAATTGCACGAGCCCTTGCAACAGACCCAAAATTTGTACTCTTAGACGAGCCCTTTGCAGGAGTTGACCCTGTTGCCGTTGAGGATATTCAAAAAATTGTAGCCCACCTAAAAAAGCGAAATATAGGCATCCTTATCACCGATCACAATGTGCAAGAAACCTTGGCTATTACAGA
>PAAD01000023.1 GCA_002698745.1 Flavobacteriaceae bacterium
CACGCTTAATTCCTTCTAAAGCCATGATAACCAACTTTGGGGATTGTATTTTAGGATCAACAACATACATTAATATGCTGGCTTTGTCCATTTTTTCTTGAGTACGTTTCACACCCATAGCTTCTACAACGTCTGTTGTTTTACGAAGTCCCGCAGTATCTACAAAGCGATACTGAATACCGCCTATGATTAGTGTGTCCTCAATACTATCACGGGTTGTTCCTGCAATATTAGAAACCAGTGCTTTATCTTCTTCGAGCAAAGCATTTAATAGCGAAGATTTACCTGCATTAGGCATGCCTACGAGGGCCACTGGTATACCATATTTTACAGCATTACCCGTATCAAAAGAATCCAGTAGGTTTTTGAGTGTTGTATGAATGTCATCGACAAGTTCACGCAATTGTGTTCTGTCTGCAAATGCAACATCTTCTTCGCTAAAATCGAGTTCTAACTCTACAAGCGAAGCAAAAGATAAAAGTCTTTCACGTAAGTTGCCAAGGCTTTTGCTTATGCCACCACGAAGGTGCTGCACGGCAATGTGATGTGCGGCCTCACTTTCAGCAGCTATCAAATCTGCAACAGCCTCAGCTTGTGCTAAATCCATTTTTTTATTTAGAAAGGCACGCAATGTAAATTCCCCTGGTTCGGCCAAGCGTGCACCCATCTCCTGCAATATTTGTAAGATTTTTTGCTGCACAAAAATTGAACCGTGGCAAGAAATTTCTACTACATTTTCTCCTGTATATGAATTAGGATTCTTAAAAACAGATAGTAGTACCTCATCTATAACCGTTTTCCTGTAATGAAAATCTCCCAACAAAACCTGATGCGTACCTTGATTAGACAATTGCTTTCCAAAGCGTGATTTAAATACTTTTTCAGCGATGTTAATTGCCTTGTCTCCACTTAAGCGTATAACTGCAATGGCAGCTGCACCTGGAGCAGTTGATAATGCAACTATGGTGTCATTGATATTCAAAGTGAAATGTCTTTACGGTATGTTCTGCGTCGTTTGTGCAGCTCGTGTTTATAATTTTTCCACATTGCTTGAATTGCTTTATTTTCTTCCAATTCAGGATTGGTTTCTACTTTTGTAATTCCACGTTTGTTAAACATTTCCTGAATTTCTTGAAAAATAATGGCAGTAACTCCTTTATTTTGATAGTTTTTTTGTATGCCAATCAAATAAAATGAAGCGCGATTATTTTTCCGCATGGCACGCCATAAATGATAAAAACCAAATGGGAACATTTTTCCATTAATGCGTTTTAATGCTTTCGTGAAAGAAGGCATCGTTATTGTAAATCCAATCATTTCATTGTTTTCGTCAACGACACATTTTATAAAATCGGGATGTACGTATGGTAGATACTTATTTTTATATACTTCAATTTGATGTTTTTGAATTGGTACAAAGGACTGTAACTCGTTGTAGGTTTGGTTCAGCAATTCAAACATTTTATCCACATGAGGCTCAATGTCTTTTGTTGTTTTAAATTCAAGAGTTTTAAGTTTAAATCTTTCCTTAATAACACGCGCAAACTTTTTCACCTTTTCCGGTGCATCTTTTGCATTGTAAATGTCAATTTTAAATTCAATCCATTCACTTTGTTTTTTTAGCCCCAATCTTTCAAGATGTACTTTTTGATAGGGATAGTGATACCAAGTAATCATGGTATTCATATGTTCATAACCATGAACAAGTAGTCCCGCCTTATCCATGTTTGAAAAACCCATGGGCCCTTCAATATAGGTCATACCTTCAGCGATAGCAACTCCTTCAACAGCCTCAATAAGCTTTTGACTTACTTCTAAATCATCAATTGTGTCATACCATCCAAAACGAACTTTGGTTTTTTTGAGCTCTTCAATTTCAACCCAATTAATCATAGCAGCAATGCGGCCAACTACCTTTCCTTTTTTCTTTGCTAGAAAAAGCCGCGCCATAGCATGTTCAAAAACAGCATTCTTTTGAGGATCAAAAATATCTATTTCTTCTTTTGTAATAGGCGGTACCCATTGTAAACAATTCCGATAGAGGTCAAATGGAAACTGAAAAAATGCACCGAATTGTTGTCTTGACGTTACTTCTACAATTTCAATCATTTTACACGTTTAATTTTACGTTCAATTTTCTTTTGCTTTCTATCTAATTTTTTTAACCCCCTGCTAGTTCTTTTCTCTGCCTTTCTGATACTTGCTTTTTCATTTTTAGCATTTCTACGAGCAGCTTTTTCTTCTCTAATTTTTTCAAGATTTTGTGGCTCCTCATTCCAAATATTGTGACGGTCTAATCTGTAAGAAACACCAATGCCCGCAGTCAATAAGCTAGGTGTACTTTTTAGGTTTTTTTGAACAGCCATATCGAGTTGTAAATTACTGTAAATTAAATAAGCAGCACCTGTACCTATTATTAAATCTCTGTAGATTTGGCTATCATAAATAGTGTATTCTGCAAAAAACGACCATTTTGATTGTGTACTGTAAGTTAGGGTTCCTAATAGTTTTTTTTGCTGCATACTAGTAGTTAAATAGCGCATACCAATGTTATGCACCACTACTAATCCTGGGCGCAGATGTTGTTGTAAAATAAGCATGGCTGTAGCTGAAACAAACGGTTCTGATAGTGGATTATATTTGTAATCATATAAAGGTAAAAAGTTTTCTTGATACGGATAAACCCCACCTGTGCTAAACTGTGCACCTGCATAGACCGAAGTGGCTGGTATTAAATCACGCCAACGTATTTTATTGTTGGCGTGCCAACTGTAAAAATTTGGTTTGTATTTGTCAACTTTTCGAAAGGGATCATATATCAGATATTTAACACCTGTTCCTAAATCACGCAAAGCATTCCTGTTTATATTATATCTTCCGGAAGCAGTTGAATAACGTAACCCATCAATTTGATAATCTGAAGTAACTACAAACTCCAATTGCTCTTTGAATTGGCCAATGCGGATTTGAGTTCTTCCTCCTATCCCCGTATAAGAAGCATCTTGAAATGCATTAAAAATACCCATCCGAAATGATAATCCTTGTTCTAATTGGTATACTCTTTTACCAACGCCATATGCGCCCATAGATTGACTCGGACGGTTACTATTTATGACATCCGTATATTGTGCAATTGACATCAATGGTACGGTCAACATCGTTATAAAACATAATATAGACAGTGATAATAAGTACATATTCAAAGATACATCAATTAAAAATCCTGTCATTATACATAGAATTGTATTTTTGAAACATGATGAAACATCCAGTGTTGCGTTTTTTACTGCCGCATGTGTTAGTAACTGTTTTATTTGCCCTTATTTCACTGGTATACTTTTATCCTGTACTAACCAACAAATATCTTGAACAATCCGACATTGTTCAATATAAAGGGATGCAGCGTCAAATTTTAGAACACAGGGCTGAGTTTGATGAAGAACCCTATTGGATTGATAACGCTTTTGTCGGTATGCCCACCTATCAAATTACGGCACATTACCCTTATGATTTGTTGCGTTATCTTGAAACAGCCTTTTTTTTCTTACCGCGACCTGCCGATATGCTGTTTTTGTATCTTTTCTTTTTTTATGTATTCGCACAGAGTAGGCGTTTTTCAAAGCCTGTTTCAGTACTAGGTGCATTTGCCTACGGTTTTTCGTCTTATTATATCATTATTTTGATGGTTGGTCATAACACTAAAGCCATGACATTAGCCTATGCACCGCTTGTATTTTTAGGTTTGTTTCAAGTGTTGATTGATCGAAAAAAATGGGGTATACTTTGGCTTACGTTTGGGCTGGCATTACAGCTCCACGCTAATCACCTGCAGATGACTTACTACACTTTAGTAATGGTGTTTATCATAACACTTATGTGGGGTGTTCACACATGGTATAAGCGAGGTATTTTACATACACTGAAACCTGTTTCCATACTACTTATATCAGGTTTATTGGCTCTTATTTTAAACGCTCAAAGCGTACTGGCCACTTTAGATTACACCAAATTTAGTACGCGGGGTGCAAGTGAGTTGACTATAAATCCAGATGGAACAGATAAAATAGCTTCGGATGGACTCTCATTTGAATATATTACTTCTTACAGCTATGGTATCATGGAATCCATCACTTTTATATCACCCAACATTATGGGAGGCAGTTCAAGTGAAAGCTTTGCAGACGAAAGTCCTTTTATGAAGTTTATTAAAGTCAAAATGAGCGATGGTAGTCTCGACTATGATACCGCAATTGGTTTGTTGCGTCAATTTAGACCATATTGGGGCGATCAACCGTTTGTGGCTGCGCCTGTTTACTTGGGTGTGGTAGTCTTATTTTTCGCTGTTTTGGGATTGGTGTTAACCAATAAAAACATACGTTCTGTATTACTGTCAATAATTGCTGTTTCATTGCTATTTTCCTGGGGTAAAAATACACCCGAGATTACACAATTCTTTATTGATTATTTACCCTTGTATAATAAATTCAGAGCTGTTAGTTCCGCTCAAATTATGATTATGCTTTGTGTGCCATACGCAGCCATATTGGGCATACAGCACCTGACTCAAGAAAAGGGTATGAGCAGAAAAAATCTTTTAGCGGTATATGGCGTTGTATCTACTTTTATTGTTTTAATATTATTTTTAATAGTTGGTGCTAATGGCTTTTTTTCGTTTACTTCAACTTCCGAAGGCTTATCTAATTTACCCAATGTGCTATTAGAGCCACTTCAGCTGTCAAGAAAGTTGTTCATTTGGGAAGATGTTTGGCGTATACTTACTTATCTTATTTTAATTGTATTAGCTCTTCTGGTCCTGCGGCGCAATTTGGTTTCAGGGCCCCTGTTTGCTGTTATTATTGCAATAACATGTCTCGTTGATCTGTGGCAGTATAATAGACTTTTCTTTGATACAGAACAGTTTAAAGGCAAATACCAGTTCGAATATCCTTTTGATAAAACATCACAAGATAAAATTATTCAAAAAGACAAATCAACCTACCGTGTTTTTGAACCCAGGCTAGGTTTTTCGTCATCGAGATCTGCCTATTTTCACAATAGTTTAGGTGGCTATCACGGAGCTAAACCTGCATTGCTGCAAGATGTTTATGATTTCCACCTGTACAAACAAGACAGTGCTGTGCTTGATATGCTAAATGTAAAATTCATTATCGACGATCAATATGCTGATGGGGTAGGTAAACGCCAATCTTCACTTGGGCCTGTATGGCTTGTTGATGAAGTTATACAGGTTGCAAATGCTAACGAAGCTATATTGCAACTCAACCAAATAGACCATAAAATACAGGCAATTTCACAAACCCTTAAGTCAACATTATACACCTCATCACCAAACGACAACATATCATTGATTGAAAAACGGAATAATTTTTTACGATACTCTGTTTCCACAACACATGAGCGCTTAGCAGTGTTTTCAGACATGTACTATCCCAATGGTTGGTCTTTGTTTATTGATGGGGAGTTACAAAGCTATCACAAGGTTAACTATATGCTTCGTGGGGTTGTTGTTCCACCTGGAAAACATGAGATTGAGTTTGTGTTTAAACCAACTGTAATACGAAATGGAACCTTGCTAATGGCATCAGGCTGGTTGTTGTTTTTGGTTATGATAGTAATGCTTATGCGTAAACAAAAAGATAGTAAGCTTGAATAAAATCAAACGTATTGCAATAATGATTTATTATTGGCCGCCTTCTGGTGGTTCAGGCGTACAGCGTTGGTTATTTTTAGCAAACTTTTTTTCCATCAAAGGGCTAGATGTTACTGTTTTTGTTCCAAATAATCCGCGTATCGCACAAAAGGATGATGCATTAAGGCAAAAGATTCATCATGGAATTAAAGAAATAAAGATTCATGGTTGGGAGCCATTTCAAAAGTCTAATAAGCCAATAGCAGAAAACTTGGGAGAAAAGCGAGGCATGCTAAAACGTTTTATTTTGTGGGTGCGCGCTAATTTCTTTATTCCTGATGCTAAATTGTATTGGGCCAAAGCGGCTACACAGATTTTTTTGAATCAGCACAAGCAAAAACCTTTTGATTTAATTGTTACTTCAGGGCCACCGCATTCGTTGCATCTAATTGGATTACAAGCTAAGCAACAAACAAGCATTTTATGGATTGTAGATTTTAGAGATCCATGGACTGGATTTTTTCAAAACCGCAGCCTTCCCTTAAACAAAAAGGCAAAGAAAAAACACATGAAATTGGAGCAAAAGGTATTGCAACACGCAGATCGTGTTGTTGTAACCGCTCCTTCTCTAAAAGAGGATTTTAAACCACATAATGAAAGCATTACTGTAATTACCAATGGATATGAACAACTTCTACCTAGCAAAAAATCACCTGGGTCTGGTATGGTTTATGCTGGAAGCTTAAAAGCACAGCAGAACCCAACTGTCTTGTGGCAGGCTATCGCATCATTAATAAAGTCTAATGCCGATTTCAGAGAAACCTTTTCATTGGATGTGTATGGTAGAGTAGCGACTTCCATAAAAAAAGAAGTGAAATCACTTGGTATTGACACACACGTACGTTTTTTGGGTTATCAACCCAAACAATTTGTTGACATACAACTGACAAATGCAAAAGCCTTATTATTGTTGGGTGTAAATATGCCAATAACAGCAAATGTTATTCACGGAAAATTATTTGAATATATGGCTGCTCAACGTCCTGTTTTGGGTATTGGTCCAAAGCCAAGCGATATGCAAACTCTTTTTGATACGCATCAATTGGGTGTATATGTTTCATTTTTAGAGCAATCTAAGATTAATGAAACCTTGTTTAATTGGTTTGTAAAAAACGATATGCCTCAAACAGGTAAGGATATTAAGTCTTATGGTCGCAATGAGTTAGCGCGAGAATACCTAACGTTAATACGTTCCCTTTCATGAATATGATCACCATACAATCGTCTAAAAACCTGCTTAGCATCATGTTTGCCTTCTTCGTAGGTGCGGTTAATACTCTTATTTTGTATCCGCATTTTTTTGGCGCTTCCAATCAAGGTTTGGTCGTATTCTTATTGTCCTCTTCAAATCTGCTAATGCCACTTATTGGCTTTGGTGTAGCACAAACCGTTATAAAGTTTCACAGTGGCTATGCAAAGTCAGAACAGCAAAACTTTCTTTCTTTTATTGTAACCGTTCCATTGCTGGTGGTACTTCCTTTTGGCTTTTTAGCAATATATTTTCATAACATAATTGCGACATTTTTATCTGTTGAAAACCCCATAATTGCTGACTTTACTTGGGTGATCTTTGCTGTGGCTTTTGCAACAGCTTATTTTGAAATTTTTTATGCTTGGGCACGGGTGCATTTTAAGTCCGTAATTGGAAACATTTTTAAAGAGATTTATCCACGGCTAACAATTTTTATTTTGTTGATAGCCTATGAACTAAATATAATTGATTTACACAAATTTTTCATTTTTTTGGTAGCCCTATATTACTTGCGTATGCTTGTGATGATGTATATCGCTTTTCGAATTCAATTACCTAAATTGTCTTTGAAGATTCCAAAGAATATTTCTGAACTATTGCGTTATTCTTTTTATTTGGTTTTAGCTGGTTCTGCTGGAAGTATGATAATCGATATCGACAAGTTTATGCTCCCACAGTATAAAGCAATCGCACAAACAGCCTTTTATTCCGTAGGTATTTTTACAGCAACTCTTATTGAAGTTCCTGGTCGTGCATTGTTCCAAATACTAAACCCTTTGGTTGCAAAAGCAATCAACAACAAAAATAATTCCCTTCTTATCAAGCTATATAAAGATAGCTCAATTAATTTGTTTCTGTTGGGCGGTTGGTTCTTTTTATTGGTTAATGGTAGTATAACAGCCTTGTTTGATTTAATTCAAGTTGATGGCTATGAAACGGCTACGTTGGTTGTATTGATGATTTCTTTTGCTAAGCTTGTTGTGATGAGTTCGGGTGCCTCAAACAGTATACTTATTAATTCAAAGCATTATCGTATATCTCTTGCGTTAACTATTTTTATGGCAATTTTCGTCTATATTGGAAATCGCTTGAGCATTCCATTGTATGGAATCAATGGAGCGGCATTGTCAACACTGGTCGTAGTTGTGGTCTTTACCTATGTGCGTATGGCTTTTGTTTACCGTTATTTTGGGGTTTATCCTTACGACACAAGTACCTTGAAATCATTTGTTGTTATTTTATTAATTTTTATTGCTAGTAGCACGCTACAATTAAACGTACATCCGGCAGCTTCAATAGTACTTAAATCTATTTTCATCACCTTTATTTACGGAGCACTGATTACTGTTTTAAGACTTTCTGATACGGTTAATGGCTGGGTAGCAAAACGAACTAATCGCTAAGTAATAGCTTATACAAACTTGATTTTTTATTGGCATTGATTTGTTCTGGTGTGCCAGTAGCTAACAAATAACCTCCATTTATACCCCCTTCAGGACCCAAATCAATAATCTGATCTGCTTGCTCAATAAGACTGACGTTGTGCTCAATCACAATTAAGGAATGGCCACGCTCAATAAGTGCCCGAAATGAGGCTACAAGCTTTTTGATATCATGCATATGAAGTCCAGTAGTGGGTTCGTCGAATAGAAAAAGGGTTTTTGTTTTCTGAGCTCCCTTTAACAAAAAAGTAGCGAGTTTGATGCGCTGTGCTTCACCACCTGAGAGGGTAGAGGAGGATTGCCCCAAAGAAATGTAGCCCATGCCAACATCTTGTAGCGGCTGAAGACGATCACTAATTTTATTTTGTTTGTACTGTTCAAAGAAAGCTATTGCTTCATCAATGCTCATAGCCAAAACATCGTAAATGTTTTTGTTTTCAAATTTCACTTCAAGCAATTCTTTTTTAAAGCGTTTTCCATTGCAGTCGTCACAAATAAGATCAACGTCAGCCATAAACTGCATTTCAATCTTTACCGTTCCCTCTCCCTTGCAATTGGGGCAACGACCACCATCAACGTTAAAAGAATAGTGTTTGGTTTGATATCCCCTTTGCTTTGAGAGCGCTTGGTTTGCAAATAACTTTCTAATTTCATCGTACGCTTTGACATAAGTCACTGGGTTGGAGCGTGAAGATAATCCAATAGGTTTTTGGCTCATGTATTGAATTTCTTGAAATACATCAAGATCACCATCTAAGCTGTTAAGCTCACCCAACTTTTCACCATAAATATCTTTAGCTTTATTAACAGCAGGTAGCAGTATATTTTTGACCAAGGTGCTTTTTCCACTACCTGATACTCCCGTAACCACAGTGAGCATTTGTAGTGGAAAGGAAACATCAATATTCTTTAAGTTGTGTTCGCGAGCACCTTTTATATGCACGAATTTCTTTGGTTTAATTCTCCGTTCTGGAATTTTAATTTGCGTACGTTTGGAAAGGTATTTTCCTGTCCAGGTTTCTGCCTTAAGCAACTCCTGAAAAGTACCTTGTGCTACAATCTCACCCCCAAAAACCCCTGCATCAGGACCCAAATCAATGATTTCATCAGATGCACGCATGATGTCGTCGTCATGTTCTACGACAATTACCGTATTCCCCAAATCACGGAGTCCACATAAAACTTCAATGAGTCTTTTTGTGTCTTTTGGGTGTAAACCAATACTAGGTTCATCGAGAATATAGAGCGAGCCTACCAAGCTACTTCCCAACGAAGTAGCTAGGTTAATGCGTTGTGATTCACCTCCCGAAAGAGTACTTGCACGGCGGTTAAGGGTTAGGTATCCAAGTCCTACTTGTTGTAGAAACTGAAGCCGGTCTTTGATTTCTACCAACAATCTTCTTGCAATGTTCTGTTGGTGTTCGGTTAATTTTAGGTTTGCTATCTCTTCCGCAAGATTAACGATGGGCATATCGACCAAATCACTTATGCTGTATTTGTCAATACGAACGTACGAAGCTTTCTTATTCAATCTTTTTCCTTCACAAATACCGCATTTAGTTCTGCCTCTATAGCGAGATAGCATCACCCGATTTTGAATTTTATAGTTTTTAGATTCAAGCTTGGCAAAAAATTGATTAATACCTCTGATTCCTTTTGCACCTTCCCACAAAAGCTTCTTTTGATCGCTGTTAAGCTCAAAATACGGCTTGTGTACGGGAAAATCATGCTGATAGGCAGCATCCACAAATTCATTTTTTAAACGCTGTAAACGTTCACCTTTCCATGGAGCAACAGCACCTTCAAATACAGAAAGGCTGGTGTTTGGTATAACCAACTGCTCGTCAATACCAATTAAATCTCCGTAACCATCACAAGCCTTACATGCACCAAGCGGATTGTTAAAGCTAAACATATGCTCATTTGGAGGTGAAAACGTAATACCGTCTAATGTAAAATGGTTTGAAAAAGATTGATTTTTATTATTTGATAAGCTGTGTACAACAACAGTTCCATTTCCTTCGTGAAAAGCCGTTTCAATGGAATCCGCTATCCTATTAAAGGTATTTTTATCATGCTTTACAATGATTCGATCAACAACCAGCTCAACCTTATTGGACTTCTTGGTGTTAAAGTCATCAATACGAACTACAGCATTGTTAACAAACAAACGGGCATAACCTTGTTGTTTGTATAGTTGTATAACACCCTCAAGCGTTCGATTTTTGGTAACTGCTAGTGGTGCAAGAATCAATAGTTTTGTTCCTTCTTCAAATTTTTTCAGGTAATTAAGTACATCTTTTACATCGTTTTTCTTGACAACATTACCAGAAATTGGAGAGTAGGTTACGCCAATTCTTGCAAATAAAAGTTTGAGATAATCATAAATTTCCGTGACAGTACCCACCGTAGAACGTGGATTGTTACTTATAACTTTTTGTTCAATGGCAATTGCAGGTGCAATTCCTTTGATTTGATCGACCTTGGGCTTGTTTAAGCGTCCTAAAAACTGTCTTGCGTAAGAAGATAAGCTCTCTACATAACGCCGTTGACCTTCAGCATAGAGTGTGTCAAATGCGAGGCTTGATTTACCAGAACCTGACAAACCTGTGATAACCACAAATTTGTGTCTTGGTATTTGCACACTCACGTTTTTGAGGTTGTGCATTTGTGCCCCGATAATTTCTATAGTTCCTTCTTTTTTCAATGCTTTTTAAACAAGCTATAAATATATCAATTCGGCAACGATTTAAAAGCGAAGTAACATTTTTTTAAACTGTTAAATATAATTTTTTATCTTTGTACTTTAATAATTGCATATAGATTAGACATATACACAACTAAATTTTAAGTTTTTAAAATAGTTAATAATGTCTATAATTCCCGACAGCATACTTATTCAACAGTATTTAGATGGTGATAACGCATCATTCGAAATCCTTTTATCTAAATATAAACAGCGCATCTACAGCTTTATTTATTCAAAGATAAAAGATAGAGAAATTGCTGACGATATTTTTCAAGACACATTTATTAAAGTAATTCAGACCCTCAAAAAAGGAGCATATAACGAAAAGGGACGATTTGTTTCATGGGTGATGCGGATTGCACATAACCAAATGATGGATCATTTTAGACGTAAACAGCGTATGCCGATGTACGACACCCAAAGTCGTGAATTAGATGTTTTTTATCGTTTGTCTGAGCCTTGTAAAAACATAGAGGACATGATTATTGATAGTCAGATTAAAAGCGATATTAATGCGCTTATGCTTGAGCTGCCACAAAACCAATACGAAGTGCTAAAGATGCGCTTGTATCAAGACATGAGCTTCAAGGAGATTGCTGAAAGAACTAATGTTAGTATTAATACATCGTTAGGAAGAATGCGATATGGCTTAATTAATTTACGAAAATTGATAGACGAGCGTAATTTGACCATGACACAATAAAAGTGATATTGTGACGTTATCCTACTAAACAATTTATGGATAAATTTTACACGTTACCTTCTCAACACAAAACTCCTAAACCAAGCAAGAATTCAGTTGCTCTTATTCTTCAATATGCAGCAGCTTATAGTTCAGCTAAATTGGCTGGAGGATATACAAATACAATTGCTAATTAGCGATGGTAATTATTTAGGACACTTTTTCTTCCAATTGTTTTGGTAATAATGTCTTTAGATAATTTCCACCCGCGTGCCGGAGAATACTCACGTCCATACCAGATGATTTGAAGGTGTAAGTCGTTCCATTTTTCTTTTGGAAATAAACGTTTGGCATCTTTTTCCGTTTGCTTCACATTTTTTCCGTTCGAAAACCCCCAACGATACATCAATCTGTGTATGTGTGTATCCACAGGAAACGCTGGCACACCAAATGCCTGAGCCATAACTACACTGGCAGTTTTATGCCCCACTGAAGGTAAGGCTTCTAAGTCATTAAAACTTTGCGGCACTTTTCCATTATGTTTTTCTAAAAGTATATGTGACAATCCATAAATCCCTTTTGATTTCATTGGAGATAAGCCTACGGGTTTTATTATTTCTCTAATTTGATCAACGCTCATTTTAATCATATCTAAAGGGTTATCGGCTTTGGCAAAAAGCTTTGGGGTAATTTTATTAACTCTTATATCTGTACTCTGCGCCGACAAGAGTACAGCTATTAATAGGGTATAGGGATCTTTGTGATCTAATGGAGCACTAATGGTTGGATAGAGTTCTGCCAATGTTTTAATGGCAAAAGATACCTTATCAACTTTATTCATTTTTGTATTTTTAACATCTAAAAATAAACAAAATGTTAAGAGAAGGAGACCAATTACCTGATTTTTCAGGTTTAAATCATCTGGGAGAGCAGGTATCACATGAAAACTACGTTGGAAAAAAACTTATTGTATTTTTTTATCCACGCGCAAACACTCCTGGCTGTACAGCTGAAGCCTGCAATTTAAGAGATAACTATGCCAAACTTAAAGCTCAGGGTTATGAGTTACTTGGTGTAAGTGCAGACAACATGAAGAAACAAGCGAGTTTTTCTGTCAAATATTCATTTCCTTACCCACTGTTGGCAGACGAAAATCTCATTACTATCAAAGCCTTTGGTGTTTGGGGCCCCAAAAAGTTTCAAGGAAAAGAATACGAAGGTATAATTAGAACAACATTTGTAATTGATGAATCAGGAATTATAGTCCGCGTAATCAATAAGGTTAAAACCAAAGATCACGCTGCTCAAATTTTAGAAGGATAAGACTAATGGATTTTAAAGCCAAATAGTTTTTTGGTCTTGATTAGTTTGGAAATACCTTCTGGAAGTTTGTTTTCCCAGCCTTTCTCACCGTTTTTTATTTTTGCAAGAATATCGCGTGAAAATATCTTCATGTCATCAGTGTTATAATCCAAGATATCAACTACCTTATCATTGTACTTAAAGAAATTGTAAAGCTCTTTTAATCTTGGGTGTACTCTTAGTGAGTTACTGTCGATTATATTACCAGTTTCTGGATCAATTATGGGATATAGATATACTTTGAGGTTTTTGAAAAAAAGTTTACCAAAAGCCTCTAGAATACCACCACTTAAGTTGCGATAATATTTTTCGTTAAAGATTTCGATAAGGTTGTTAACCCCCATGGTCAGTCGAATTTTCTTCTCTGTGTATTCAGAAAAATACTCGGCAAGCTTGTAATATTCTTTAAAATTTGATATCATTACCGTTTGCCCTAAAGAGCATAGAAGTTTTGCACGATCCATAAAATCTTCTTCATCTATAGCCCCTGTAGTCATTAGGTTTGATAGCGTAATTTCAAAAATAACCAGGGAATTGTCAGGATCAGAATCGGGTTCCTTCTCAAATATACTGACAGATTTTTGATACATATCTACATTGACCTTGGTAACAGGGCGGAAGCTGCCTCTTATGGCAATGATATTTTTTTTATAAAGTTCTCTCGCTGGAAGTAAGTTGTTACCATCAGGACCAAACATAACGGCATCTGTCATGCCAAGACGGACGAGCTCCAAACTCATTACTCTATTATCAATTCCTTGAAATAGAGGACCTGTAAAATTGATGGTGTCAATCTCCATAGCATCACGATCTATGTGGTCGTATAGATATTGAAGCATTTTTTTTGGTCGATCGTTCTGATAGAAGGCTCCGTAAATCAGATTAACGCCAATTACGCCTAGCGTAAGCTGCTGTTGCTTGCTGTCGTTTTCTCTAAAACGTACATGAGTCGTAATCATGGAATAAGGCTCGTCAGGCTTGGTTTGAAAACGGATACCCATCCAACCATGTCCTTTAAATTTTTTGGCAAAATCAATCGTAGTAACGGTATTGGCAAAAGCAAAAAAGAGTTTTTCTTTGTTTTTGGATCTGTCGATACGCTTTTCGAGTAGGCTGATTTCCCAATTCAACATTTTATTCAAACGAGATTCTGATACATATCTACCATCGTTCTCACTTCCGTAAATGGCATCACTGAAATCTTTGTCATATGCACTCATAGTTTTTGCAATAGTACCAGAAGCACCACCACATCTAAAAAAATGACGTGCAACTTCTTGACCAGCACCTATTTCAGCGAATGTGCCATAAATATTGTCATTTAGATTGATGCGAAGCGCCTTTGCTTCTAGAGAAGGTGTGTTTTCAAATGGATGATCTCCCGACAGTTGGATAGCCATGAAAAATGTTTTTCCAAAATTATGAAACTTATCCACAAGGATGCACATCTTTAGCGTAATTTTGTATTATGGCTTTGAAAGTTTATTTTTTAGGAACAGGCACTTCACAAGGCATCCCCATAATTGGTAGTAATCATCCGGTCTGTCTTAGTGAAAACCCAAAAGACAAACGACTGAGATCTTCCATTTGGGTCCAATGGGATGAAATAGATATTGTAGTAGATTGTGGCCCCGACTTTAGACAGCAAATGCTTATTAGTAAATGTTCCAAGATTGACGCACTTTTATTTACACACGAGCACGCCGACCATACCGCTGGACTTGATGACATTCGTCCTTTTGCTTTTAAGGTTGGCGCACTTCCCGTTTTTAGTCTTGCACGTGTTTTAGAAAATCTAGCCAAAAGGTTCGATTATATTTTTAGTAACAAAAACAAATACCCTGGAGCACCTTCTGTAATTACAAACGTTATCGACCCAAATAAGCCCTTTATTGTGGCTTCTAAAGCCATTACTCCTTTGTTGGTTACACATTATGGCTTGGAGGTTTTGGGATTCCGTTTCGGTCCCTTTGCATATATCACGGATATGTTTTCAATCACTGACGAAGAAGTAGAAAAGCTAGCTGGGGTAGAAGTACTAGTAGTTAATGCATTGCGTATTGAGCCGCACCCATCACATTTGCATCTAGATGCAGCAATTGCATTTACACAAAAGATATGTGCAAAGCGAAACTATTTTACACATATTAGTCACCATCTTGGTTTTCACGATGAAGTGCAATCTTTATTGCCTCCAAACATCCATTTGGCATACGATAATCTAATAATTACAATATAAAATGAAGCAAAAAATACTTTTTTATTTATTGGTTTTTTCTATCCTTATCAATGTTTACTTGACCGTGGACTATGGTAAACGCCTTGATTTTTCACAATCAAAAATTGAGTCGCAGTCTGAAAAGATTCAAAAGCTTAAAGACTCAATTCAACTTATTCACAAAGTTAAAGTCGTCTCTGAAGCCATTCAATAAGGCTATTTAAGTTTTCTAGATTTACTTCATGTCCTTGTTGATAGGACATAAATGTTGGCTGATATCCCTTTCTATTAAGCAACTTTACAGATTGCTCCGCCCATTCATAGGGAACAACCATATCTTGCTTGCCATGTGAAATATAAATTTCTTTTTTAGCATTAACAAATAAGACTACTCTGGGATCGAGATATCCACTAAGTGCAGCAATAGCAGAAACATTATTATTTGATATACCTACACTGTAACTGAGCATGGCACCCTGACTAAAACCCAAAAGAGTAATATTATCACTGTCTACATTATTTTTTTCAGTGTAGTAAGTTAGAAATGACGTTACATAATCAATGGCTTGTTGGGATTCTGCTGGTAAAGTCCAGCGCTCCATGTTTTCCTCAAAATGGATAGGGAACCAAGCGTAACCCACATCCAACGACAAAGGAGCTTGGAGAGAAACCACGTGGTAATCATCTGGAATTAGCGAAGCAAAAGAAAATAAATCCCCTTCATTACTGCTATAGCCATGAAGCATGACTAACAATGGTGCGTTTGAAATCGTAGATATCTTAGAGAGGTAATGAAAGGACGGCATGATCTAATCCGCTAAGTATAGTTTGTTTTGTGCGAAAACGCCAAAAACCTTTCCTGGAAGTTCTTGATCAATAAAAATGCTATTTTTTGAAGTTGATTTGATGGTTTTTTTGGTAACAATTTGCTTACCATCAGGTGAAAAAAGCGTTAAATCTGCCTTAGCACTTTCTTGTATAGTGCTTGAAGTTATGCCAAAACGCTCCTTTCCTCGTGTCAATATATCTACTGTATCTGAAACATTAAAAATCGAAAGCAGACTTCCAAAGCTGTGTTCCAAGCCAATAGAGCCATGATGGGCTAAATCCAGTTCGACGTATTTTAACTCGCTATTTAGTGGCTGGTGATCTGAAGTTACCATATCTATAATGCCATCTTTTAATGCTTGTTTTAGGGCTTTACTATCGGCTTGTTCGCGTAGGGGTGGTAGTAGTTTGGCATTGGAGTTAAAATCCTGTAAGGAATTATCGTTAAAAAATAAGTTGTGGATTGAAACACTAGTGCTTATGTTAAGACCCGCTTTTTTGGCTTGTTTTATAAGTGGTACCGCATTTTTGGTTGACAGGGTAGGTATATGAAGTTTTCCATTGGTGTATTTTAAAATATCTAAATCTCGTTTGATTTGCATTTCCTCAACCACACTAGGGATTCCAGTTAAACCCAAAGAAGTGCTCACAGCACCTTCGTGCATTACACCACTATTTGCCATATCTTGGTTAAAGGAAAAGGACTCTATTAGTCCGTTAAAATCGTTGGTGTATTGCAATGCGAGTTTAAGAACATTGGCATTTTTAAGCGCGGATTTATGATTGCTAAAACAAACAGCACCAGTTAATTGCAATTCTCTAAGTGGTGCCAGTTTGCTGTCGCTATCAGCAATGGTAATACGTGCTTTGGGATAAAGATGTACAGGGCTACCATTAGCCTGTTCGAGCAAAAAAGCAATGTCTGCTCTGCTATCAGGCATTGGATTGGTATTTGTATTGAGGGCAATATGTGTAAAGCCACTCATGGCTGCAACCGCAAGTCCGTGCGCTATGGTTTCACGTTCTTCATACCCTGGCTCACCAAAAGAAACACTGCTGTCAAACCAGCCTTGTGAAACGTGTAAGTTCTTAAATGATATTTGTTTTGCATCAGAAAAGGAAAGTTTTTTTCCAATTTTTTGAATGACTCCATCAATAATAAATATATCTTGAATTGTGTTGTGATGAGGGCTGGATAAATCGAGGATTTTAGCAGCTTTAATTAAGATATTCATTGGCTTCTCCTCAAAATTTAATTTATGCAAAGATAGAAAATAGATAATGAACTGCTAAAAACCTTCAAAAACACCCAGTCCAAACAGTGCGTAATCGTATTTAACAGGATCCTCTGGATCCATTTTTCGAAGGCTATTGTCTAATTCTATCACTGCAGCCAAATCGTTCTGTTTTCTTTGCAACAGCCCTAATGAACGTGCTACGTTTCCAGAATGTATGTCCAAAGGGCATGATAAAACACGAGTGGGAATGCTCTTCCATATGCCTAAATCAATACCCGCAGCATCAGATCTTACCATCCACCTTAAAAACATATGCAATCGCTTGGCTGCAGATTTCTTAGCAGGATTCGCAACGTGCTTTGTGGTGCGCTTGGGGTGTGGTACTGCAAAAAATAATTCGTGAAATTTAAATAATACTGCATGCATATTGACTGCCTCAGTTTTGGGTGTAAACAGCATTTCTAATCCGCCAAATTGTTTATATAATTTTTGTAGACGAGTTACAAAAAAAATCAAGTCTTCTTGTTGAAAAGTACGGTGTACAAAGCCATCGAAAACGCCTAAATCGTCTGCGGTATGATTTAGAATAAAATCGTGGGGAGCATTATCCATACGCTTCATTAGTGAACGGGCGCTGGTCATGATGCTTTTACGATTTCCCCATGCGATGGTTGCTGAAAAGAAGGCAGCTATTTCAATATCTTCTTTTTTTGAAAAGCTATGGGGTATAGCAATGGGATCATCTTTGATAAAAGCAAGCGTATTGTATTGCTGTACCTTTTCCTCTAAAAAAGATTTAAGTTCGTTTGTGTTTAGCTCCATTGACCGTTAACAAGGGTTAACATACGGTCGGCGCGGGATGCCAATGCTTTATTGTGCGTGACTAAAATGATACTGGCACCAAATGTTTTTCTTAAATCAAAAAACATATCATGTAGTTGGGTTGCTGCAACCGCATCTAAATTACCACTAGGTTCGTCCGCAAGTACTAGACTGGGACTATTTATAAGTGCTCTTGCAACAGCAACACGTTGTTGCTCACCACCAGAAAGCATGGTGGGTTTATGTTTTGCCTTATTGGCCAAGTCAAAATAATCAAGTAGTTCAAGAGCACGTTTGTTAGCTTCATTTTGATTGATTCCTTTAATTAAAGCCGGCATGCAGATGTTTTCAGTAGCAGAAAATTCCGGTAATAATTGGTTGGATTGAAAAACAAAACCAAGAGTACTGTTTCGAAATGCGGACAAAGCACGATCTGATAGTGATAACATATCTGTTCCGTTAATTGTAAAGTGTGTCTCAGACTTTTTATCTGGCTTGTCAAGAGTGCCTAGTATGTGAAGCAAAGAGGTTTTACCTGCTCCTGATGGCCCAACGATTGAAATAATTTCTGAAGAATTGAGTGAAAAAGAAATGTCCTTTAATATAGTTGTATCGTCATAGGTCTTGTAGATGTGATTTGCCTTGATCATATTATGCAAATTAACTATTTTTTGATTTTTTGGCTAGCTAAATCAATAAATATTTGATATCTCTTGATTTGATTTTTTCTTTAAATTTGAAGAACTTTTATTTATGGCGAAAGCAACACTTGCTGGAGGATGTTTTTGGTGTACAGAAACCTTATTTTCCCGACTGAACGGCGTACTACAGGTTGTCCCTGGATATACAGGTGGTCATACCAAACATCCGGGATATCGTGAGGTGTGCACTGGCAAAACTGGCCATGCTGAATGTGTTCAGTTGGATTATAACCCAGAAAAAATTTCATTCATTTCAATTCTAGAAGTTTTCTTTGATACTCACGACCCAACTACACTAAACAGACAGGGAGCAGATGTAGGAACACAGTACCGTTCTGGCATATACTATCACGATGAATTACAAAGGATACATGCAGAAAAACATATTGATTTACTGACAAAAGAAAAAAAGTTTAATTACCCCATAGTAACGGAAATAAAAGCTTTTGATGTATTTTATAATGCTGAAGTCGAACATATAGATTATTATAATCGTAACACTAACCAACCATATTGTTCAGCCGTAATTTCACCAAAAGTGTTAAAACTGCTAAACGACCACCCTTCTAAACTTAAATGACTTATGAAATACAATGATCTTAAATTAATAAATGCTAAAAATTAATGTTGGATTTTAATTTGTAGCATAACATTTCTACCTAACTCATCGGAGTAGAAGCGTAATCTATTTAGGTAATTTCTATATTTATTGTTTAGGACATTATCAATCACTAGTGAAACATTCATTTTAAATGAGCTCATCTTATATGGGCCAAAACTAAAATTAACTCCCAAATCGTGATAGCCATTTGGAGGTGTGCTTACATCTACAATTTTATCAACTCTTTCACCGTTTTCAAATACTGATGTTACAGTATTATTATTTGGAAAGAGTTTTTGTTGAAAAACATTCTTACTAAATAATGAGACAAATACTTTTTTCCAATTTGAAAAGTAAAAACTAAGTTGATTGTTTAAAATTAAGGGCGGTATTCCAACCAATGCTTCATTATTATCATCGTTAATTCCCTGAACATAAGATGAATTGTGTTTAAATTTAATGTAGTCATTAAAATTATAAGAAAAATCCAAATCAATCCCCTTAAAAAATACATTGTAAGGAGAATATTCCCATACTGGAAAAGCACCTCTTATTGTTTGTTCAAAACCAGATGGCTCAATAATTATATAATTTTTACCAGAAGTTATAAATGGACTTAAATTGTATTTGAACACACCACTTTTTTTCTCAAGATTTATAATTATTTTATGTGTTTTTTCTTTTTTTAAAAAAGGATTGCCATATTCAAACGAAGCAAGTGCGTGATGTAGACCATCGCTAAACATTTCAGCAATATCTGGAGCGCGTTCAATATAATTGTATTGAATATTTAAATCTTTATTTTCTGATAGTTTAAACAAAACACCAGTATTAATTGAAAGTGTATTAAATACAAAAACTTTTTTAATAAGCTTTTGACTTAGAATCTCATCAACTACATAAGGCCCTAAAACTTCTTCATAATTTTCAGCTTCCCATCTAGTATTTCTGTAATATTTATGGACATCATTACTGTTGTATTCGTATCTAAGTCCAAAACTAAAATCTATATTATTATTATCAATTTTCCCAGTAACATAACTGCCAAATTTTGTTTTTAAATAATCAGGGATAAGTCTTTTTACACCAGTTCCGGGAGTAGAATAATTATTTTGAATTTGAAAAAATAAACCTGAACTAAATCGCGCAAAAGAATTTTTCCATTCATAACTTGTATTTAAATTATGGGTATCTAAGTTTAAATTCAATGCAGCTGTGTTTTTAACTGAGCCAATTCTAACATCAAATTCTTTTCTATTATTTTTTTGCCAACTGTATTTAAAACTAAGTTTATTATTTAAGTCATAATATTTGGAAAAATCAATACTTGTTGTGTAATGAGTATTTGATTGTTTTGGATAATTAATATCATACGTAAATGGATCTATTACTCCAGGGTCCTTATTTTCAATCGCAATTAATAAATCCCCAACATTCCCAATGTGTGAGCTTTTTAAAATTCCTATTTCAGTATTGAAATAACTAAAGTATAGTTTCCAATTTTTTGAATCATTATTGCTTCCAAAGGATAAAGATAAATTTTTCTCATTATTTCCTGTATTTGATAGAATATATTGCGGACTATTTAAGTCTCCGCTAATTTTAAATGTTCCTTGAGCCTTTAAATATTTACCATTTTCATATGATTTAGTCCAGGAACTTATTAAACTACCACCAAGGCCATTACTAACTCCATTTATTAAAGTCTTTCCATACAGTGAGTCAATTTTCTTTGGTAAACTTGACTCTAAAATTATCACACCACCAGGACTAGAACCAGAGTAACGCAATGCCCCAGCACCTTTTATAAGCCTAATATTTTCGAAAGCATTAATGTCAATATTTGGAGCATGATCTTGTCCCCATTGTTGATTTTCTAGTAATATTCCATCGTAAAGAATGCCAACCCTACTACCAAACATACCATGTATAACAGGCTGTGATATATTACCACCAGTTGACAGAGTGGTTACTCCACTAATTTGGCTAATTGCAGCTGAAAGTCCTGAGTTGCTATAACGATCTTTTTCAATCTCACTTAAAGAATATATTTTAGCTGTTGAAGATGATTTTATTTTCCTCTCAGCAATTATAACTTCATCCAAAGCCTCAACTTTGTGATCCATAATAATTATCACATTGGAAGATTGAAAAAAATCAATTTTTCTTATTAATTGATTACAATTAATGTGAGAAATCTTAAGCTTATTATCTGTTAGACATAAATTTTCAAGCACAAAACTCCCATCATCATTGGAAATAGTATTTACTTTTTTTCCAACAACTTGAATAACTGCACCTTTCAACACACTATTTGAATTTGAATCAATTATGTAGCCTTTAATTTTTAGATTACATTCTTGACAAAAAATAAAGCTACTGGCCAGCAGATAAATACTGACCAATGCTTTTTTTGTATTAATAAAGGATATGCAATTACACTTCGTTAAAAGCGTAATAAAGATCAAAACAATTATAGATTATTCTATATGAGCTTCGAAATCAATTTCAACATCAACTGCTCCGCCAAAATCCGCACGTGTTGTTCCGACTTTGGATGTTGGTATATGGAATAAGTATGCAGCCACGTCAATTACTGCTCCAGTTGTAGTAGTCCATTTTGTTACCAAATTAAGTGGATTTCCATTTGAATCTATAGTATCTCCTGTTGTACTCTCATATGTCAACGATGAATCAGTAAATTCATAAAATACGTGATGGTCATCTGCTTCCTCTATTACTTCTTCAGTCATATCAATTGGATTACTGGCGTCTGTATTGTTTTGGAAAGTAATAGCAAACTCATACTCAGAACTAGCAGCGAGTTCAATTTCTGTATGATCAGCATGGTCATCACCCTCTTCTTGTGGTTGTGGTGCAGCGCCATGGTCATGATGATCATGCGCCTCTACTTCAAACACGTAAGTGGTGGAGGAATTATCAGAAAGATTAGTTACTACAATTGTAGCATTAGTAAACACTTCCATCTCATTTTCAACAACTGGTGTATCAGATTTCTCGCAGGAAGTGATAAATAAAATTAGTACAACTAATAATGTATTTATGTAAGTATTTTTAAACATTTTATTTTAATTTAATTTTTATGTGTAGATCTAAAAGATTTAGGTTTTATAAAAAATAATTAAAAATTGGCGGAGCTCGTAAGCGCTGTAATAAGTTGTGATTTGTATAATTTGATTGTTTCAAGTTACTTAAGTTCTGAAACAAATAATTAAAACTTATGTAATTTTTATTTACAATAGAAAAGTCAGATATTATAAAGTTGTCGATCTGTTTACATTCATTTTCTATTTCGTGAAAATGTAAAGATGAGGTATTACAATGGAGATGTTCGTGATGAATTAAATTATGAATATTTTGAACAATAGTTGGAAAAAAAAGTAGTCCAACAACAAAATATCTTAAAAAAATTAAATAAAATTTCATTTCATAATTTAAATAAAAAATTTAACCCCATTTTTTTAAGCATCTTTTTCTCGAAGTCCCAAAAAAACTTGAATTGACCAAATATAAACCCAAAAAATAAAAGTAGCACCTGATAAATGGGAAAAATTAAAAAAATTCTTGCAGGCCAATATACCCAAGCAGAAAAATTATCTTCCGTTATTCCTAAAATACTAGTAAAAGGCGTTGCCAATTTTGCAGCTGATGAGCCTGTCACCGCAAAAACAACAAGAATCATCACCAATTGAAAATTGGAATTTATGCCCCAGCGTTTTTTTAAGTGTTTCATTTACCCGAGTAAGTTTTTAATCTGTTCGGCCAATTCTGTACCTATCCGATCTTGAGCTTCGTTTGTTGCAGCACCAATGTGCGGAGTTAACGAAATACTTGGATGCATCAATAGTTTTATGGCAGGGGTAGGCTCATTTACAAAAGTGTCAATAGCGGCAAAGCTCAAATGCTTGCTTTCAAGCGCATTAACTAATGCTTGCTCGTCCACTACGCCACCACGCGCAGCATTTATCAAGCCTGCACCTTTTTTCATCTTAGCTATTTCAGCTGCGCCCATTGTTGGTTTGTCTTGTGCAGGTACGTGCAGAGTAACAAAGTCAGACTGTACCAATACTTCTTCAAAAGAACATGTTTTGATGTTTATGTCTATAGACTGTCTGTTGAAAAAGTCAACAGTAACAGTAGCTTCGCCCATAAACGGATCATAAGCAGCAACGTCCATACCCAAACCTAGAGCAATCTTTGCAGTAGCTTGACCGATGCGACCAAAACCAATAATACCCAATGTCTTTCCTCTTAATTCAGTCCCACCAGAATAAGACTTTTTTAAAGCTTTAAATTTGGTATCTCCCTCAAGTGGCATATTGCGATTGCTGTCATATAAAAAGCGTACAGCGCCAAATAAATGAGCGAACACCAATTCAGCTACTGACGAGGAAGAAGCAGCAGGCGTATTAATAACATGTAACCCTTTTTCTCGTGCATAAGCAACATCAATATTGTCCATACCAACACCCCCACGACCAATTAACTTTAGGTCTGGGCAGGCATCAATCAGTTCTTTGCGAACGGTTGTCGCACTGCGAACCAATATGCCGGAAATGTCATTTTCATTTATATAGTTAATAAGTTGCTCTTGCGCCACGTTAGTTGTTGTAATAGTAAATCCAAAATCAGATAAGGCGTCTACACCAGACTGGGAAATCCCATCATTTGCGTGAATTTTCATAAGTTATATTATGCGTTTTGTTCTAAATTTTTCATTACGTCTACCAATTCTTGAACGGACTCAATTGGAAGGGCGTTGTACATAGATGCCCGGTAGCCACCAACAGAGCGGTGCCCGTTAATTCCGTTAAGACCAGCTTCTTTAGCTTTATTCTCAAAGCTTTCTTTTAGAGACGCCTCGTTAAGGGTGAAAGTTGCATTCATTGAACTACGGTCTTCTTTAGCAGCAAAACCATCAAATAGGTTGTTACGGTCTATTTCATCATATATTAGTGCCGCTTTGGCGTCGTTTTCTTTTTCAATAGCTGCAATGCCACCTTTTTCTTTTAACCACTCAAGGGTTAACATAGAGGTGTATACAGCAAAGACAGGGGGTGTATTGAACATACTGTCTTTGTCAGCGTGAATTTTGTAGTCTAACATAGAAGGAATCTGTCTAGATACCTTCCCAAGGGCATCTTCTTTTGCCACTACAAGTGTGGCTCCAGCAGGCCCCATATTTTTTTGTGCTCCAGCGTATAGTAAATCAAACTTGCTAAAGTCTATCAAACGAGAAAATATATCAGAAGAGGAATCTGAAATTAGCGGCACATTTGTTTTTGGCAATGATTTGTATTGCGTCCCATAAATGGTATTGTTTGTTGTGATATGAAGGTAATCTAAGTCTGACGGTATGTCAAATCCTTTTGGGATATAATTGAAATTGGCATCTTTTGAAGACGATAGTTCAACTACTTCACCCAACAGATTTGCTTCTTTAATGGCTTTTGTAGACCAAGTGCCTGTATTGGCATAACCCGCTTTGGTTTCAAGAAAGTTATTGGCAACATTTAAAAACTGCTGACTGGCACCACCCTGAAGAAACATGGCCGTGTATCCCTTACCTTCTAATCCTAAAAGTTCGATTACAAGAGAAGTTGCCTTGTCCATGATTTCGATAAAAGCTGGGCTTCGGTGTGATATTTCAATAAGAGATAATCCTGAATTGTCTAGTTCTACAACTGCTTGGGCCGCTTTTTGCATCACTTCTTGTGGGAGGATACAGGGGCCAGCACTAAAGTTGTGCTTTTTCATTTACAAATTAATTTGAGCGCAAAGTAACAAAAACGTCAGCTGTTACACACCTTTTTTAATGTTACTTTTTCAACAAAAAAGCCATGGTATCAACATGGTCGGCATAATCTCCAAGTTTTGGATACTGAGTTTGACCAAAAGCGAATGCATTTTCCACACAATTGCTAACCACACACTGAATGTGTTCTTCTTGATCATGTAAACGCTGATTTACCGCTTTTAAATTTGTGTAAGTGCTGTAATGTACACAAGCAATTGGAGAACTTAGCCTATCATCTTTTTTTAATATGATAAAACCATTTTCCAAAAATTCTTGTTCTTGCATCAAATAAACCGCTTTGTTGTAGTCGTAATTGTTGGCGTAAGCACTGTGTTGAATAAGTTCTTTGTGTACAAAAAGTGCCAAAAATAATTTTTTAAAATCATAGCCATCAGGTACCATAATGTGTGAAACACTGCGACAACCCAATCCAAAATATTGTATCATGTCCTTACTTAAGGCAGCTAAATCATCTTGTGTTTCATTGCCATCCAGTACCGCAATACCAATTCTTGTCTTGCGTATGATATGCGGTTTTTTTTTAAAATAGTATTCAAAATACCGAGCTGAATTATTACTACCAGTAGCAATAACTTTATCATAAGTTTTAAGACTACCTTCAATAAAACACACCTTGTCTTCCCAATTTGGCATAACTGAAACAAGAAAATCTACAACAAAAGGGAGTAGTAAGTTATCATTGGACGAAAGTTTTGCCTCAATACTACAGCCACTTGCAAGCCCACAAAGAACATCATGTAGACCAACCAATGGGATGTTACCTGCCAATACCAATGCCAATCGTGTGGGCTTATTCTGCTCTGGATAGTTAGCTAGCCATTCAGTAATATCTTTTTCGTTCAGGGTTTTCCCCCATACAGATATGCAAAATTCGAGATTTTCTATTGTAAACCATTTATTTTGATTGGAGGCTTTAACAATTACGTTTTCAATTTTTTCAATCCAGCCATCGGCTCTTTTTTTTTGGAAAGAATAATCATTTAGAAGATTTCCTAAGGCAGAAAACGCCTGAATAATTTGTGTATGTTTTGTCATGGTTTGGTTTACAGAGTTTATGACCCTATTTTTGCAAAGTTAAAGAATTGATATGGCTATTATCATTACGGATGATTGTATTAATTGTGGGGCTTGCGAGCCCGAATGTCCAAATACAGCTATTTACGAAGGCGCTTTTGATTGGAAATACGCAGATGGCACCTCATTGAGTGGTGACATAGTACTTCCCAATGGAAATGCTGTAAATGCAGAAAACTTGCAAGAACCTATATCGGATGAGGTTTATTTTATTGTTCCTGATAAATGCACCGAGTGTAAGGGCTTTCATGACGAGCCACAGTGTGCTGCCGTATGTCCAGTTGATTGTTGTATTCCAGATGAAGGCCATGTGGAAACAGAGCAAACTCTTCTAGGCAAACAACGCTTTATGCATCCCGATTAATATGAAAGCAGGAATCGTAGGCCTACCTAATGTAGGAAAATCAACCTTATTTAATTGTTTGTCCAGTGCAAAAGCACAGAGTGCAAATTTTCCTTTTTGTACCATCCATCCAAACATAGGGGTGGTTAATGTTCCAGACCCGAGGCTAAATAGGTTAGAAACATTGGTTGATCCCGAAAAAGTTATACCTGCAACAGTAGAAATTGTTGATATCGCTGGATTAGTAAAAGGAGCAAGCAAAGGGGAAGGCCTTGGAAACCAGTTTTTATCAAATATTAGAGAAACAGATGCTATAATTCACGTATTACGTTGCTTTGACAATGACAATATTATTCATGTAGACGGCTCTGTTAACCCAATACGTGATAAAGAAACTATAGACATAGAATTGCAGCTAAAAGACCTGGAGGCCATTGAAAAACGCATAGAAAAAGTGAAACGTGCTGCACGCACTGGCAATAAGGACGCGCAAAAAGAATTGGCTGTTTTGGAAGTACTGCATAAATCTCTAGATGCCGCAGTTTCTATACGTGCCATTGAATTAACCGATAGCGATCGATTGACTTATGTAAAACCCTTGCAACTAATCACGGATAAGCCTGTGTTATATGTTTGTAATGTTGACGAAAGCGCCGCCGCTAGTGGAAACTTTTATGTAGAGCAAGTTAAGACTACTGTTGCAGATGAAAATGCCCAAGTATTGGTGTTGGCAGTTGCTACAGAAGCAGATATCAACGAATTGGAGACCTATGAAGAGCGACAATTATTTTTGGAGGATTTAGGTATAGACGAGCCTGGGGCTGCCAAATTAATTCGCTCGGCCTATAAGCTACTTAATTTAGAGACCTATTTCACTGCTGGTAAAAAAGAGGTACGCGCTTGGACCATTCATGCTGGTGCCACTGCACCGCAGTCTGCAGGGGTTATCCATACCGATTTCGAAAAAGGTTTTATCCGTGCCGAAGTAATTTCATATGTCGATTATGACAGCTTTGGTTCAGAACAAAAAGCCAAAGAAGCAGGTAAGGCTAGGGTCGAGGGCAAGGATTATATTGTCCAAGATGGAGATGTGATGCACTTTAGATTTAATGTATAATTACAACGTTTTAATTGAACAGCCAATAGCCTTGGTTGTGCTAACCTTAGGTAATCGACCTGATAGCAAAGCATCTATTGCATCTTCCACGTAGTATTTCTGCACTTTGTCTGGGCTACGTGAACTATCATCAATAGCACCAATATACTGTACCACATTGCCTCTATTTTGTTTTTCTAGGATGAATACATGTGGAGTTCGGGTTGCTCCATATTTTGGATATATGTTTTGCCCCTTATCTTGTAGATAGGGAAATGAAAAGTCTTTATCTTCAGCACGCTTTTTCATATCAACAAGTTGCTCCCCACCTTTTGCAGCTGGATCGTTGGGATTGATGGCAATAACAGGATACCCTTTAGGCTTGTATTTGGCGTCTAGGGCGTTGATTCGGTCTTCATAAGCAATTGAGTAGGGGCACGTATTACAGGTAAATATTATTATAAACCCTTTGGCTTCATCATAGTCAGATAAAGATATCATTTCACCATTAATATTGGGAAGTGAAAAGTTAGTAGCAAGGTCACCAATCTTATATCCGTTATTATCGTTTAAAAATAAAAGGGAACTCAATATAAAAAGGAATGATTTCATGGGTCAGGGTTTAAAAAGTTTAAGAATTTTGTCGAGCTTGGACGCTGTAAATGATTGCTCATAAAAACCACGCTGTTTTTTGGTGAAAATAAGCGTAGCTGGTAGGGCACCACTCCAATTGGGGTCAATGTCATTTATCCAATAATTTTCGTCTTTATCGTCCAGGTGTACAATCTTTGATTGAAGTTTGTTTTTATCAACAAAGGGCAACAACCTACTTTGCTTGTGTTTGGGAAAGTCAAGACTCACCAGTAACACTTCAACATCTTTTCTTTGGTTTAAAGACTCAAAGTAAGGCAGTTCCTTGATGCATGGTGCACACCAAGTAGCCCAAAAGTTAACCACGTAAATTTTATCTCCCTTTTGGTTAAGCAAAGGTTTAATTTCGGTATAGTTTAAAGAAGGAATTGATTGAGCACTTAACAAAAAACAAAATAGAAGAAAAGCTAAATACTTAGAATAAAACATAATTGAAATATATCAAAAATAATACAATTGTAATTCTTGTGCCGTTGTATTTGAAAATTAACTAATTTTATACTAATAACTTTTAATCAATTAATCATGAAAAAGGTACTATTAGTAACAATTACTTTAATTATAACAAGTTGTGCTTCTCCTACTGGATCTAACGCTGCTGTGGATGGTGTTGGTTTTTTTAAGCCAATGCCAGATGAAAAATTCATCACTGGGTCTGATGATGTAACTGACTTGTGGATGAAATATTTAGACGCACACAACACCCAAGATATAGAGGCTATCAAGTCAATGAGTGCAGACTCTATATATATATTAAGTCCAGATGGATCTGAAATTTTTACCAAAGAACAGCAAGCAGCCGTGTTGGAGCAATGGTTTGCCGCAGCAAATCCAAAATGGGACGCATATTGGGCGATGCCTTACAAGTCTGTTCCGGGTGGTGCAGATTGGATTATTGCGGGTCACAACGTTACAATGACTACAGGTGAAGAAGAAACAACAGAGTTGCATATGATTGATGGCGAAATTGTTGATGGAAAAATCGCAAGATTCTTTGTTTATGCTTTAAAGCCTGCTGTTAAATAAATAATATTTTTTACAAAAATTATTACAATAAAAAACACCCACATATACTTTTTATATTGTGGGTGTTTTTTATGAATTTGTAAAAGACAAAAAAATTGAAACATTTGTCCACAAAGATGTTTCAACAAAACCCCCTTCTTAATTGTTAATTTCTTTGTTTAAGCGTGCTTTAATTTCTTGGGTTGATGCTTTAAATTAGCAATCCATGGCCCAAACCAAATACAACGAAGATAATATACGCTCTCTAGACTGGAAAGAGCATATCCGTATGCGCCCTGGTATGTATATCGGTAAACTCGGAGATGGCTCCTCACCAGATGATGGTATATATATCTTACTTAAGGAAATACTTGATAATAGTATAGATGAGTTTGTTATGGGTGCTGGAAAAACAATTGAAATCACAATTAAGGATGGTAAGGTGGGTGTTCGTGACTATGGACGCGGTATTCCATTAGGAAAAGTCGTTGATGTGGTATCCAAAATGAACACTGGTGGTAAATATGATAGCCGTGCCTTTAAAAAATCAGTCGGTTTAAATGGAGTAGGAACCAAAGCTGTTAACGCACTTTCCAATGAGTTTATAGTCTTTTCTATAAGAGAAGGTCAAATGAAGCAAGCAAGGTTTAATCAGGGAATTCTTGAAGAGGAAAATGTGGTTATTTCATCCTCAAAACGAAATGGTACACATGTTTTTTTTGTTCCTGACGATAGCATTTTTAAAAAGTACCGCTACCGCCATGAGTATGTTGCTAAGATGCTCAAAAACTATGTTTACCTAAATTTAGGCTTAACAATTGTTTTTAACGGAGATAGGTTTATTTCAAAAAATGGCCTAAAAGACTTACTTGAAGACAACAACAACACAGAAGACTTTCTCTATCCCGTTATACACCTCAAAGGGGATGATATTGAAGTGGCCATTACGCACAGTAAAACCCAATACAATGAAGAATATCATTCTTTTGTAAACGGACAGCATACCTCACAAGGAGGAACTCACCAAACCGCTTTTAGAGAAGCTTTAGTTAAAACTATAAGGGATTATTACGGAAAGCAGTACGATGCTTCAGATATTCGTAAATCAATTATTTCTGCGATCAGCATCAAGGTAATGGAGCCTGTCTTTGAATCACAAACGAAAACCAAGCTAGGTTCAACGGAAATGGGTGGCAATCTACCTACGGTTCGCACATACATAAATGATTTTGTAGGAAAGCAATTAGATAATTACTTACATAAAAATTCCTCCACTTCCGAAGCGTTGCAACGCAAAATATTACAAGCAGAAAAAGAGAGAAAGGAGTTATCGGGTATTCGTAAGTTGGCGCGTGATCGTGCAAAAAAAGCAAGTCTTCATAACAAGAAACTCAGAGATTGTCGTGTGCATTTGGGCGATATCAAAAAGGATAGACGTTTGGACTCAACTTTATTTATTACTGAAGGAGATTCGGCAAGTGGATCCATTACCAAATCTCGAGATGTTAACACACAAGCGGTGTTTAGTCTCCGTGGAAAACCTTTGAATTCCTTCGGGATGTCAAAGAAAATCGTTTACGAAAACGAAGAATTCAATCTCTTGCAAGCAGCCCTTAACATTGAGGAAAGCATGGAAGACTTGCGCTATAACAACATTGTGATAGCCACTGATGCTGATGTTGATGGGATGCACATTAGACTCCTTTTGATTACTTTCTTTTTACAGTTTTTTCCGGAACTCATTAAAGATGGCCACCTGTATATCCTACAAACACCACTTTTTAGGGTACGCAACAAAAAGAAAACAATCTACTGTTATTCTGAACAAGAGCGCATACATGCAATTGAAGAATTGGGTAAACAAGCTGAAATTACACGTTTCAAAGGGCTGGGGGAGATTTCGCCAGATGAATTTAAGCACTTTATTGGGGACAATATCCGCTTAGACCCCGTAATGTTGGATAAGAACATGACCATAGATGATTTGTTATCCTTCTACATGGGCAAGAATACACCCAAAAGACAAGAGTTTATTATCGACAACCTTAAAGTGGAGTTAGACAAAGTAGAATCATGACAGAAGAATTAGAACAAAATCCCAGCGATAAGCTTATTCGTGTAACGGGTATGTACAAGGACTGGTTCCTCGACTATGCGTCTTATGTGATTTTAGAACGTGCCGTTCCTGCAATTGAAGATGGTTTTAAACCTGTTCAGCGTCGTATTTTACATTCTATGAAAGACCTAGACGATGGTCGTTACAATAAAGTGGCTAATATCGTTGGACATACCATGCAATACCACCCACATGGGGATGCTTCCATTGCAGATGCTATGGTGCAAATTGGTCAAAAAGACTTGCTCATTGATATGCAAGGGAATTGGGGAAACATTCTAACAGGAGATTCTGCAGCTGCTTCGCGTTATATTGAAGCTAGATTGTCAAAGTTTGCTTTGGAAGTGGTCTACAGCGCCAAAGTTACCCAGTGGCAACTTTCCTATGACGGTCGTAAAAAGGAGCCCATCTCACTGCCAGTGAAATTCCCCATGCTTTTGGCACAAGGAGGCGAAGGAATTGCCGTTGGATTGTCTACCAAAATACTGCCCCACAACTTTAACGAGCTCATTGATGCTTCTGTAAAACACCTACAAGGCAAGAGACTCACTCTAGTGCCTGATTTTCCTACGGGGGGCATTATGGATGCCGATAACTATAACGACGGGCTAAGAGGCGGGAAAATACGCGTACGTGCACGAATAGTACAAGTTGATAAGCAAACGCTTATTATTAACGAGATACCGTTTTCTACAACCACTTCATCTCTAATTGATTCCATTCTAAAAGCAAATGAAAAAGGGAAAATTAAAATCAAAAAGATTGAAGACAATACGGCTGCCGATGTTGAAATAAAAATACAATTACCTCCAAACGTATCTCCAGATAAAACCATAGATGCCTTGTTTGCATTTACGGCTTGTGAAACTTCAATATCTCCATTGGGCTGCGTGATTGAAAACAACAAGCCTAATTTTATTGGAGTTTCCGAGATGCTACGCCGGTCAACAGATCATACATTAGACCTTCTAAGATCAGAACTCGAAGTAAAACAAGACGAGCTTGAAGCCCAATGGCATTTTGCTTCTTTAGAAACTATTTTTATCGAAAAACGTATCTATCGTGATATTGAAGAAGTAGAAACATGGGAAGGAGTTCTTACTGCCATTCACAGCGGACTAGCCCCCCATGTGTTAAATCTAAAACGTGCCGTTACAGATGACGACGTAGTGCGGCTTACCGAAATACGTATTAAGCGTATATCTAAATTTGACTTAGATAATGCACAGCAAAAAATTGAAGCCCTAGAAGCAGAACTTGATGAAGTACGCTATCATTTGGCGCATATTGTTGAATTTGCCATAGACTACTTTAAAAAACTTAAAAAAACTTACGGCGCCGGAAAAGAAAGAAAGACAGAACTAAGTGTATTTGCTGATGTGGATGCACGCAAGGTGGTGATGCGTAACACCAAACTCTATGTCAGTAGGGAAGAAGGTTTTGTGGGTACTTCGTTACGACGTGAAGAATATGTAACAGACTGTGCCGATATTGATGATGTTATTGTCTTTACCGCTGACGGAAAAATGATGGTTACTAAGGTGGAAAGCAAGACCTTTGTTGGAAAAAATATCATTCATTTGGCTGTTTTTAAAAAGAAGGACAAACGCACAATATACAACATGATTTACCTTGACGGAAAGGGGGGTACATCCTACATAAAGCGTTTTGCGGTTACCGGAGTAACTAGAGACAAACATTACGATCTTACCAACGGCAGCCCACAGTCTAAAGTCCATTACTTCTCTGCAAATCCCAATGGAGAGGCAGAAATTGTAACTATTCACTTACGCCACAGCGGCTCAATAAAAAAACTAAAATGGGATTTAGACTTTGCAGACCTGGTTGTAAAGGGCAGAGGCGTTCGCGGTAATACCGTTACTAAATATGCCATTAAACGAGTTGACCTCAAAGAGGAAGGGGTATCAACGCTAAAGCCACGCGATGTTTGGTTTGACGAAACCGTGCAACGACTTAATGCGGATGAACGCGGACATTTGCTCGGTGCATTTAGAGGCGAAGACCGCCTACTCATAGTAACAAAATCAGGAAAAATAAAAACGCAAATTCCAGATTTAGGTATGCATTTTCCACCCGATTTGTTGTTCATAGAAAAATGGGAGCCAAAAAAACCGCTATCTGCCGTTTACTACGATGGTAGTAAAGAAAAATACTTTGGAAAGCGTTTTTTGATTGAACTAGCCGACAAAGAGGAAGTATTTATTAAAGAAGGAAGTAAGAACGAATTGATTTGGTTCTCAGCAGATTGGCGCCCTGTATGTACACTTCAATTTACCAAACCAAGAGGTGGGGAGGCCAAACCAGCACAACAAGTATCCTTTGAAGACTTTATAGTTCCAAAAGGAATCAAAGCTATGGGTAATCAGTTGACTACGGAAAAATTAAAAAGCATCGAGGCCAATGTGCCATTGCCCTATTTGCCTGAACCCGAAATAGAAACCGCAGACATTGAAACGGTAGTTGAGGAAGTGTTGCCACTCACAGATGAAAAAGAAGGTCAAATCACTTTAGAACTGTAATACTAGTTTTTCATTTTACGAAACCGCATATTCAAAAATTCCACTAATAACGAAAAAGTAATGGCAAAGTAGAGATACCCTTTGGGGATATTTCCAATATGTTGCCCCATAACTTGCATATTGGCTAAATGTGCACCTTCTGCAATGAGCATAAAGCCAATCAAAATAAGAAATGAAAGGGCTAAAATCTGCAAAGAGGGATGTCTGTGTACAAATCGCGTTACGGGATGTGCAAATATCATCATAGCCAATATGGAAACAACAACTGCAATAATCATAATCCAAAGCGCACCGTCAATGCCGCTTGTCATACCAACAGCAGTTAATATGGAATCTAAAGAGAAAACAGCGTCAATAAGTATGATTTGAAGCAGTATATGCCCCATGGTGTTGGCTGCTTTATTGGCTACTGCTTTGTCTTTTTCTCCTGCATGATCAATTTTTTCATGTATTTCCTTTGTGCTTTTGTAGAGTAAGAACAAACCGCCGGCAAATAACACCAGTGCTTGCCCGTTGATTTCTGCACTTATTTGAGAGGTATCTATAGAGAATAGACTACTTTTCATGGCTATGATCCAGGTTATGGTAAACAGTAAGATTATGCGGAGTACCAGCGCAAGAATAAGCCCAATGTTGGTAGCTCGTGCTCGTTTTTCTTCGGGTAACTCGCCAACAACTATAGAAATGAATACAATATTATCAATTCCTAAGATGATTTCAAGGAATGTTAGTGTTAGAAGTGCTGAAATTGACTCTGGGGTGAAAAGAAAGTCCATCAGTTGCTTATTTTGGTTACAGTACCACGTTGTTTGTTTTTGGTGTCTCCAACCAGATTATATTCAAATGTATAGCTATTTGTGGTAGTGGTCAAAATCTTC
Source organism: Flavobacteriaceae bacterium (assembly GCA_002698745.1). Taxonomy (GTDB): domain Bacteria; phylum Bacteroidota; class Bacteroidia; order Flavobacteriales; family Flavobacteriaceae; genus UBA7446. The sequence continues at coordinate 35,148 of PAAD01000023.1, forward strand.
ATGTGTACAGATTTGGAGTCTTGATAGGACAGAGGGCTTAGTTTTTTCACAATACATTCGCAGTCATTTAGCCAACGCACACTTGAGCTGTCAACACGATTGAGGTAATTATCTACTTCAATGCTGTCAGTTCTGAAAAAGGTTGTGGTAAGCGTATCGCCAAGTACTATTGAAGTAAAACTGAACTTTCCAGTCTTAAATTCAGCGCAATTACGCTGAGGACTGAAACAAGAAACACAGAAAAGCAATAGGGTGGTTGTATAAACATTCCTCATGATTCAAAAATATCAATTTTTATTTAGGTAGGTAATGGAAGTACCATCTTTGTAACACACAATTATGTGCTCAACAACTTTATTGCTGGTTTCTCTATGGATTGTATTCGCTTGAGGAGTACTTTTTGTCTCAGAGTTTGTATCTGTTATTTCGGTTTCTCGAGGGGTTGCAGCTTTTTTATCTTGGATTATCCCGAAAGTTGGAGGGCTTTTGGAATCAATCCCCTTAAGTAGCCACTCTGAGGAAACGCTTGGGTAGGCGTGTAGTATTTTAAGAATAAAGTCTAAGCTAGGCTTATTGCGCTCAGAAAGGATGTGCGAAATGGAAGATCGCTGAACACCAATAATGTCGGAAAAGGCGGCTGCACTTAGCTCGCTATCGTGCATCAGTTGTTTAATTCGATTAACAATACTCATGGTTACAATTGTAAAATTTATATACTATTTTAATTATTTTAGCAAATATACAAAATAATAAAGACGTTAAAAACGAAATAATTACTTTATATTTTTTATGCAATATGCTTGTTTACAATAGTTTATACTAAATTTACATTTACAAAATTACTTTTGTAACAATTTCAAGCATATCTATACGCTGAATGTTTACAATTATAAATTAATGTTGTTTACAATTGGAAACTAATTAGCGTTTACATTTGCTAATATGAATTCATTTCTACAGCAACAGTCAATACTTAAAAGTCAAATTTTAGAGGGACGTTATGTTACCTATTCAAAAATTGAAACTTTCCTTAGTGACTTTGATCTTATGCAAGTTGGTACGAGCGTAAAAGGACTGCCTATAAATGCCCTAACAATAGGTAATGGCCCCATCAGGATACTGATGTGGTCACAAATGCATGGTAATGAAGCAACAAGTACCAAAGGGATTATGGATGTGATGTATTTCTTAAAAGCCAATGCTGCGTTTTTGGCGCCTTTCACCATCCAGTTGCTTCCCATGCTAAATCCTGATGGCGCAGCAGCGTACACTCGGGTTAATGCCAATGGGGTTGATTTAAACAGAGATGCCAAGCAACAGTCACAGTCAGAAACACATGCGCTTTTTGAAGTATATGATGCATTTCAACCTGATTATTGCTTTAATCTTCACGATCAACGAACAATATTTGGCGTTAATGGCTCGCCTTGTATCTTATCCTACTTATCCCCGGCTGCTGATGCGAATAAATTGATAACCGAATCCCGTAAACAAGCTATGGGGATCATTGGTCATATGAACGAGAGGCTTCAACAACACTTGTCCAATCAGGTTGGTCGTTATGACGACACGTATAACCCAAACTGTGTTGGCGATTGTTTTCAATCAAAAGGGACGCCGACAATATTGTTTGAATGTGGACAATCTGGTGAAGATTACGACAGGGAAGTAACACGAAAGTGGTTTTCTTTTTCAGTTGTAGAGGCTTTGCAATGTATAGCGAACAACTCATTCAAACCCTCGGTCTACCACAGCATTCCTGAAGTAGAAAAGTCTTATTCAGATATTCTAATTCACAATGTTCCATACCAAGGTGCCCAAATTAGCATGGCTTTAAACTATAAAGAAAAATTAATTTCAAATAGGATAGTTTTTGAACCAACTTTGTATAGCAAGGGTGATTTATCTAGGCTTAATGCTCACAAAATCATTGACTTAAATAATTTAGATGGATTAAGTCTTGATGATTTGGATGACATAGCATTTATAAAAAAACTCTCAAATATGTTAGATTTAACACATTATTCACATTAATTTATCCAAATAGCGACTTAATTTTCAATGTTTTTTTATTTTCTTTGCACAAAAAATAATTATGTTGAAATTTAAATTAGATGAAATTGATCATCAAATACTTGATATTTTAATTGATAATATGCGTACTCCTTTTACAGACATTGCCAAAAGACTATTAATTTCTGCAGGTACTGTTCACGTCCGTGTTCGAAAAATGGAAGAAGCTGGAATAATCAAAGGGTCATCTTTGACATTAGACTACAATAAAATGGGCTACTCTTTTATAGCTTACATTGGAATTTATTTAGAAAAAACACACCAAACAAAATATGTTTTGGAACGTTTGCATGAAATTCCTTTTGTAACTGTTGCACACATAACCACAGGTAAGTTTAACATTTATTGCAAAGTTCGAGCAAAAACTACTGAACACGCAAAAGAAATTATATTTAAAATTGATGATATAGACGGTATTTTACGTACTGAAACTATGATTTCTTTGGAAGAGAGTATCAATGATAAAAAAAGATTAATGCACACGATTTTTAATGAACTTTAAAACTTACTTGTGAATCCACGCACAAAACTCGAAAGATACGAGCAAAATGTTCTTTCTAAATTTAAGTTATACGACAGTATATTTTCGACTTTGCCTTATTCTAAAATAACGAATACCGCAACACTTTTACCACTGTTTGCAGACTCATGCGATGAAGGTTATAAATTGGGTTTAGATCCAAAGTCTATCGTTGAAGGTTTTTTTAAACGTTATTTTCCTGATTACCCAAAAAATACACAGATAGATTTACTTTTTCGTTTTATTCAATTTATTGAAAGACGTGTGGTACTTTTTGATGCTGTTGAGGATGCAGCTTTTGCACGAGTAAACAACATGAGTGGAGTAGGTACACTACGTAACCTAAAGGAGGAAGCTCAATCCAAACAGAAATCCAATGAGCTTAAGTCGCTCATACAAGACATAAATGTACGTCCAGTGCTGACAGCACACCCAACACAGTTCTATCCTGGAGCGGTATTGGGTATCATTACAGATTTAGGTAAATGCATACAAAAAAACGATTTACAAGAAATCAAGCTTTTATTAGCACAATTGGGTAGAACACCCTTTTTTAAAAAGCAAAAACCTACACCACTAGACGAGGCTCGTAGTTTGATTTGGTACCTTTCCAATGTTTTTTATCCTGCAATAGGCGAAATTCAAGCCTATGTACAACGCCATATTTTTAAAGACGAGCCATTGATAGGCAAAACAGTTAAACTTGGTTTTTGGCCAGGTGGTGACCGTGATGGAAATCCATTTGTAACTACTGAAATTACAATAAAAACGGCACAATTACTCCGAAGTAGCATTATTCGAAACTATTACCGAGACATTCGAAAACTGCGCAGAAGGTTGACTTTTGCCGGCGTGGAAGAGGCGGTTTTAGAAGTTGAGAGAAAACTATATGATAGCATTTTTGCAATAGATAAGGCACCTGCTATAAGTCTTGAAGACTTAAAAGCAAACTTGAAATCTATACTTGTTATGATCGAAGGAGAATATCATGGTTTGTTTGCTAATGAATTACGTGACTTTATAGCAAAAGTCAATGTATTTGGTTATCACTTTGCAAGCTTAGACATCAGGCAAGACTCTCGAGTTCACCATGATGCCTTTTTAGCATTACTTGAGCAAACGAATAAGAATGGTGTTACAGATTCAGGTTTTGACTATGTAAACGCTACAGAGGACGGACGTATAGATTTCCTTACTTCCCTAATTGGAGATGTCGATCCAGAAAGTTTTCAAGATGAAACCGTACGCAAAGCTTTAGGGTCTATCCGTGCCATGCGTGAAATTCAACAAAACAATGGAGAGCCTGGCTGCAACCGTTATATCATTAGTAACAATCAAACCGCACAAAACATATTTGAGGTTTTTGCCATGATTCGTTTGAGTGATTGGGAAAAACCTAGTGTCGATGTAGTTCCATTGTTTGAAACCATTCCTGATTTAGAAATAGCTGTTTCTGTTATGGATAAAGTATACGGAAACCCTGTTTATCGTGAACATTTGACTAGAAGGGGTGATAAACAAACTATCATGCTTGGTTTTTCTGATGGAACCAAAGACGGTGGCTATTTAATGGCCAACTGGAGTATTTTTAAAGCTAAAGAAGAGTTAACAAATATTTCACGTAAATATGGAATTAATGTTGCCTTTTTTGATGGTCGAGGTGGCCCCCCCGCACGTGGCGGTGGAAATACACACCAGTTCTACGCATCAATGGGAAATAGTGTTGAAGCAGACGAAATACAACTCACTGTTCAAGGACAAACAATTAGTTCAAATTTTGGTACTTATGATACCTGTCGCTATAATTTAGAACAGCTTTTAAGCTCTGGCATTTCAAATCGCTTGTTCGCATCAGATTCATCAGTTTTTAATGATGAAGAAAGAAAAACCATGACAAAACTTGCTGAAGTAAGTTACGAGGCCTATAAGGATTTTAAATCACACCCCAAGTTTTTATCTTACTTGGAACACATGAGTACACTTCAATACTACTCGAAAACTAACATTGGTTCACGCCCATCTAAACGCAAGTCAAGTAAATCATTGGACTTTTCAGCACTACGTGCCATACCTTTTGTGGGGAGTTGGAGCCAGTTGAAGCAAAATGTCCCTGGGTTTTTTGGTGTGGGTACTGCTTTAGAAAGCTTATATAAAGACGGTGAATTTGAAAAATTAAAACAGCTTTATAATAACAATGCTTTTTTTAGAACCTTGATATCGAATTCCATGATGAGTTTGCAAAAATCTTTTTTCAAATTAACGTCTTATATGGAAAAAAATAATGAATACGGCGCCTTTTGGAAATTGATTTATGAGGAGTATCTACGTTCAAAGGATTATATCCTTAAACTAACAGAAATGGACAGTCTCATGGAGGATCAACCAGAAGGAAAAGCATCAATTCAAATACGTGAAGAGATAGTACAGCCCTTGTTAACCATTCAACAGTATGCCTTGTTAACTATTCAAAACAACAAACTAAGTACAAAAGAACGTGATATAATGGATAAAATGGTAACTCGGTCGTTGTTTGGAAACATCAATGCAAGTAGAAACTCTGCTTAATTCTGATAGAAATCAAAAGCCTCTAAAATAAGTTCTTCTGGAACTGACTGGTTCCAAATAGGTTCACCTATAGATTTTAAAAGCACAAATAGCACATTACCATTTTCGTTTTTCTTATCGTGTGTAAGCATTTTGATCACTTCTGTAATTGTGTCCTTATCAAAGGAAATTTTGGGATAAATGTCATGAAAAACGCTTTTGATTTTATGTGCTTCGTCTAGTGACAACCCTGATACCTTGACAGAAAGAAAAGTTTCTAATATCATTCCTATTGCAATAGCTTCGCCGTGTAGTAATCTGTTTTTGTTTTTAGCTGTTAAATAATAGGATTCTACAGCATGTCCCAGCGTATGGCCAAAGTTTAAAATCTTACGCAACCCTTGCTCGTTAATATCTTTAGAGACTATTTTAGCCTTAAAACCAACAGACTGATGTATGTGTGGTAATATTTCCTCTTTATTTAAAAAACCACTTAGTGCCTCAAAATAGGCAGGCTCTTGAATAAGTGCGTGTTTGAGCATTTCTGCATATCCGCTGCGGTATTCTGAATCAGGCAGGGTTCGCAAGAAACCGGTATCAACGATTACCATTTTAGGCTCTCTGATAATACCAACTTGATTTTTAAGTGCACCCAAGTCAATTCCCGTTTTACCTCCAACAGAAGCATCTACCATTGCTAGCAATGAAGTAGGGATGTTAATAAAGTCAATACCACGTTTAAAGGTGCATGCTACAAATCCGCCTAAATCGGTAACTACACCACCACCAATGTTAATAAGTAAGCTTTTTCGATCTCCACCCATTTTAGATAGGCTATCCCAAAGCGAAACGCAGGTTTTAATGTGTTTGTTGTTTTCACCTGCTTGCATTTCAAGCGTCTTGTAATCAAATTCCATCTTAGTTTTGGCGTATGGTAAACAATGCAAGCTTGTATTCTTATCTGTCAACACAAAAACACATGAGTAATCATTTGCGTTAATACAAATATTGAGCGCATCCCAACAATCCGATCCAAAAATAACTTCACTATGTTTTGTCTTAACAACCATATCTGTTGGCGAAAGTACTGCCTTTTTGCTTTATTTTCCTAATTTTGAGAAGTACTTGATGTTTTAAATAATCATTATTTGCACCATAAATTACCTCAATATCCGCACAAATCTACCCGTGAGCTAAAAGCTTCGCTCTTTTTGTTCCGTTTACTTTCTAGACGTTTTATTGTGCGCACCTCTTTATACTTATGGCGCTTTTTAAAAAGTATTCACTTCCCTATAAAACAACTTATTGGTTTTACTGGTTATGAGCAGTTTTGTGCAGGACAAGATGTTACTTCTTGTGCATCCATGACAGAAAAACTTGCGCAATACAATGTCTACAGCGTTTTGGACTACGCCAACGAACACACAACATCAGCAATGGATTATAAACATAATGCAACAATGGTCCTGGAAACCATAGATGCGGCTAAAAATAATCCGGCATATCCGTTTGCAGTAGTCAAGCCCACTGCCATAGGCTCCTTTAAATTATACCAAAAAATGGGGGCTGGACAAAAGCTTACAACAAGTGAACAGCTTATTTGGACTGCCATGCAACAGCGTTTTGAGCAATTGGCAAGTGCAGCTGCACAAGCAACTGTTATATTGATGATTGATGCGGAAGAAAGTTGGATATTAGATGGTGTGAACCTATTGGTGTTGCCTTTGTTTGTTAAATACAACTCTGATAAAGTGGTTTTGGCACTTACCATTCAATTATATTTAAAAGACAGAAACCTCGTTTATAAAAGCCTTTTGAAGGATGCTGATGAAAAGGGATATGTATTGGGCGCAAAACTCGTTAGAGGTGCATATATGGAAAAAGAACGCAACAGGTCAGCAGTATTAAACATAAGTAATCCCGTCTGCGAAACTAAAGACGCAACAGATAATCAATACAGGGATGCTCTTCAAAGTGCCATGCAAGCCTTGGACAAACACTTCTGTATCGTGGCTACACACAATCAATCGGATATCAATTGGGTGGTTGATTACTGTTCGAAAAATAATATTTCTGTGAGGAATTCCAACTTATGGTTTAGTCAGCTGTATGGCATGCGAGATTATATTTCCTTTTCTCTTGCAGAACAGGGCGCCAATGTATTTAAGTATGTGCCCTTTGGGCCTTTGGAGCAGGCCGTACCATATCTAATTAGACGTGCATTAGAGAACAGCGCCATGAAATCGCAGACACTGCAAGAATGCTTGATGATAAAAAATGAACTTAGGCGCAGAAAAATCAATGGCTAAAGTAGGCTGTGTCTTTACATTTTTTGACTAAAAAGAGCTTACTATCAATTTCCATAACGTACACATTACAAGAATCTGTACCAATCTTACTCTTGCTAAAGTCCACGGTTGTTCTGGCAAACCATTGTAATGTATCTTGAATGGGGTAGAAGTCCTTTTCAAACACCCACCCCTTCTTTTTAATATCACTTTTAACACGTGCTGATGGACTGTAGTTACATTGCGTTCTTTTTCCATTGAATAAGAAAAACAAAAAAATAAGTCCAACTGAAAGGCCACACAAATAATAACCCAACCTCTTTATAAAGCTCATATGAATAAAATGTTTCTAGTACTTTCGTTTACATGTTTTAATGTTATGGTGTGGTGCGGCTGTGTTATTAGCTCTATAGCTATTTCCGGCCATTCGATAAAGCAGTAATCACCAGTATGCAAATATTCTTCAAACCCAAATTGTTGCAATTCCTCTAAATTTTCAATGCGATATAAATCCAGATGAAATGCTGAAGCATTTGCCACGCTGATCTCGTTAACTATTCCGAAAGTAGGGCTTGAAACATTTTCACTGCTTCCCAATTGTTTGACTATTTCTTTTACAAGTGTGGTTTTGCCTGCACCTAAATCTCCTTTAAGTAAAATAATTTTATGCTTCAAGGCTGCAACCAGTGATTTGGCGATTGCGTGAATTTGATTTAAATGATAATTTTTTGACATGAAGCAAAAGTAAACTACTTGGGAGAAAACACCGCAAAAGGAATGCACATCTCTTCTAACGAAATGCCTCCATGTTGGTAGGTGTTTCGAAAATAGTTTACAAAGTGATGATATCGGTTAGGGTAAATCAGGTAGTAGTATTCTTTTGCAAATGCAAAAGAACTGCTCATGTTGATGGAGGGAAGACCAAAGCTTTTGGGGTCAGAAATCATCACTACGTGTTTGTCATCCGTTTTGAGTCGTCGGCCTGTTTTGTAACGAATATTCGTACTAGACTCGCGATCGCCAATTATTTTAGCAGGTTGCTCCACATTAATGGTGCCGTGATCTGTAGTCATAATAAGTTGAAAGCCTTTTTGTTGTGCAGTTTTAATGATGTCTAGTAACAAGCTGTTTTGAAACCAGCTCTTAGTGAGCGAACGATATGCCTTATCTGAACTTGCCAATTCTTTAATTACATCCATCTCCGTTTTGGCATGTGAAATCATATCTACAAAATTATAGACAAGTACTTGAAGACCATCTGCGGAATCTGCCTTAAGCGCATCTAAAAACTTACGGGCTTCATGGGGTTTGTTTACTTTGGTATAGGCGTGTTTTATATTTAACCCTAAATGATCCAATTGAGCTCCCAAAAATTCGTGCTCATGCATGTTTTTCCCCCCTTCATCGTTGTCATTTTTCCACCATTGTGGATATTTTTTCTCCATTTCAGCGGGCAGTAGTCCAGCAAAAAAGGCATTGCGTGCATACTGAGTGGCAGTTGGGAGTATGCTAAAATATGAAGTTTCCATTTCTGTTTTGTAGTATGGCGCAATATTGGGGGATATGGAAATAAACTGATCATATCGCAGGTTGTCAATCAACAGTAACAAAGTCGGCTTGTTGTTTAGTTTGGGCGCAACCAAGTTCTTAAATACTTGATTTGAAAAAAGCTTTTTCTCATCTTTATCAAAGAGCAAATCGGCATAATACTTCTCTACAAAGCGTGAGAAGGCAATATTGGCTTCCGTTTTTTGAAAGTTAAATATTTCCTTTAGTTCTGGTGAATCAATACTGTCGATTTCCATTTCCCAATACAAGATTTTTTGATACACATCACTCCAACCACTAAGCGATTCCGCTTCCATTAAATCTTTGCTTAATTGCCGAAACGACTGTTGATAGGTAACAATTGTTTTTTCGGTCACGAGTTTACTGGCATCCAAATTCTTTTTAAGTGTGAGTAAAATTTGATTTGGATTTACAGGCTTAATGAGGTAGTCTGCTATTTTAGCACCAATGGCTTCCTCCATGATGTTTTCTTCCTCACTTTTGGTAATCATGATAACCGGCAGTCCAGAATGGTCTTGTTTAATTTCACTTAACAACTCTATGCCTGACATCCCGGGCATGTTTTCGTCCAATAATACGATATCAAAACTTGTGTCTTTTAGTAGCGATAAGGCATCTTGACCACTATGTGCTTTTGTGACATTATAGCCCTTTTGGCTTAGGAAAATAATGTGTGCTTCTAATAAATCAATCTCATCGTCAATCCATAAAACTTCAATCGGCTGCATATATGTATCTTTGTATGTAATTTTTTTTAAAGTGAAACTTACTCAATACAACGATCCAATTTACGGATTTATTACAATCCCAACTCCGTTTATTGGCAAACTTATCAATCATCCATACGTGCAGCGCTTGCGTAGAATAAAACAGATGGGCTTATCTTTTTTGGTATTTACAGCAACAGAGCATACCCGTTTTCAACATGCTTTGGGTGCCATGCATTTGGCTACCAAAGCAGTTGCAAGTCTTCGCAAACAAGGGATTCAGATAAATGACAGCGAAGCCGAAGCACTTTACGCAGCACTGCTCTTGCACGATATTGGACACGGCCCTTTTTCACATGCACTTGAGCATGCGTTACTTCCAGACACGGCACACGAAAAAATATCTTTGGCACTGATGCATGATATGAATCGTGAATTTGATGGTAAACTTCATTTAACTATTAAAATGTTTACTAATAACTACAGCCGTGGATTTTTCAACCAACTCATTTCCTCTCAAATAGACCTAGACAGATTGGATTACTTAAAACGTGATAGTTTTTACTCTGGAGTAACAGATGGTAATATTAACTCTGAACGTTTAATTTCGATGATGACTGTTAAAGACGATAACTTGGTGTTTTTCACTAAGGCAATCCACTCAATTGAAAAGTTTTTACTGGCACGACGAATGATGTATTGGTCGGTTTATTTACACAAAACTAGCTTTGTTGCGGAGGAATTGTTAATTCGATTTCTTAAGCGGTTTGATTATTTGAAAAAGACAACCAAGATTTCTTTAGGCACAAATGCTTTAGCAGATCTTACCAATAAAAAGAAAACAAAATTAGTTGATAAGATCCATCAATTTACCCAATTAGACGACAATGATATTTGGGTTACTCTAAAATCGGCTAGTAATGGTAAGGATACTATTTTGTCATCATTGGCAAATATGATTTTAAATCGTGATTTACTTAAAATACAGATTTTAAATAAACCCATTAGCAAAATAAAACTGGAATCCAAACAACAGTTTTTTATGAATAAACTAGGTTTATCTGAAAAGAATATTAATTACTTTGTTTTTTCTGGGAGCTTAGGCATACAGGGATATAATTTAGATGATCGACCTATTAAATTGTGTTCTCTTGACGGAGAACTTATTTTATTTGAAGATTTTTCTGAAATTGCACATTTTCCAATACTTGCGAGAAAGGATTATAAGTACTTCTTAGCGTACCCAAAACAAGACAGATATTTTTCGTAATTTTGCACCTATGAAATTTAATGCTGCGCAAATAGCGGAACTGGTTTCTGGCTCAGTTGATGGTAACTCTAATGCAGAGGTTTTTAAGCTCTCTAAAATTGAGGAGGGTACAGAAGGTAGTTTGTCTTTTTTAGCAAATCCCAAATACACACCTTTTTTATACACTACTGAAGCTACCATTACTTTGGTAAGTGACGATTTTGTGGCTGAAAAAGATTACAAAACAACGCTTGTACGTGTTAATGACCCATATGAAGCTTTTTCAAAGTTATTAAAACATTACAATAAAATTAAGCATGTGCCTAAGGCCAGCATTTCCGATAAGGCATTTGTTTCAAACGATGCTTTATGTTTTGAAAATATATCTGTGGGAGATTATGCTCACATTGGTGCACATACAACTATTGGAAAAAATTGTGTCATTTGTCCACAAGTGTTTATAGGTGAAAACGTCAATATTGGAGACAACACCATTATTCATGTTGGTGCAAGGATTTTAGACCAGACAGTTATCGGTAGCCATTGTGTTATTCAAAATAATTCCGTTATAGGTGCCGATGGCTTTGGATGGTCACCCAATGATAGCGGATCTTACGATAAGGTCCCACAGACAGGTAATGTTGTTATTGGCGATTACGTTGACATAGGAGCAAACACTACAATTGACCGAGCAACACTTGGGTCAACGCGTATTGGAAAAGGAGTCAAACTTGATAATTTAATCCAAATTGGGCATAATGTGGAAATTGGTGCGCATACTGTTATTGCAGCACAAACAGGCATTGCAGGTTCTACTAAAATTGGTACACACTGCCAAATTGGTGGACAAGTTGGTATTAGTGGTCATTTGACCATTGGGAATCGAGTTGGGATTCAAGCTAAATCTGGTGTTTTGAAAAATATTAAAGATGACGCAAAAATAATGGGGTATCCAGCCTTTGATTACATAGCATTTAATAAATCGTATGTACATTTTAGAAATTTACATACTCATGTTACAGATTTAGAATCCCTAAAAAGGAAACTTAACCATGACTAAGCAAACAACAATATCTAAGGCTGTTTCGTTAAGCGGTGTTGGTATTCATACAGGAAAAAAAGTTAAACTTACATTCAAACCAGCTAAAGTTAATCATGGCTATGCCTTTACTCGTGTTGATTTAGAAGGAAGTCCTACACTTAAGGCAGATGCCAACCTGGTGGTAAATACAACAAGGGGGACAAACCTGGAAAAAAATGGTGTAAGCATACAAACATCAGAGCATGTTTTAGCCGCACTTGTCGGACTGGAAATAGACAATATCTTAATAGAATTGAATGCACCTGAACCACCCATTATGGACGGTTCTTCTATTTACTTTGTTGAAGCTTTATTAAAGGCTGGTATTGAAGAACAAAACGCTGAAAGATATGAATACGTAGTTCGTGAAAACATCACTTTTACTGATGAAGAAACCGGTAGTGAAATAACCGTTATTCCAGCTGACAATTATCAAGTTACTACGATGGTCGATTTTGGAACTAAAGTTCTTGGAACGCAGAATGCAAATCTTATAAATCTTAGTGATTTTAAAAGTCAATTTGCCAATGCTCGCACCTTTAGTTTTTTACACGAAATAGAATCACTCCTTGAAGACGGACTTATCAAAGGAGGCGATCTCAATAATGCTATTGTATATGTTGATAAGGAACTTTCAGAAGAGACCATGAGTAAGCTTTGCAAGGCTTTTAACAGAAGCAGCATTTCGGTTAAATCTAATGGTATTTTAGATAATCTGACATTAAAATACCCTAATGAAGCGGCACGTCACAAATTATTAGACGTAATTGGTGATTTGGCGTTGGTAGGCTGTCGTATTAGGGGAAAAGTAATTGCTAATAAACCTGGTCATGGAACAAATACTAGCTTTGCTAAAAAGCTTGCTAAAATTATCAAACAAGAAAGACGTAACCGAGTGCCTGAATTTGATTTAAATACTGAGCCATTAATGGACGTAAATGCTATTATGAGGGTATTGCCACACCGCCCACCCTTTTTGTTGGTAGATAAAATTTTGGAATTGAGTGACACTCACATTGTAGGAATGAAAAGCATAACAATGAATGAGCCATACTTTGCGGGACACTTTCCTGGACAGCCTGTTATGCCCGGCGTACTACAGATAGAGGCCATGGCACAAGCAGGTGGTGTATTGGTATTGAATACTGTTACAGATCCAGAAAACTACCTCACATTTTTTATGAAAATTGAAAATGCCAAATTCAAGAATCCTGTTGTTCCTGGAGATACGCTAATTTTCAAAATGGAATTATTATCGCCTATACGCAGAGGTATTTGTCATATGCAAGCAGTAGCATATTCAAGAGGCAGGGTTACAACAGAAGCTGAAATGATGGCTCAAATTGTACGAAAAGATCAAGTCAAAGTATGAATCAACCATTAGCATATGTACACTCGGATGCAAAAATTGCAAAAAATGTTGTGATTGAGCCATTTACCACAATCGATAAAAACGTTGTTATTGGCGAGGGGACCTGGATAGGTCCAAACGTTACAATTATGGAAGGAGCGAGAATTGGAAAAAATTGCAATATTTTTCCTGGTGCTGTAATCAGTGCTGTTCCTCAAGACCTTAAGTTTAACGGAGAAAAAACAACCGCAGAAATAGGTGACAACACCACCATCAGGGAATGTGTTACTATTAACCGTGGTACCACATCAAGAGAAAAGACAAAAATCGGTAAGCACTGCCTCATCATGGCTTATTCTCATATAGCCCACGATTGTATGGTTGGTGACCATTGTATTTTTTCAAACAACAGCACGCTTGCAGGGCATATCTCTGTAGGTAGCCACGTTATTCTTGCAGGGATGACGGCAGTACACCAATTTTGCTCTATTGGCGATCATGCTTTTGTTGCAGGTGGTTCATTGGTACGTAAAGATATTCCGCCATTTGTGAAAGCAGCTCGTGAGCCACTGTCATATGCTGGTGTCAATTCTGTTGGTTTAAGACGTAGGGGGTTTGAGTCAGATAAAATCAAAGAAATTCAGAGCATTTACCGAACACTCTACCAAAAGAATTTTAATAATACACAAGCAACACAAATTATTGAGGCCGAAATGGAAGCATCTACTGAGCGTGACGACATCCTTCAGTTTATAAGACAGTCACAACGCGGTATCATGAAAGGATATATTCAAAACTAATTATGGCATCAACTTCTGACATTCGAAAAGGTCTTTGTATTCATTACAATAATGACATTTATAAAATTATAGAGTTCTTACATGTCAAACCTGGTAAAGGTCCTGCGTTTGTACGTACTAAACTTAAAAGTGTAACTTCAGGAAAGGTCATTGACAATACTTTTTCTGCCGGGCATAAAATTGAAGATGTACGCGTGGAAACCCGTAAATACCAGTTTTTATATTCAGTTAGTGATGTGTATCACTTTATGAATGTAGAAGACTACAATCAAATTGAATTGCATGAGGGTATTCTTGATCATCCAAAATTATTGAAAGAGGGAGAGATAGTCACGGTTATGACAAATACCCAAAATGACAGTCCGCTTTGTGTTGATATGCCTTCCAGTGTAGTTCTAAAAATCACGCATACCGAACCTGGTGTGAAAGGCAATACGGCTACAAACGCCACAAAACCTGCAACTGCAGAAACAGGTGCAAAAATCAATGTTCCTTTATTTATTAATGAAGGAGATAAAATAAAAGTAGATACCGAAAGAGGCACCTACATAGAACGAGTAAGACAATAAAAATGAGCGTATTAGTAACCAAGGATTCAAAAATTATCGTACAAGGCTTTACAGGAAGTGAAGGTACTTTTCATGCTGGCCAAATGATTGATTATGGTACCAATATCGTTGGAGGTGTAACCCCGGGAAAAGGCGGACAAACACATTTAGGCAAACCCGTTTTTAATACCGTCGCTGAAGCTGTTAAAGAAGTCAATGCAGATACTTCCATCATTTTTGTACCACCCGCCTTTGCCGCCGATGCCATTATGGAAGCCGCTGAAGCTGGAATAAGGGTTATAATTACCATTACAGAGGGAATTCCAGTAAACGATATGGTAAAAGCCATGGAATATGTTAACAGTAAAGACTGCAGTGTGGTTGGTCCAAACTGCCCAGGAGTTATTTCTCCAGATGAAG
This sequence comes from Flavobacteriaceae bacterium, assembly GCA_002698745.1. Classification (GTDB taxonomy): domain Bacteria; phylum Bacteroidota; class Bacteroidia; order Flavobacteriales; family Flavobacteriaceae; genus UBA7446. Next base: position 50,298 of record PAAD01000023.1, read on the forward strand.
CCAAAGTGGGTATTATGCCGGGTTTTGTCTTTAAGAGAGGAAATGTAGGCATCGTTTCCAAATCAGGAACGCTAACTTATGAAGCTGCTGATCAAGTAGTAAAAGAAGGATATGGTATTACAACCGCAATTGGAATTGGTGGGGATCCCATTATTGGAACAACAACCAAAGATGCAGTGCAACTGCTTATGGAAGACGATGAAACTGAATGTATTGTCATGATAGGCGAAATAGGTGGAGAATTAGAAGCAGACGCTGCTAATTGGATAAAATTTCAAGGCAATCCAAAACCTGTAGTTGGGTTTATTGCTGGAGAAACTGCGCCTAAAGGCCGTACGATGGGACATGCAGGGGCAATTGTAGGTGGTGCAGAAGACACCGCTGAAGCAAAAAAAGCCATTATGAAATCGTGTGGCATACACGTTGTAGATTCACCAGCAGCCATTGGAAAGACGGTAGCACAAGTTTTAGCATAACATCATGGATTTAGTAAAAGGTAAAAATATTATCATCACAGGCGCCAGTAGGGGCATAGGACGGGGCATAGCCGTAGCATTTGCCAAACAAGGTGCCAATGTGGCTTTTACTTACAACTCTTCTGAAATCCCAGCCAAGGAACTGGAGGCAGAACTATGCGCATTTGGTGTAATAGCCAAGGCTTTTAAATCAAACGCTGCTGAGTTTAATGCTGCACATCAACTTGTTTCTGACGTTTTGGAAATATTTGAGTCTATAGATGTATTAATCAATAATGCTGGTATCACCAAAGACAACCTGTTGATGCGTATTACTGAAGAAGATTTTGACAAGGTTATAGAGGTCAACTTAAAATCTGTTTTTAACTTGACCAAAGCGGTGCAACGAATCATGCTAAAGCAACGAAGTGGAAGTTTAATTCACATGAGTTCTGTTGTTGGCGTTAAAGGAAATGCGGGTCAGTCAAATTATGCCGCATCCAAAGCTGGTATTATTGGTTTTTCAAAATCAATAGCACTTGAATTGGGATCAAGAAATATAAGATCAAATGTGATCGCCCCCGGATTTATCGAAACCGAAATGACTGATAAACTCCCTGAAGATGTCGTAGCCCAATGGCGGGCAGGCATTCCACTAAAACGCGGCGGCTCCGCAGAGGATGTAGCCAACGCTTGCCTTTTTTTAGCCGCTGATTTATCTGCATACATAACAGGACAAGTATTGCACGTAGATGGTGGTATGTTAACCTAAAATTTATATAATGGAAAAATTACCAAAACTTGGATTACCCCTAATAATACTTATAATCGTAGGTGTTATTTTTATTTCAAAATCATATATCAACATCCCTTATGGTGAAGCTGGTGTTGTATGGAAACGCTTTGGAGGCGGAACCGTAGTTGATGAACCACCCTTAGGAGAGGGTTTTCGTTTTATTGCACCTTGGAATCGTGTTTACACATATAATATTAAACAACAGGAAGAGTTTGAGAGTGGTATGCGTGTGCTTTCTTCAAACGGACTTGAAATTTCCTTAGACGTATCGGTATTATACCAACCAAAGATTGACGAGCTGGGCATGTTGCACAAAACAAAAGGCGAAAACTACCTTAATATTGTTATTGTTCCGGAAATTCGCGCAGTTGCCCGATCTGTGATTGGACGTTACACGCCTGAACAATTGTATTCGTCAAAACGCGACGCCATTCAAAATGAAATCTATGAGGAAACCATGCGTAAAGTAGAAGGACAACACGTACAGCTCAATGCAGTACTTGTACGTGATGTAACCCTTCCTACATCTATTAAAGAGGCTATTCAACGTAAACTTACACAAGAACAAGAAGCCTTGGAGTATGAGTTTAGGTTAGAAAAAGCACGTCAGGAGGCAGAAAAAGTGCGTATTGAAGCAGAAGGAAAAGCTGTAGCCAACAGGCTATTAGCAGCATCATTAACCCCAAATATATTAAAAGATAAAGGAATTGAGGCGACTCTTTTGTTAGCAGAATCACCTAACACCAAAATTATTGTTGTTGGTGGTGGTGAAGATGGACTACCACTTATTTTAGGAAATCAGTAAGGTTTTCAAAAATTTTTCGATATTTGCAAAGTAATGAATAAAATACATTTCTTCCACCACAACAATATTGCGTTTCAAACGTGCTAGGTGGAGTATGTCAATAACCGTCTAACCCGTTTGTATTGCTCAAACGGGTTTTTTGTTATAATA
>PAAD01000024.1 GCA_002698745.1 Flavobacteriaceae bacterium
AAAGTATGTCACCAGAAATGGTAGAGAGGTAGTAGACTCTAGAGGGATAGAACCCGACATTAAGGTCGAGGCTCAATATTTTAATGCGATAACAGAGGCAATTTTAAATGAGGATTTAATTTTTGAGTTTACAAATGGTATAATTTCATTATTTGAAAACGACTCTCTTTCCCCATTAAATTTTAGCATTGAAGAAGCAACTTACAATAAGTTTATTGATTTTGCACTTTCTAAAGAGATAGATTATCAGACCGCCTCAAATTTTCATTTAGAAGAGTTAAAAGATGTTGCATCAAAAGAAAAGTATATAAAAGAAAACGAAGCTTTATTTTTGCAAATGGACAGTGTTTTTAAAACAGATGTTAGAAAAGACCTTAAAAAGCATAAATCAGAGATTATTTTCTTTCTAGAAAACGAAATAATATCTAGAAAACACTATCAAAGCGGAAGGGTAGAGGCATCACTAAAAAAAGACCCATTTATTATCGCTTCTGAAAAAATATTTGAAGCCGACTCCATATATAGCCATCTATTAGGCTTCTAGCATTAAATCAAAATGTTAAAAACAAGCTTACATAGAGGAATTTTTATTTTTTTTCTTTCTACCCTTTGTATAGGGCTAACACTTGGTAAAATCATTATGAGCATATCAATGATAGGGCTTTTTGTTAATTGGTTCATAGAAGGAAACTTTAAAGAGAAAAAGAAAATAAATGATTCAAGAGGATATGTTCCTATAATATTATTAGCTGTTTTCTTTTTGGAGCTTCTTTGGATGGTGTTTACAAAAGAACCGGTATCTGGCTTATCTTCCCTAAGAACTAAACTTCCATTATTGGTATTGCCATTGGTAATGGGAACCTCCAATACGATTAATAATAAAGAATTAAAAATAATAATTACCAGCTTTTTAATTGGTGTTGTCATTAGTTCCTTTATTGCTTATTGTGTTGACTTGGGTTGGATTAATAAAAAAATTAATTCAGGCACATCTAGAGACATTTCAATTACTATGTCACACATTAGGTACTCCATTATTTTGTGCTTTTCTATTTTAACAATTCTTCATTTAACGCTAAAGAAAAAGATTAAAAAGTGGATTGCTATTATCCTTAGCATTTGGATATTAATTTTAATATATAAAATGGCCTCATTGACTGCAATTATTGGTCTTACAACAGGCCTGGTAGCATATGCATTTTATTGGTTTAAACAAGAACAAACAAAGAATCAAAAAAGAATCTTTTATGTTTTCGTATCCGCCTTTTTATTTCTAGTCTTTAGTATTTTTTCCATCATTAATGATTTTTATACCATCAAAAACCAACTATCTTTCGAAGAACTTCCAGAGAAAACAAATTTGGGAGAAGAATATATTCACGATAAGCACAATGAAGCGTTAGAAAACGGATATTATATATGGAGATATATAGCAGAAAACGAAGTTCAAAACGCCTGGAATGAAAGAAGTGATATATCTTTTGGGGAATTAGACAAAAAAGGTCAGCAGCTAAAATTTACTCTATACAGGTATTTAACCTCAAAGGGTTTAAAAAAAGACAGAACTGGGGTTAAGCAATTATCTGAAAACGAAATTAGGCTGATTGAAAAAGGAGCAACTTCATCGATTAGTTACAATGCTTTAGCACTTAGAATTAGAGAAGTTTTATTTGAGTGGGAGAATTATAAAACAACAAAAAACCCAAATAATCACAGTTTTACACAGCGTATATTTTTTGGAAAAATAGGGTTAGAAATAATTAAAAAAGCGCCAATTTTTGGCCATGGAACTGGCGCTACCAAAAAACAATACGCAAATTATTATTCGGAAAACAAAACCCTAATGAAGCTTGATAACCAACTTTTAGCACACAACCAATTTCTTACACAAACAATCAATTTAGGAATCTTTGGAGCTATAATTTGGATATTTTTATTAATTCTTCCTCTTATAAAGCTTAAAACAGACCACAGGCCACTTTTAAATGCTTTTTCTTTAATGATGTTGATTGCTTTTTTTTCTGATGATATGTTAGAGCGACAGGCGGGACTAACAATATTTGCTACAATCTATTACTTGTTTATTTTCACTAGTTCAGATCTAGAATTGAAAAATTTATTTTTTTTGAAAAAGAACACTGAATAAAATTTCATGGGTTCCAGTGCTATATTTACTGATATTCGATGTGGTAAAGTCATAAGAATAACCAAAAGATAAGCTATTTTTATAAGTATATCCGATTAGCAATGATGCTGCGTCACCAGTTCTATAGCTTAATCCAGCCCAGGCAGTATTTTTCCATTCCACCTTTGACCCAATTTCCAATTGTAATGGGGCAGGAGAGACATAGCGTATCATAGCATAAGGAGAAAGGCTTAAGTTCTGTTCAGGAAGTTCTAAATTATAACCACCATGAACTAAGTAATGGTCTTCTAACTTGTTCAAATCAGAATTTGTGGAATTGCTAAAATTAATTTTGTTCTGAAGCAGGTTAGGTGCAGCAACACCAAAATGCCAATCGTCAGAATATAGCACAAACCCAAATTTAGCATCAGGAACTAAGGTGCGCATTACATTATCTATTAATGCGGGATCATTTTGATCAGTTAAATTAAGTTTGTGACCATCAATTTTCCACTCAAGTAGACCGCCACTGAGCGATAAGGAGAGTTTCATTTTCTCATTTACATTTAAATGGTAAGCATATGAAACTTGCATTCCAGTTCTTATAGTTGGACCGACATGGTCAGTATATAAAACAGCTCCCAATCCATTTTTTAAGCTTTTTGTGGGGCCATTAAGACTTAGGGTATATGTTCTAGGAGCGTCAGTTATTCCGACCCATTGATACCTATGGTTAGAGCTAACCTCAAATTTGGGGCTTATACCCGCAAAAGCTGGGTTATTTACATATTTGTTCATGAAAAACTGACTGTATATAGGAATTTGCTGAGCCTTTATACCTTTAAAAGAGGTTGCAATAAATGTAATTATAAGATATTTTAAGTATGGTTTCACGCTACTTTATAATTGTTATTGGCCCCGTTATTACATCAGGGAATTTTTCGTCATTAAGGTTAATAATATAGTAATAAGTTCCTATTGGAAGGGTTTTTCCATTTTTTTGATTTTCACCACCCCACGGAGTCGGATATCCGCTTTCAGATCTAAATACAATAGACCCCCACCTGTTATAAATTTCTATTACACATTCAGGGAATTGTTCTATTTGATCGATGTTCCATAATTCGTTAATTCCATCACCATTTGGCGAAAATCCAGAAGGATAAGATATTTCGGGTATTAAAGTAACAATGATATCATCTGAATTTTCACAACCATTAGCATCAACAACAGTTACAAGGTATACAGCATCAGAAAGAAGTTCAATTTCAGGATTAGAAAGTGTACTGTCATTGACCGTAAAGTTTGTAGTAGGACTCCAAGAGTAACTAGAACCTGCAGGGCCCGTTGGTGCCCCTCCAAGATTGAATATTGTTCCAAAAATATCAGAAGAATCGAGTCCAGCATCAACTATGGGTAAATCATTGACGAAAACGGTTATGGAATCAGTATTGGAACAGTTTTGATCTGCAACAGTTAATTCAAAAGTAATGTTATTGGTGTCATTAAAACAGTAATTAGAAATGATACTGTCAGATGAAATTAAACCAGTTGAATCAATAATATTCCATTGGTAAGTAACAGTGTTTGAGCCGCCGCTAGATCCAATAATATCAAGGCATTCCCCAATACAAATACTAGTGTCAACTCCAGCAATGGCCAGTATCGTGTTTGTCGCTCCAACAACTACGCTATCATTTGAAGAACAGGAATTGATATCCAAAACAGTGATGAAATAGGCTCCAGGAAGAAGGCCGCTTAAATCTTGATTTGATGAAGAAAATGTTCCAGCTGAGTCAAGCCAACTGTATTGATATGGTCCTGTGCCACCATTTACTGAAATTGAAATTTGACCATCATTTTGGTCCTGACAATAGGCGTCAATTACCTGATCGATAATGATATTTACAGAGTCTGGTTGACCAATATTAATAGACTGATTGGTAATACAGTTGTTTTGATCCGTTATAATTACACTATAGCTGCCCGCACTTAAATTTGCTTGAGAAAACCCTATAGCACCACTTTGAACCCAAAGTACACTAAAAATGTTATTTCCACCCATAGGGATGATATTAGCAATACCATTAGCATCTCCATAACAATCTGGCTCAATAATTATTGAAGCACTTAACGAGGTAGAATCAGGTTCGTTAATGTTTATAAATGAAGAGGCGGAACAGCCAGAAGAATTATCAGTTACTGTGAGGCCATAAATTCCGGCAGAAAGTCCAGAGACACTCGCATTACTTGACCCATTGGTCCAAGAATAATTGTAGTTACCAGAACCATTATTTAAAACACTTGAAATTGCACCATCATTTAAGCCATAGCAAGTAATATCTGTTTTATTTAAAGACAAACTCAGGGCATTTATAGAATTAACATTAAAAATCTTATTTACAACACAACCATTTAAGTCTGTTATGGCAACAAAATATTGTCCAGCACTTAAGTTTTCAATGAAACTGCTGGTTGAAGTAAAGCCATTTGGTCCGCTCCAAGCATAAGTAAATGAACCGCTATTTCCATAGGAAATGATTGAAATGGAGCCATTATTAATAGAACAAGAAGCATCAACAACAACAGCTTCAATTTCAGCACTAGAAGGGTCAGAAAGCGTAACAGGAACAACTAGCAAACAATTATTATCGTCTATAATTTCTAAGAAATAATTTCCTGAATAAACATTATTAATAGACTGTGTTGTTTGTCCCCCAGGAATCCATAAGTAAGTATATGGAGGAGTTCCTCCGCTTGCTGCAACTGAGGCACTGCCGTCATTTAAGCCAAAGCATGTTGGGTCAACAGTACTAACAATTTGATTACTTGGACCACTGCTGTTACTGATATTTACAGATTCCATAATATTACAGCCCGTGTTGTCATCAGTAATGCTTAATCCATATACTCCAGCACAAAGGTTGCTGTGTGATGCTGATAGTGCACCATCAAACCATGTAATAGTAAAAGAGCCGGTACCTCCTATTGGTGTTACATTAGCTTGTCCATCACAATCTCCACATGTTGCATCAAGGGTAGTATATGTTGCGCTTAAATCATTATTTTCATCAATAGAAATACCTTGTTGAATTTCACAGCCATTAGCATCCGTTATTAAAACTGTTTGATTTCCGCTACAAAGATTAGATTCAGAACTACTAGTTCCGCCATTGTTCCAGACATAACTCAAAGGTAAAAGACCTCCAGCCACAACAACAGATGCAGCACCATCACAACTCAACTCACAGCTTGCGGGCAAAACACTTGAAAGACTAACAAATAAGCTATTACCATCAGCAACTTCAGCAAAAGCATATTGTTCACAACCAGATGAATTTTCAGTTACACTATAAAGGTAGTTGCCAGAAGAAAGATTATTTATACTAGAGCTGTTGCCAATAATATTCCCTGAAGCATCATACCAGGCTTCAGTTATTGCTCCGCTATTTCCATTGACTGAAGCAGTCAAAGAACCGTTGTTATCTCCTTGACATAAAATATTATTTGTTCCAATGGAGACGCTTAAATCATTTATGTTAGAAACTCCATAAATATCACTGAATGAGCAACCATTCCCATCATTTATTGTTATGCCATAATTTCCACTAGAAAGATTAGATAAAGAATTGGTATTGTTTCCATTATTCCATAGGTAACTGTAAGCTCCCGAACCACCACTGGGCACAAGAGAGATACTTCCTGTGTTTAAACCACATTCTGTAGGAATTATTTGTGCATTTACAAAAATGGGAGTGTTTGAAGAAAACACTGAAGCTGTGACAGTTTTAGAACAGCCATTATCATCATTAATCATTAAATAATAATCTCCAGCACCAACATTATTCAAAGTATTTGAAGACCCCCCGTTGTTTAACCAAAAATAAGAGTAAGGGCTTGCTCCGCCAGAAACAGAAACAGAAATAGAACCATCATTTAGGTCAGCACAAGATGGCGATGTAATACTAATTGTTTCGGATATTCCAAGAAGATCATCACTTACCGTAAATTGTTCCGAAACAGAACACCCAGAAACCAAATCAGAAACGGCAACAGTATAAACCCCAGAACAAAGCCCAGAAGCTAAGTTTCCTGTATTTCCATTTGACCAGTTAGTGCTATAGCTTGCACCTGTGCTTCCGCCTGAGATAGTTGCAATTGCAGAGCCATTACAAACTCCGCAAGTACTGTTTGAGACTGAAGTATTAACAATAATAGCAGGCGGATCAACTAAAGAAATAGTATCTAAACTTTCGCAGCCAACACTATCAATAACTTTAACAATATGATCTCCTGATGAAATGTTTCCAAGAACCGTTCCTTGAATGTAATGGTTGGGATTCCAATAAACATTGTAAGGTTGATTTCCTCCGGAGATAGAAATACTTACTGCCCCATCATTTTTGCCAAAGCAAGAGGGGTTAGTAATGTTATTAACGTTGATTGATGGTCCATCGGTGTTCAAAACCACAATGGAGGTATCAACAGAACATCCATTGTCATCTAATATTGTTAAAGTATAATTTCCAGCGATTAATGTATTAATAGAGGAATTATCATCATTGTCTCCAGTTCCGTCATTATCCCAATCATAAATATAATTACTGCCTAAGGCCAAAGTTCCACCAAATGGGACAGCATTTGCACTACCATCTGAAAGGCCACAATTGGCATCAACTATGGTAATATTTGCATATATGGCATCAGCGGAAGTAATGGTAAAAGAAGTGTCTAAGCTACAAAGGTTACTATCAGTAACTGACAATGAAAAAACATCAGTATGCAACGAGTTAATGTTGGCATTAACAGAGTTAAAACCAGAGGGTGTAGACCAACTATATGATAAGATTCCTATTCCTCCGGATGCTGAAGTTGTAATTGAACCTATAGAATCATTAGAACAAAGATTGTTGCCGATAATTGCAGATAGCGAAATTTCATCAGGTTCAATTACTGTAAAAACACTATCAACTGAACAGTTATTATTATCTAAAATAGTCAATGGATAACTATTTGCAGAAAGATTAATTAGGCTGTCTTCATCATCAAAATCACCAGTGCCATCAATTGCCCAGTCGTAAGTATATGGAACAGAACCACCAAGAACAGAAACATTGATTTTTCCATTGGCCTCTCCGAAACAAAAGGCATTTGTAATAACTGCAGATAGCGAAATTTCATTTGGCTGATTAATGATAATTAAAGTGTCTTTTGAACAACCTAAACTATCAAGAATATTTAGGGCATAAGTTCCAGTATCCAATCCTATTAGATTATTATCAATAGAAGAGAACCCATTTGGTCCAGACCAATTGGTGTTAAAACTTCCAGTTCCTCCTGAAAGGTTTAGGGATATTTCCCCATTTGCGTTTCCAAAACAATTAACGGGAACAACTTGAGCTGTTGCAAGAATTTCAGATGGTTTAATTAAATTAAATGTGGTGTCAAAAGTACAGTTGTTGCTGTCTAAAATACCAATTGTATAGCTTCCAGCATCTAATCCATTTAAGTTGAAAACACCAGGGTCTGTAAATGTTGAAATAGAACTTGTCCAAGACGCGATAAGGTTTCCAGTTCCTCCATTAGCAAGAACGGCAATAGAACCATTTAAGCTATCAGAACACTGAACATCACTTAATACATTTGAAATAGAAATGGTATCGGACTCTTCAACATCAAAAGTTAAAGAATTACTACATGAATTCGTATCATTTACTACAATTTGGTATGTTCCTTTTCCTAGCCCAGACTGATTAGTATCATTGACCACAATTCCATTACCAGCTACAATGGTAGACCATGTTGGAGTAAGTGGACCTGAACCACCAGCAAGAAAAACATCAATAGCACCATCGTTATCACCATTGCATAAAATATTAGTCACTGTAGAACCAATCGAAATGGGATCAGGATTTATAATATCTTCACTTAAAACAGAGACACAACCTGTTGTTAAATCTTCAATAGTAACAGAGTATGTGCCAGCAGAAAGATTGCTTAAATCTTCATTATCATCAGCATCTCCAACACCATCATTATCCCAATCTACAGTATAAGAACTTGTTCCTGAAACAGTTAAGTCTATGCTACCATTTCCATTACCGTTACAATCAATATTAGTTACTTCGGCACTTAGTGTGGGCGCATTGGCATTTGCAATGGAAAATACTTTTGAGCTTTCACAGTTTTCATCATCCGTTACAGTTACCTGATAATTTCCAGCTCCGATGTTAGATAAAGAAGTTAATATTCCTATTCCATAAGCAGGAGTTGTTAGGTTATCCCAAGAATATTGGTAATTTGTAGCCGCAGTTCCACCCCCGGCAATAATTGAGATACTACCATCTAGAGCGTTACAAGTTGGAGGTGTAATGGTTTCATTAATTGAAATACTATCAGGTTGTGAAACATAGAAAATATTATTTATTAACTGACAACCAGCACTATCAATTACAGTTAAATTATAACTACCTGTATCCAACGCTGTTAAGTCCTCATTATTAGAGCTAAATCCGCTTGGTCCAGACCAAATAGTTTGAAAAGGTGCTGTTCCACCATTAATTTGAACAGAAATAGCACCCGTAGAATCACCATTACATGTTAAATTAGTAGTACTACTGTCTAGACTTAATCCATTGATGGGCCCGTCAATAACAATATTTTTAGTTCTTGTACAACCATTTCCGTCGGTTACTACAACCGTATAATTTCCACTTATTAAGTCAGTAATGCTATCAGTTGTAGTGTTTGTAAATCCATTTGGCCCCGTCCAACTGTAAGAAAAAGAAGGAATTCCGACAACAGTTAAATCTATAACACCAGTTGAGTCACCAAAACACTCCACATCAGTTACATTAAAAGCTACTGAAGGAGCGTTGTCATCAGAAATAGCAACAGGAACTGTGCTAACACATAAGTTGTCATCATAAACAGAAACTTCATATGAACCAGAAACAAGGTTGTTGACGGTTGCCGTATTACCAACATTAAATCCAGGTGATCCGCCAGAAATATTAGACCATGAGTAAGTATAAAGTGAAGCAACACTACCTCCACTTGCTATTACACTTACAGATCCATCTGCTTGACCACAAGAAGAATTAATTGATCTTGGAATAAGTGAAATCGTTGTAGGTTCTGTAATTTCTGCACTATCTGTTTTTTGACAGCCATTGTCATCAGTCAATGTAAGAAGGTAGTTTCCAGCTGTAAGATTTGTAGGGTTTTGATTGGTTGACACGTTAAAACCACCTAAAGTCCAATCAAAAGTATAGCCTGGAGTTCCGCCAGTAACTAAAGTTGTAATGGAACCATTAGTATCGCTGTTACAGCTTAATGATGAAGGTGTTAAAGTCATTGCAAGGGTATTGGCAACATCAATCGCTACACTTAACGATGATTTACATCCGGTAGTTAAATCTTCTACAACAACATTATAGTTACCAGCAATTAATGAAATAAGATCTTCATTGTCATCGTCGTCGCCAGTACCATCATTATCCCAGTCAATGCTGTAAGATCCAGCAGGACTTATGGTTAAATCTATGGTTCCATTATCATCTCCCACACAATCAACATCGGTTTTAACACTGCTCAATACAGGCCCGTTTAAATCAGATATTGCAATAACCTCAACAGCTGAACATCCGTTATCATCTGTGACAGTAATTTGATAGTTTCCTGCGCCAATATTTAATAATGAGTCAGTAAATGATTTATTTGCTTCAGGGGTGGAAATGTCATCCCAGTCGTAGGAATAATCAGGATTTATTAGCGTTCCTCCAGAAACAGTAACAAATAGAATTCCATCAGTAGAGTCGCAAGTGGGCTGAATAATATTTGTGTCAATAACAATGGCTGTTGGCTGGGTAACGTTAAATACAGATCCGGACAAAGGACAATTGTTAAAATCTAAGATATCTAGCACGTATTGACCAGAATCTAAACCTACTAAATCTTCATCTGTTGATGTAAAACCATTGGGGC
>PAAD01000025.1 GCA_002698745.1 Flavobacteriaceae bacterium
CCCCATAGCTGTAGAATAATTTCCACTTGCGATACTTGTTGGAGATTGTATACCATTTCCACTTGTGTTATTAAGATACCAAGTAGCAGGATTAGTTTGAGCAGTTAGCGTTAGTGTGATTAAAAGAGCAGATAGTGAGAGTAAAGTTTTCATTATATTATTTTTCATAAATATATAAAAAACAAGCAAGGGGAGTGAAGGGTGTTACACCCCCAAGCCTGTCATTCAGACGCAGAGATATACTCTTATTTTTCATAAAAATTATAATGTATGTCTTTCCCCATAAACTTGGTTACATACCCTGCGAGTGCGCGTGGGGAAGCCACGTCCTCATAGTATGTGATATAATTAGGATTGGTATCTATAGCAAAGGACAACATACCTATAAAAACAGAGTATGAAATGATAGTATTGTCTTTGGTAAGGAAGAGGTCGGCAGTTCAAATCTGCTCATTGGCTCATCTGTTAAACACCATTTTTACTTTAAAACTTCTTTTATATAAACTAATAATCATCTCAAAATCTGTATTCTTTGTATATATTTAAGCTCTAATAAAATTGAGATGAAAAAACTGTTACTGATTATCATCCTTGCATCAAACTTTGTTGTTGCACAATCCATTTGGAATGGTCCAACATTGACTTTTACAAAAGCTGATAATGCCAACCCAACCTTAGAAGCAAATCAAGATCGAATTACTCCAAATGTATGGTTAACTAGAGGGAATAACGGAGGACAACTTTATAATGCTAAAACAGAATCTGATTCTTCTAAAAGCACTAGCCCAGACGATACCCGATGGGCCTTTGGTACTACATCCTCCCTTGGGTCTTTGACTTTTTCTACATTTAGAGGAACCTCGAAACCAAAAAACGCTGTTGGACAGAACATGGTAATGCATCTTGTTACAGATGACATTTACATCGACATCAAAATTACTTCATGGACGTCTGGAAATAATTCTGGCGGCGGTTTTAGCTATGAGCGCTCCACAGATCAAAGTAGTGCCAGTATTGAAGTTTATGATAAGCCAGCTTTAAGCATTTATCCAAACCCTAGCACGTCTTTCTTGCGTGTTATTGGATTAGATTCAGATGAGTCATACCGCATATACTCTATCTTAGGAACTGAGCTTCAATCTGGTGTCATTTCAAATGATACAGAAATTGACATCAATGTTTTAAAAACAGGTATGTATATGCTTCAATTATCTGATTTTACACTCCCTTTTGTGAAAAAATAAGTTATTTTAAAATTTCATCATTACAGATTAGTCATTGTTATTGATGCCTATCTAAATATTCCGCATAAGGGAGGTCATAAATGGTCTTCTAACATTAACTTAATGTCAGTTTCTTTAGAGAGCTTGTTTTCAATATAGATAGTAATGATTTCAGTTGATATAATTCCAAGGGTGTCCAAAACGCTGATAGGTTTGAGGTTTTTGAGTTCATGTGTTTTTATTTTAGAATAAAATATATTAAAAATGTCAATATTTTTTTTGCTTAATTATGCATTTAAAACAGGAAAAGATTATATTTGCGCTCATTTTAAAAGAATAAACTAACATTATTATGGCTAAAGAAACTTTTGATCGGTCCAAACCACACCTTAACATTGGTACAATTGGACACGTTGACCACGGCAAAACAACGTTAACAGCTGCTATTACTAAAGTATTAGCTGATGCTGGTTTGTCCGAAGCAAGAAGCTTTGATCAAATTGACAATGCTCCTGAAGAAAAAGAAAGAGGTATTACAATCAATACTTCACACGTTGAATATCAAACAGCAAATCGTCACTACGCTCACGTAGATTGTCCAGGTCACGCCGACTATGTAAAGAACATGGTAACTGGTGCTGCACAAATGGATGGAGCTATTTTGGTAGTTGCCGCAACAGATGGTCCTATGCCACAAACTCGTGAACACATCCTTCTTGGACGTCAGGTAGGTATCCCACGTATTGTTGCCTTTTTAAACAAAGCAGATATGGTGGACGATGAAGAATTATTAGAGCTTGTTGAAATGGAAGTACGTGAGTTACTGTCTTTTTACGAATATGATGGAGACAACGGACCTGTTGTACTTGGTTCGGCACTTGGTGCATTGAACGGAGAGCAAAAATGGGTTGATTCTGTTATGAAGCTGATGGAAGAAGTTGATTCATGGATTGAGCTTCCAAAGCGTGATGTTGAGAAAGATTTCTTGATGCCAATTGAGGATGTATTCTCAATTACAGGCCGAGGTACAGTTGCTACAGGTCGTATCGAAACTGGTGTCGCAAACACTGGCGATAGTGTTGACATTATTGGTATGGGTGCTGAAAAATTGGATTCGACCATTACTGGTGTGGAGATGTTCCGTAAGATTCTAGATCGCGGAGAAGCTGGTGATAATGTTGGTATATTGCTTCGTGGTATTGAAAAAACAGATATCAAACGAGGAATGGTAATTTGTAAGACTGGTTCAGTCACACCTCACGCCAAATTTAAAGCTGAGGTATACATCTTGAAAAAAGAAGAGGGTGGTCGTCACACACCATTCCACAATAACTACCGTCCACAGTTTTACGTACGTACAACAGATGTAACTGGAAATATTGCATTACCAACAGGTGTTGAAATGGTAATGCCAGGAGATAACTTGACTATTGAGGTTGATTTGATTCAACCAATTGCATTGAGCGTTGGTCTTCGCTTCGCGATTCGCGAGGGTGGTCGAACTGTAGGTGCAGGTCAGGTAACTGAAATATTAGATTAATACAACTAACGTTTTGTGTCCTTAAGGTGCTGTTTGATGCAGCACCTTTTGGCGCACTAGGCGGGTGTACTAACTCAAAATGGAGCATGTGCACCAACAGAGACGGGTTTAGCTCAGTTGGTAGAGCACTGGTCTCCAAAACCAGGTGTCGGGAGTTCGAGCCTCTCAACCCGTGCAAGGAGAAAAAAAATGGTAATTATAACGTACATAAAGGATTCCTTCGAAGAACTTAAGAACCATGTAACTTGGACACGTAAGTCCGAATTGTTACATCACACTACCGTTGTGGTGGTTTTCTCTATTATATTCTCCCTTGCTATTTGGGGCGCAGATTCGTTACTATCTCGTGTTGTTAAATTTTATTTTCAATTAATAAGTTAGTCATGACAACAGAAACGGATCTAAAAAAATGGTATGTAGTTCGCGCGGTAAGTGGTCAAGAAAATAAAATCAAGTCTTACATAGAATCTGATATTACACGGCTAGGCCTTTCCGATTTTGTAGAAGAAGTTTTAGTACCTACAGAAAAGGTAATCCAAATTCGAAATGGTAAGAAAATAAATAAAGAACGCAACTATTTTCCTGGTTATATTATGATTAAGGCCAATTTATCAGGTGAAGTACCGCACATTATAAGATCAATAACAAATGTGATTGGTTTTTTGGGTGAAACTAAAGGCGGAAATCCCGTACCACTACGTGCCTCTGAAGTTAATCGTATGCTTGGTAAGGTTGATGAATTATCAATACAAACTGAAAATATTGCTATCCCATTTAAAATTGGAGAGATCATTAAAGTAATTGATGGTCCGTTCAACGGATTTAATGGCAGCATAGAAAAAGTAAATGAAGAAAAACGCAAATTGGAAGTTATGGTAAAAATTTTCGGAAGAAAGACGCCACTGGAACTTTCTTATATGCAAGTTGAAAAAGTTTAAGAGTGTTACATAAAACGATGATTGTATAGCTTCCACTAATACAGTAATCATTAACTAGAGTTAAATTAATAATGGCTAAAGAAGTAAGTAAAGTAGTTAAACTACAAGTTAGGGGAGGTGCCGCGAATCCATCGCCGCCGGTTGGACCCGCTCTGGGTGCCGCGGGAGTTAACATCATGGAGTTCTGCAAACAGTTTAATGCTAGAACCCAGGATAAGGCTGGTAAAGTACTGCCAGTTGTAATTTCTGTGTATGTCGATAAATCTTTTGACTTTGTCGTCAAAACACCACCTGCAGCTGTTCAGTTGATGGAAGCCGCCAAGGTTAAAAAAGGATCTGGTGAGCCCAACCGCGATAAAGTTGCAAGTGTAACTTGGGAACAAGTTCGTGCAATTGCAGAAGATAAAATGCAAGATTTAAATGCATTTACAGTTGAATCTGCCATGAAAATGGTCGCTGGGACCGCAAGATCAATGGGATTTACCCTTAAGGGGAATTCCCCTTTTTAATTCAAGCGAATCATGGGAAAAATTACAAAAAAGCGTAAAGAATTGCTAAGTAAAATAGACCGGACAAAACTGTACTCAGTGCAGGATGCTTCCGCACTAGTAAAAGACATCGCAAACTCAAAATTCGATGAGTCTGTTGACCTTGCTGTAAGGCTGGGTGTTGACCCTCGCAAAGCAGACCAAATGGTTCGTGGCGTGGTGAGCCTTCCACATGGCACAGGAAAAGATGTTCGAGTCTTGGCTTTAGTTACGCCTGATAAAGAAGACGAAGCTAAAGCGGCTGGTGCTGATTTTGTTGGATTAGATGAATATCTCCAGAAAATCAAGGATGGTTGGACAGGAGTCGATGTTATCATTACTATGCCAAGCGTCATGGGTAAGTTAGGCCCTTTAGGACGTGTATTAGGTCCAAG
This sequence comes from Flavobacteriaceae bacterium, assembly GCA_002698745.1. GTDB lineage: Bacteria > Bacteroidota > Bacteroidia > Flavobacteriales > Flavobacteriaceae > UBA7446. The sequence continues at coordinate 4,624 of PAAD01000025.1, forward strand.
AGGATTGATGCCTAACCCAAAAACTGGTACCGTGACGATGGATGTCGCAAAGGCTATTAATGAGGTAAAGGCAGGAAAAATTGATTTTAAAGTAGACAAATCAGGAATTGTGCACGCACCAATCGGAAAAGCATCTTTTGATGCAAATAAGATTGCTGGTAACGTAGACGAACTTTTGCAAACACTTTTGAAGCTCAAGCCATCGTCTTCTAAAGGTGAATACATTAAAAGTATTTCCATGTCTAGTACTATGAGCCCTAGCATTAATATCGACACTAATTTTGTCTAAATAGCTTACAGATTTTATGACACGAGAACAAAAAACAAACGTAATACAGCAATTAACTGCTAAACTAGCAAGCAATTCTAACATTTATTTAACAGATGTTTCTGGGTTGAATGCTGAGACGACCTCAAATTTGAGACGTGCTTGTTTTAAAGCAAATATCAAACTAGAAGTGGTAAAAAATACGTTGTTATCCAAAGCTATGGAGGCTTCTGACAAAGACTTTGAAGATTTATCTAAAGTTTTGGCTGGAAACACCGCTATGATGTTTTCAGAGGCTGGAAATGCCCCTGCTAAACTAATTAAGGAATTCCGCAAAAAATCGGACAAGCCAATTTTAAAAGGTGCTTTCATTGAGGAGGCTGTTTATTTAGGTGATGATCAAGTGGAAGCTTTGGTAAACATCAAATCTAAGGATGAATTGATTGGTGAGATAATAGGCTTGCTTCAATCTCCTGCTACAAACGTGGTATCTGCACTTCAATCAGGTGTCGGTACCCTAGCTGGTATAATTAAAACGCTTTCTGAAAAGGAAGCATAAAACGTAAACAAAAACAATTAAATAGTTCAAAAATGGCAGATTTAAAAGATTTTGCAGAACAACTGGTCAGTTTGACCGTTAAAGAGGTCAACGAGTTGGCCAACATCCTTAAAGAAGAATACGGTATCGAGCCCGCAGCTGCAGCTGTTGCCGTAGCTGGACCCGCTGCCGGTGGTGGTGGTGAAACAGCCGCGGAAAAATCAGAGTTCGATGTTGTCCTAACAGCCGCTGGCGGTTCTAAACTTGCTGTAGTTAAGCTTGTAAAAGAATTAACAGGTCTTGGTCTAAAGGAAGCAAAAGAGCTTGTTGATAATGCACCAAGCCCAATTAAGGAAGGTGTAGCAAAAGACGAAGCTGAAGGACTGAAATCTTCATTGGAAGAAGCAGGTGCTGAAGTTGAGCTTAAGTAATTAAGCTTTCGACCCAATCCAGAGGTTTAAGTCCCGAACATAAGTTTGTGGACTTAAACCATTTGGTGTTTTATGACCCTAGTACTAATTTTTTAATAAATTAACCCATATGTCCAACACGACAAGCTCAACCCGACACAATTTTGCTTCGGCCATTGGTACCCCTGACTATCCAGACTTTTTAGACATTCAAATCAAATCTTTTCAAGACTTTTTTCAATTAGAAACCAAGTCCGACGAACGTGGAAATGAAGGCTTATACAACACCTTCATGGAAAATTTCCCTATTTCTGATTCCCGAAATCAGTTTGTCCTTGAATTTTTGGATTATTTTGTTGATCCGCCTAGATATAGCATACAAGAGTGTATTGAACGAGGTCTTACACACAGTGTTCCATTAAAAGCACGCTTAAAATTATATTGTACTGATCCTGAACACGAAGATTTTGAAACCATTGTACAGGACGTATACTTGGGTGTTATCCCTTACATGACCCCTAGTGGTACATTTGTAATTAACGGAGCTGAGCGTATTGTTGTGTCACAATTACATCGCTCACCTGGTGTATTTTTCGGACAGTCTTTTCACGCCAATGGAACTAAGCTATATTCTGCACGTGTGATTCCTTTCAAAGGTTCTTGGATTGAATTTGCAACTGACATTAACAGTGTTATGTATGCTTATATTGATCGTAAGAAGAAATTACCTGTGACTACCCTTTTCCGAGCTATTGGGTATGAGCGCGATAAAGATATTCTTGAAATTTTTGACCTTGCAGAGGAAATAAAAGTTTCAAAAACAGGGTTAAAAAAAGTAATGGGACGTAAGCTTGCTGCTCGGGTACTTAATACATGGTTTGAAGACTTTGTTGATGAAGATACGGGAGAGGTGGTATCAATTGAGCGTAATGAAATTATTTTGGATCGGGATACTATTTTAGAAAAAGAACACATCGACCAGATTTTAAATGCCAATGCCGACACAATATTATTGCATAAAGAAGAGGCACAATCTGCAGATTATGCTATCATTCACAACACCCTTCAAAAAGATCCAACAAACACTGAAAAAGAAGCAGTAGAGCACATCTACCGCCAACTGCGTAATGCTGAACCACCAGATGAGGAAACAGCTCGTGGTATCATTGACAAACTTTTCTTTTCCGATCAGCGATACAACCTTGGTGAAGTAGGTCGTTACCGTATGAACAATAAACTTGGCTTGGATATAGAAATGGATAAACAAGTTTTGACAAAAGACGACATTATAACAATAATTAAATATCTTATTGAGTTGATTAATTCTAAGGCTGAAATTGATGATATTGATCACTTGTCCAACCGTCGCGTACGTACAGTTGGTGAGCAACTTTCATCTCAATTTGGTGTAGGTTTGTCACGCATGGCACGCACTATCCGCGAGCGCATGAATGTTCGTGACAATGAGGTATTTACTCCTATTGACCTGATTAACGCTAAGACTTTGTCTTCTGTTATCAATTCATTCTTTGGTACAAACCAGCTTTCTCAATTTATGGATCAGACTAATCCGCTGGCAGAAATTACGCATAAGCGCCGGTTGTCTGCACTTGGACCAGGTGGTTTATCAAGAGAACGCGCAGGCTTTGAGGTCCGTGACGTCCACTATACACACTATGGAAGACTTTGTCCGATAGAAACCCCTGAAGGACCAAACATAGGACTTATATCCTCACTAGGTGTATTTGCTAAAGTTAATAACCTTGGATTTATCGAAACTCCTTATTTTAAAGTAGAAGAGGGTGTTGTTGATATGTCTGCTTCTCAATATTTATCTGCCGAAGAAGAGGAAGGTAAACTATTCGCACAGGCTAACATCCAAAAAACACAAAATGGAGAAATAGCTGCTGATAAAATTATTGCTCGTTCAGAAGCAGATTACCCAGTAGTTGACAAAACTGAAGTAGACTATACTGATGTTGCGCCAAACCAGATTGCATCTATTTCTGCGTCCTTGATTCCTTTCTTGGAACATGATGATGCAAACCGAGCTTTGATGGGTTCAAACATGATGCGTCAGGCTGTACCACTATTAAGTCCCCAGGCTCCAATTATAGGAACTGGACTGGAACGGCAGGTGGCTACGGATTCTCGTGTGCTTATCAATGCTGAAGGAACAGGAAAAGTTATATATGTAGATGCACAACGTATCACAATTAAGTATGATATGAGTGAGGATGATAGACTTGTGTCTTTTGATTCTGATGAAAAAACATATGAACTTGTTAAGTTTAGAAAAACAAACCAGGGTACTTGTATCAACCTTAAACCGATTGTTTCTATTGGGGACCGTGTTGAAAAAGGACAGGTACTTTGTCAGGGTTATGCTACTGAAAACGGTGAGTTGGCCTTAGGTCGTAACATGAAAGTAGCCTTTATGCCTTGGAAAGGCTACAACTTTGAAGATGCGATTGTTATTTCTGAAAAAGTAGTCCGTAATGATGTATTTACTTCTATCCACATTGATGAATACTCTTTGGAAGTTCGTGACACCAAACTTGGTAAAGAGGAATTGACAAATGATATTCCAAATGTTTCTGAAGAAGCTACTAGTGATCTGGACGAAAATGGTATGATTCGCGTGGGAGCTGAAGTAGGTGCTGGCGATATCCTTATCGGAAAAATCACACCTAAAGGTGAATCAGATCCCACACCAGAAGAAAAACTGCTTCGCGCTATATTTGGTGATAAAGCAGGTGATATGAAAGATGCTTCTTTAAAAGCTTCTCCGTCACTAAATGGTGTTGTTATTGATAAAAAACTATTTACAAGAATCTTAAAGGATAAACGTAAGCGTTCACAAGACAAAGAGGCTATTATTGAATTAGAAGACAGTTATGACTTGAAGTTTGAAAAACTGAAGTCTGTCTTGGTCGAGAAATTGTTCTCTATTTTGAGTGGTAAAACATGTCAAGGTGTGATGAATGATCTTGGTGAAGAAGTAATGCCGAAGGGAAAGAAGTTTACTTTGAAAATGCTTAACTCAGTTGATGACTATGCTCACCTTGTCAATTCAGATTGGACGGTGGACAAGCGTATTAACGTTCTTATAAACGACTTGATGCATAACTATAAAATCAAGGAAAATGATTTACAGGGTGCACTTCGTAGAAATAAGTTTACGATTTCTGTTGGGGACGAACTTCCTGCCGGAATCTTGAAACTTGCAAAAGTATATATCGCTAAGAAACGTAAGCTAAAAGTAGGAGATAAGATGGCAGGACGTCATGGCAACAAGGGTATCGTAGCGCGAATAGTACGTCAAGAAGATATGCCATTCCTAGAAGATGGAACACCAGTTGATATAGTTTTGAATCCACTTGGCGTACCATCGCGAATGAACATAGGACAGATATATGAAACTGTTCTTGGGTGGGCAGGTCAAAAAATGGGGAAAACATTTGCGACCCCAATTTTCGACGGTGCTACAAACGAACAAATTGATGAATTGACTAAAGAAGCAGGAGTTCCACAATTCGGTCATACTTATTTGTATGATGGCGGAACAGGAGAGCGCTTTGATCAACCGGCAACAGTGGGTGTTATCTATATGTTGAAACTCGGTCATATGGTTGACGACAAAATGCACTCGCGTTCTATCGGGCCATATTCACTAATAACGCAGCAACCACTTGGTGGTAAGGCACAGTTTGGTGGACAACGATTTGGAGAAATGGAAGTTTGGGCTCTTGAGGCTTATGGTGCATCGAGCACACTTCAAGAAATCTTGACTGTTAAGTCTGATGACGTAATTGGCCGAGCGAAAACATATGAGTCAATTGTTAAGGGAGAAGCGATGCCAAAGCCTGGCCTTCCAGAATCCTTTAATGTATTGATGCACGAACTTAAAGGCCTTGGCCTTGATATTCGTTTAGAAGAATAATAAAAATTGATATGGCACGTATAAACGAAGTACAACAACAAAAAGATTTCAGTAAAATCTCCATTGGGCTTTCATCGCCCGAAACCATTTTGGCTGCCTC
>PAAD01000026.1 GCA_002698745.1 Flavobacteriaceae bacterium
CTGCATTCAAGCTCATTCCTACTAAAGGAGACAACTCGCGCTTGCCATATACTTCACCTTTCATAATCCATACTTTGATGCCCAATCTACCGTAGGTAGTATGCGCTTCAACCAAAGCGTAATCAATGTCTGCACGGAACGTAGACAAAGGAATACGACCGTCTTTATAGCTTTCAGAACGTGCCATCTCAGCGCCGTTCAAACGACCCGAAATTTGCACTTTAATACCTTCTGCATTCATGCGCATTGCCGCAGCAATTGCCATTTTGATGGCACGACGGTAAGAGATACGACTCTCTATCTGACGCGCAATACTTGCGCCTACCAGTTGGGCTTCCAACTCAGGACGCTTGATTTCAAAAATGTTCATCTGAACTTCTTTGCTTGTGATTTTTTTAAGCTCTTCTTTAAGCTTGTCAACTTCTTGACCACCCTTACCAATGATGATACCCGGACGGGCGGTGGTAATGGTAATGGTAACCAGCTTAAGCGTACGCTCAATGATTACGCGAGAAACGCTTGCCTTAGCAAGACGGGCGTGAACATAGCGGCGGATTTTATCATCCTCGGCTAGCTTATCTCCGTAGTCGTTTCCACCATACCAGTTGGATTCCCATCCACGTATGATACCTAGTCTATTGCCAATTGGATTTGTCTTTTGTCCCATATTCGGTTTTAGCTTTGTGCGTTATCTTGTGCTCCCAACACCATGGTAACATGGTTGGAACGTTTTCTAATTCGGTGGCCTCTTCCTTGTGGTGCTGGACGCAAACGCTTTAGCATTGCTCCGCTATCCACACGGATTTCTTTGATGTAAAGACCTGCTTTTTCAATGTCAGCGTCTTCATTTTTTGCTTGCCAGTTTGCAATCGCAGACAACAAGAGTTTTTCGAGTCTTTTGGACGATTCCTTAGCACTAAAACGCAGCACAGACAATGCTTTTTCTACTTCGTTCCCACGGATTAAATCTGCCATAAGACGCATTTTTCTCGGTGATGTAGGGCAGTCGTTGAGTTTTGCAAAAGCAAGATGCTTTCGATTTTCTTTCAATTGTGCTGCCATTTCCTTTTTACGAACTCCCATAGCTTATTTTTTTCCTTTGTTTTTAGCTCCTGCATGGCCTCGGAATAAACGAGTAGGTGAAAATTCACCAAGCTTGTGCCCTACCATATTTTCAGTAATATATACAGGAACAAACTGACGACCGTTGTGTACGGCAATGGTTTGTCCAACAAAATCGGGAACAATCATCGAGGCGCGAGACCACGTTTTAATTACCGATTTTTTTCCTGAATCTACGTTGGCTTGAACTTTTTTCATCAAGCTGTAATGTACGTAAGGTCCTTTTTTTAGTGATCGAGCCATCGTTTATATTTTTCTACGTTCAATGATATACTTATTTGACGCCTTGTTCTTATTGCGCGTTCTGTATCCTTTTGCAGGAATACCGTTGCGTGAGCGTGGGTGACCTCCAGAGGCACGCCCTTCACCACCACCCATGGGGTGGTCGACCGGGTTCATCGCTACTGGACGTGTTCTTGGACGACGTCCTAGCCAACGACTACGACCTGCCTTACCAGAAACAACCAATTGGTGATCTGAATTGGAAACCGTACCAATAGTAGCCATACATGTGGTTAAAATCATACGTGTTTCACCAGAAGGTAATTTGATGGTTGCAAACTTACCGTCACGTGCCATTAGCTGTGCGAAAGCACCAGCACTACGTGCAATGGTTGCACCTTGACCGGGTCGAAGCTCGATACAAGAAATGATGGTGCCTAATGGAATATTTTCCAAAGGCATGGCATTTCCGATTTCGGGTTGCACCTTTTCAGCAGAAACTACCTTTTGACCAACTTTAAGACCGCTTTGAGCAATGATGTATCGCTTCTCTCCATCCTCGAATTGAATCAAGGCAATAAATGCAGATCGGTTTGGATCATATTCGATGGTTTTCACCTCTGCAGGTGCATCAAAACGATCACGTTTAAAATCGATTACACGGTAGCGTTTTTTGTGTCCACCACCAATGTAGCGGGACGTCATGCGCCCGCTGTTGTTACGACCGCCTGAACGTTTTTTCGGAGCAAGCAAGCTTTTCTCCGGCTTATCAGTGGTGATGGCGTCGTTTCCATTTACCACTCTACCGCGCTGCCCAGGTGTTATAGGTTTTAGTTTTCTAACTGACATATCCTATTTTATAAATTACTGTAAAAATCAATATTTTCCCCCGCTGCTACTTCCACAACTGCGCGTTTGGTAACGTTGGTTTTCGAATGCTGTATACCATTTTTAGTATAACGTGAGCGTCTTTCAGGTCCATAACTGAGCGTGCGCACTTTTTCAACATTAACGCCGTAAGTTGCCTCAACTGCTTTTTTAATTTCAATCTTATTGGCTTTTGGATCAACTAAAAAAGTATAACGGTTTTTCAACTCACTTTCTCGCGTTGCCTTTTCGGTAATAACAGGTTTTAGTAAAATACGCATCGTTTGTTATTTACTTAGGTTAGCTTGAATGGCATTAACGGCACTCTCTGCAAGTACCAAATGCTGAGCATTCATTATTTTATATGTGTTCAACTCATCGTTTGTTAGCACCTCTGTTTTTGTAAGATTACGCCCAGATAAAAACACATTTTTGTTGGTTTGACCCAATACCCAAAGTGATTTTTTGCCCGAAATACCTAACGCACTAAGTGCTGCTTGAAACAATTTTGTTTTTGGTGCGTCAAACTGAAAGTCTTCAACAATCGTAATATTTTTTTGCTGTGCCTTAAGGCTGAAAGCAGATTTGCGAGCCAAACGCTTAACATTCTTGTTAACTTTCTGATTGTAAGAACGAATTCTAGGTCCAAATACACGTCCACCACCACGAAACAACGGGTTTTTGATGCTACCTGCACGGGCAGTACCTGTACCTTTTTGCTTTTTAATCTTGCGAGTACTCCCCACAATCTCCGCACGTTCTTTGACTTTGTGAGTTCCTTGGCGTTGGTGCGCTAGATATTGTTTTACATCTAAATACAAAGCGTGTTCGTTTGGTTCGACACCAAAAATAGATTTGTCCAGTGCAACAGTGCGACCTGTTTCTTTTCCGTTAATATCAACTATTGCTACTTTCATTACTTACGAATTAAGATAAACGCATTCTTATGGCCAGGTACGCAACCTTTAACCACTAATAAATTTTTCTCAGGAACTACTTGCAAAACTTTAAGGTTTTGAACGGTAACCTTTTCGTTCCCCATTTGACCTGCCATGCGCATTCCTTTGAATACACGAGCTGGGTATGAAGCTGCACCAATAGAACCAGGAGCTCTTAAACGGTTGTGTTGTCCGTGTGTGGCTTGACCAACCCCGGCAAAACCGTGACGTTTTACAACCCCTTGGAACCCTTTTCCTTTAGAAGTTCCTGTTATATCAACAAATTCACCAGCAGAGAAGTGGTCAACTGTGATAGTATCACCAAGTTTATGCTCCGCGTCAAACCCTTGGAACTCAACAAGCTTTCGCTTGGGCGTAGTAATTGCTTTTTTAAAGTGTCCGCTCGCGGCTTTAGTTACTTTACGTTCGGGCTTTTCATCAAAACCAAGTTGTAAAGCATCGTAACCATCAATAACCTTGGATCTAACTTGTGTAACAACACAAGGACCGGCCTCAATAACAGTACAGGGAAGGTTTTTCCCATTCTCATCAAAGATGCTCGTCATACCAATTTTTCTTCCTATCAAACCAGACATAATCTGAATGTTTACTCCCAAAAAAGGGTGTTATACTTTAATTTCTACTTCAACGCCACTAGGTAACTCAAGTTTCATCAAGGCGTCAATGGTCTTAGATGAAGAGCTGTAAATATCCAACAAGCGCTTGTAAGAGCTCAATTGGAATTGTTCACGTGATTTTTTGTTTACATGAGGTGAACGCAAAACGGTGAAAAGTTTTTTGTGTGTAGGCAAGGGAATAGGTCCTGTTACCACCGCACCTGTAGACTTAACAGTTTTGACGATCTTCTCAGCAGAGCGATCTACTAAGTTGTGGTCGTACGATTTAAGTTTTATTCTAATTTTTTGACTCATCGTTTATGTTTTTAGCTCTGACCTGTTGCTGCCGCAATTACTTCAGATGAAATATTTTGTGGTGTTTGTTCATAATGTGAAAACTCCATGGTAGAAGTAGCACGTCCAGATGAAAGAGTACGTAATGAGGTTACATACCCAAACATTTCTGAAAGTGGTACATTGGCCTTAACAACTTTTGAACCAGCACGGTCATCCATACTGTTAACTTGTCCTCGGCGACGGTTAAGGTCACCTACAATATCACCCATATTTTCTTCCGGTGTTAATACCTCCAGTTTCATAATAGGCTCCATAATCACGGCACCTGCAGTCTTCGCAGCTTCTTTATAACCAATTTTTGCAGCTAACTCAAACGACAGTGAATCTGAGTCTACAGGGTGGAAAGATCCGTCCTTAAGTGTAACCTTAATGGCATCTACCTCAAATCCAGCTAATGGACCATTTGACATGGCTTGTTTGAATCCTTTTTCAACCGATGGAATATATTCTTTCGGAACATTACCACCTTTAATTTTGTTAATAAACTCAAGACCTGATTTGCCCTCATCAGCCGGCTCAAGCGTAAATACAATATCGGCAAACTTACCTCGTCCACCCGACTGCTTCTTGTAAACCTCGCGGTGGTCTGTAGTAGATGTTATGGCTTCTTTATATTCTACCTGTGGCTGTCCTTGGTTTACATCAACCTTAAACTCTCGTCTTAATCGATCGACAATAATGTCAAGGTGAAGCTCTCCCATTCCAGAAATAATGGTTTGGCCAGAAGCCTCGTCTGTTTTTACTTGAAAAGTAGGATCTTCTTCCGCTAGTTTGGCTAATGCCATACCTAGTTTATCCACATCTGCTTTGGTTTTAGGCTCTACCGCGATACCAATTACGGGATCAGGGAAGTCCATGCTTTCCAGAATAATTGGCGACTTTTCAGCAGAAAGGGTATCACCGGTTTTGATGTCTTTAAATCCAACAGCTGCGCCAATATCTCCTGCTTCAATATAATCGATAGAGTTTTGCTTGTTCGCGTGCATCTGATAGATACGAGAAATACGTTCTTTGTTACCAGAACGGTTATTTAATACATAAGATCCTGCATCCAAACGACCAGAATAAGCACGGAAAAAAGCCAAACGACCAACAAATGGATCAGTGGCAATTTTAAAAGCCAAAGCAGCAAACGGATCGTTTACAGATGGCTTGCGTGAAATTTGATTTCCGGAATTAGGGTCTGTACCCAAAATAGCTTCCTTATCTTCTGGTGAAGGAAGGTAACGGCAAACAGCATCTAGCAAGAATTGAACACCCTTATTTTTAAAGGCAGAACCACAAATCATAGGAATAATACTCATGTCTTGCGTCGCTGCGCGAAGGGCATTGTGCACTTCGTCTTCAGAAATACTCTCAGGATTTTCAAAATATTTTTCCAAAAGGTTGTCATCATATTCTGCAACGGCTTCGATAAGCTCACCGCGGAATTTTTCAACATCTTCCTTCATGTCTTCAGGGATGTCAACAACATCAAAGGTTGCACCCATGTTTTCCTCATGCCAAATAATCGCACGATTCTTTACTAAGTCAACACATCCTCTGAAGTTATCTTCATCACCAATAGGCAGTACAATAGGTACTGCATTTGACTTTAACATTTCACGAACCTGATTACAAACATTCAAGAAGTTTGATCCTTGACGATCCATCTTGTTTACAAAGCCCATACGTGGTACTTTGTAGTTGTCAGCCAAACGCCAGTTTGTTTCCGATTGTGGCTCAACACCATCAACAGCAGAAAACAAGAATACCAAGCCATCTAGTACACGTAGTGAACGGTTTACCTCAACAGTAAAATCAACGTGTCCAGGTGTGTCAATGATATTAAAGTGATAGGGTTTTGAACCATCATGCGCCTTACCCTGATCTGTAGGGAATGTCCATTCACACGTGGTCGCTGCAGAAGTAATGGTAATACCACGCTCTTGCTCTTGTTCCATCCAGTCCATAGTAGCGGCACCATCATGCACCTCTCCAATTTTGTGGCTAACACCAGTGTAGTATAAAATACGCTCGGTGGTAGTGGTCTTTCCAGCATCAATATGCGCTGCAATCCCAATGTTACGTGTATATTTTAAATCTCTTGCCATAATTGAATATGCTACTGTTAGTTAAAATCTAAAGTGAGAAAATGCTTTGTTTGCTTCTGCCATCTTGTGGGTATCTGTACGTTTCTTTACGGCAGCACCTTCTTCTTTTTCAGCAGCTAAAATTTCGGCAGCTAACTTTTGCGCCATAGATTTTTCGTTACGCTTGCGTGAATAGCTTATCAACCACTTCATAGCCATTGATATTTTTCTATCTGGACGTATTTGCATTGGAATTTGGAAGGTAGCACCTCCTACACGACGACTGCGAACCTCAACATGGGGCATCACGTTAGACAATGCATCCTTCCAGTGCTGAAGTGCGTCTTTTTCTTCGTCTTGTTTTTTTGAATCTACAATATCAATCGCATCGTAAAATATCCTGAATGCTACAGATTTTTTACCGTTCCACATCAGGTTGTTGACAAAACGCGTGACCAGTTGGTCTTTAAATCGCGGGTCGGGAAGTAACGGGCGTTTTTTCGCCTTTCTTTTTCTCATATTATGGTTTTGAGTGGTTCAAGCAAGCTTGAACGTCATGTTTTGTTCTCGGGTCTAAACTATTTTTTTGGTCGTTTGGCACCATATTTAGAACGGCGTTGTAAGCGCCCTTCTACACCAGCGGTGTCAAGTGCTCCACGAACAATGTGGTAGCGAACACCAGGTAAATCTTTTACACGACCTCCGCGCACGAGTACAATTGAGTGCTCTTGCAGGTTATGTCCCTCACCGGGAATGTAGGCATTCACCTCATTTCCATTGGTAAGCCGCACCCTTGCCACCTTCCGCATTGCAGAGTTAGGCTTTTTAGGTGTGGTGGTGTACACACGGGTACACACACCTCTTCGCTGTGGACATGAATCCAAAGCTGCGGATTTACTCTTCTTTGCTAAGTCTTTGCGACCTTTCCGAACTAGTTGCGATATGGTTGGCATACTTAATGCTTGATTTAATCCTTTATTTAAAGGGCTGCAAATGTAGTATAATTTTTGTCTCTTTCAAATAAATTCTTAGCTGTTTTTATTTCTTCGTTAAACAAGCTTGTATAAGAAGGTATAATTATTTCAAAAATCATAATGTTGTAAAGAAGTACTAAAATTCGATTTACTGTGTGTAATTTTGCAGCTAATTAGTATGAAAATAGAAAACAACTTTTACAACATATTTGCACAACTAAAGCATGCCAAACGTCCTTTTGTGCTCTATCGTCTTCCAAATACCAATACGCTCATATACATCCAGCAAAAAGATAGCAGTAACTATACAACCGTATCACTCAAAGAAGAAGGCTTTGTATTTGCCCCCTTCAACCGCACAAATCAATTCATCTATATACCAAAACATCATGTTTCGAAAGTTGATATTCCTAAACCAAAAGCAAGGGCTAAAATTTTAAATATATCTGAAACAACTGCGCAAAAATTGTATTATAATAATTTGGTAGCTAATGCCATCAAAGCCATAAGTAATGGAGTAATTCAAAAGGTAGTGGTTTCACGGCTTCGCAAGCAAGAATTGAAACAAAACATAGCGGAGTCGTTTGTGCGCCTTTTAAATGCCTATCCAAATGCTATGGTATATTTTTGGTCACATCCAAAAACAGGAACATGGATAGGTGCCACTCCCGAAACACTACTAAATTTAGAAGCTGGTAAATGTAAAACCATGGCATTGGCAGGAACAATAGCTCATGAGAATAACAAGCTACCAAAATGGTCCTCCAAGGAAATTGATGAGCAACAAATGGTGACCGTTTTCATTAAAAAGCAACTGGAAGTATTGTACCCGAATAATGAAATCAAGCCATCTACTACCTATACCAGAAGAGCTGGGAATTTATTACATCTTTGCGCTGATTTTGAATTTGACATTAATCAAGTTGGATTGTTGGATCTTGTTAAATCACTACACCCTACTCCTGCTGTTTCAGGTGTTCCTGTAATTAAAAGCCTGGAATTTATAAAGGCCTTTGAAACACATGAGCGTAAGTATTATGCTGGCTTTCTGGGGCCTGTAAACAAACAAACCGCACATATTTATGTAAATTTACGATGTGCAGAAGTAAAAAAATCACAACTTACTATCTACGTTGGTGGTGGTATAACTTCCAAAAGCAATATTGCAACAGAGTGGGAAGAAAGCCAACGTAAGGCGGAAACGCTACTCAACGTAATATAATTTACAGACGTTTAGCACGCACTCAAATACGGTTTTGTACTTTTGCAAAGCTATGAAGTCCAATTCCCAAACAAAGCATTTACGCTACGCTGAAATTCCACTGCCACAAGCAGTCGTGTTTTATTGTCAGGAATACGGTATTGACCATATTGTCATATCTCCAGGTTCACGCAACGCACCGCTTACAAATGGCTTTACTGAAAACCCATTTTTTAAGACATATAGTATTATTGACGAACGTGCTGCTGCATTCTTTGGATTAGGTATGGCGCAACAACTTGACCGTCCAGTGGCAATTGTTTGTACTTCTGGATCGGCGCTATTGAACTACTACCCTGCCGTAGCAGAGGCCTATTATAGTGCTACACCACTTGTTATCCTATCCGCAGATCGAATGCCGCACCGTATTGGGATTGGAGATGGACAAACGATTAAACAAGAAGGAGTTTTTGGTTCACACGTTCTAAGCTCAGCTATTTTATTACCTGACGTTTCACATTCAACTGAGGCCTTGCTGAAAAGTAATAAACAAAAATTTTTTACTAAAAAACCCAGTCTAAAAGAAGTAGATGCCCTGCAAGAAAAGCACCAAGCCCACAACGTTGCAGAGCTGCAACGTTTGTTTGCATTATCAAAGAAAAATATGGGACCAGTTCACCTGAACATTCCTATGGAAGAACCTCTGTATGGAATGACCATAACACCCATTGCTTTTCCAAAGCTAAAACGCAAAACTGTTTCTTATCTAAAGTTAGATACCTCTAATTTGCAATCGATGTGGAACAAGGCTGATAGAAAAATGGTTTTGGTAGGTGGATCAAAACCTGATGCTGAACTATCTTCTGTGCTTTCCAAATTACTAGAAGACCCAGCTGTGGTGGTACTGACCGAAAAGACCTCTAATTTTTCACACCCAAAAGCCATAGGCGCTATTGACTGCCTCATGGCACCCTTAGAGTTGGAACCCAATAACCTAGTAGACCTTCAACCCGATATACTAATTACTATTGGGGGTATGGTGGTCTCAAAAAAAATCAAATTTTTCCTACGTGAGTACCAAGCGAAACATCACTTCCACTTAGGAAGAACTGTAGCAAATGATACATTCTTTTATTTAACTGAACACATTGATGGACCAGCAACTACAACCTTAGAAAGCTTGGACATTGGAAACAAAGGCAGCTACCAATCAACTGTGTTATCATACTATAACAGATACCTTCAAACAGCTGCGGGTTATTTGAAAAAAACACCATTTTCAGACTTGCGAGTTTTTGATATGGTAAGGGCTGCTTTACCCCAAAACACACATTTACAAATAGCGAATAGTTCTGCGGTGCGTTACATTCAATTATTTGATTTACCAACAGGTACAGAAGTATTCTGCAACAGAGGAACGGCAGGTATAGATGGCAGCACAGCAACTGCTATGGGTGCTGCGCAAATCAATCCCAAAAAAACAGTATTAATCACAGGCGATTTAAGTTTTTTTTATGATGTAAATGGTTTGTGGAACAATTATATTCCAAGAGATGCACGCATCATTGTTATCAATAATAAGGGCGGTGGTATTTTTAGGATACTTCCGGGAGATAAAGACACGCCCAAATACGATACCTACTTTGAAACCATACACAATCGCAATTTTAAAAATGTGGCAAAAAGCTTTGGACTGGGCTATAAGCATGTCAAGACTAAGTGGGGGCTAAAACAAGTACTAAAAACATTTTTTAAGCCCAGTGCAAAAGCTAAAATTTTAGAAATCTGTACACCCAGAAAAATAAATAATGTGGTACTTTTAGATTATTTTAAGGCCATGGTAAAAAAATGAATTAAACCAACAGTTATGAGAACATGGGAAATCATCAAAGTTTACAGCGACATCCGTTTTGAATTTTACAAAGGAATAGCAAAAATCACCATTGACAGAGAAAGTGTTTACAATGCATTTAGACCGGAGACCAATAACCAAATGTTGGAAGCTATGGATATATGCCGCGAACGAGAAGACATCGATGTGGTGGTGTTAACAGGAGCTGGAGATAAGGCATTTTGCAGTGGTGGGGATCAAAACGTAAAGGGTGTTGGTGGCTACGTAGGTGAGGATGGAGTTCCGCGCTTAAATGTGTTAGACCTCCACAAAAAAATTCGTGAAATCCCTAAGCCAGTTGTGGCTATGGTCAATGGATATGCTATAGGAGGCGGACATGTGCTTCACGTAGTTTGCGATCTTACCATCGCTAGTGAAAATGCAATTTTTGGACAAACAGGTCCAAAAGTAGGTAGTTTTGACGGGGGGTTTGGGTCATCCTATTTAGCGCGCCACGTTGGTCAAAAAAGGGCACGTGAAATTTGGTTTTTGTGTCAGCAATATTCTGCACAAGAAGCATTTAATATGGGACTAGTCAACAAGGTTGTTCCGCTGGAAAAACTAGAAGATTCCGTAGTAGACTGGTGTCAAATCATGCAAGAGCGAAGCCCCTTAGCATTACGCATGATCAAGCGCTGTATGAATGCCGAACTTGACGGTCAACATGGACTTATGCAACTTGCAGGTGATGCGACGCTAATGTATTATCTTATGGATGAAGCGCAAGAAGGTAAAAATGCTTTTCTAGAAAAGCGCAAGCCCAACTTTAAACAATATCCAAAGTTTCCATAGTGTCAAAAAAATCCTTTTTGATGATTTGGGTAGCTGCAGCACGACTGCGCACGTTACCTTTGTCAGTAGCGGGGATTGTTACAGGGAACGCATTAGCAATACAAAACGAGGGGTTTTGTCCTTATATTTTTTTTTGTACAATACTAACAGCTATCGTCTTCCAAATACTATCTAATTTCGCCAATGATTATGGGGATGGCATGAAAGGAACCGATAACCAAGAACGCATTGGACCCAAACGTGTTTTACAGCAAAAACTTATTTCACCAAAAACCCTTTTTAGAGGAATCGTAATTAGCATGGTTGTTGGGTTCTTCATGGCTTTAGCTACAGTTTCCATGGCATTTGAACCAGGGGATATAAAAAATATCTTAACTTTTTTAGGGTTGGCAGTGGTTGCCATTGTGGCTGCCTATAAGTACACGGCTGGCATAGGGGCCTACGGATATCATGCTTTAGGAGATGTATTTGTATTTGCTTTTTTTGGACTACTTGCTGTCGGAGGATCATTTTACTTACAAACAAAAAAACTAGAGCCTAATATATGGTGGTTTGCTTTTGCTATTGGGGGTTTGAGTACTGCAGTATTAAATTTAAACAATATTCGTGATATGAAAAACGATACTAGGGTTGGAAAAAAAACCGTGGCGGCTTATTTAGGACTTAAAAGTGCCAAAACATATCATTGTATATTAGTGTTGGGCAGCATTACAAGCTTAACGGTAGGACTTATCAACATAGCCAACGGATGGATAACTTACATGCCTTTGCTGATGGTTTTTCCTATCTTATTACAGCTAATGTCAACAATAAAGTTTGAAGTGGATAGCGCTTTTGATGCATTAATTAAGCCATTAGCTTTGAGTATATTTGGAATAAGTATTTTGTTTCTGATCACGCAAATTATAGTGTTATGGAAGTAAGTTACTGCAAATACATATTGAAATTTAAACAGCCTAGCGGTACCTCTAGAGGAATCCTCCAGCAAAAAGAAACTTTCTTTATTGAAGTTAGCGAGGGAAAGCGATATGGCATTGGCGAATGTGGATTATTTAGAGGTTTAAGCATGGATGATGTGCCACATTTTGAAGCACAGCTAGATAAAGTTTGTAGTGCTTTGAAAAAGGGTATAGACGTTACCCCGCTTTATATCCACTTTCCGTCCATAAAAATGGGTGTGGAAATGGCTTTAAAATCTTTTGCTTCGAATAATTCATTCCAGTTGTACCAGAGCCGTTTTAGTAAAGGAGAGCAACCTATTTCCATAAACGGACTTGTATGGATGGGTAACATTGACTTTATGCGTCAACAGGTGTTTGATAAAATTAAGGCAGGTTATGACTGTATCAAACTGAAAATTGGCGCTTTGGACTTTGATGAAGAATGTCAGCTGTTAGATGAAATAAGAGCTCACTATTCTGCCGAATCAGTTAGTTTAAGGGTAGACGCCAACGGAGCTTTTAGAGCTGAAGATGCATTGCAAAAACTAGAAAAACTTTCGCAGTATGGGCTGCACAGCATTGAGCAACCCATTGCTGCTGGACAAGTGAAAGCCATGCAAAAACTGTGCTCACTAACGCCGATTCCCATCGCCTTGGACGAGGAGTTAATAGGTGTGTTGAAAACAAAAGAACAAGCTGCACTACTAGATGATATACAGCCACAATATATTATACTAAAACCAAGCTTATTGGGTGGTTTTGCTGCTGCTGAAGATTGGATAACTTTGGCAGAGGCGCGCAATATAGGTTGGTGGGTTACCAGTGCACTTGAAAGCAATATAGGTTTAAATGCTATTGCTCAATGGACAGCCACATTAAACACGTCCATGCCACAGGGACTTGGGACAGGCGGATTGTTCGCGAATAATATTCAAAGCCCTTTGGTTGCTAATATGGGCGTTTTACAATATAACAACGCCCTTAGCTGGGATACAAAATATATAAGCTAAGATGTTGATTCATAATTCATTTCGACTCAATGGAACTAAATATAATCGAAATTCCTTGGAAATGGATGCGCAGCAATGGGCTACTAGTTCAGATGAAGAAAAGCAAGCACTAGGGCATTTTCTTTTAAATTGGCTCAACGATAATGAATATATTGCCTTGCATACATCAGGCTCCACTGGAAAACCAAAAGAAATCCAAATGCCAAAAACTGCCATGTATGCGTCAGCTGTTCGAACTGCAGCCTTTTTTAAAATATCGAACGGTGATTCAGCATTATTGTGCCTTCCAATTCGTTATATCGCAGGGAAAATGATGCTGGTGCGAGCTTTGGTTTTGGGATTAGACTTGGACATCGTAGCTCCAAAAACCAAATTATACATTGAAAAAAACTACACTTTTACTGCTTTGATTCCACTACAGGCAAATGCCTCTTTTGATTCATTAGGTAAATTTAAAACCGTTATAATTGGTGGAGCACCAATACATAGTGAGCTTCGCAAGCGGATTGGGAAAACATATAGTAATTGTATTGAAACCTATGGAATGACGGAAACGCTAACGCATGTGGCTACAAGAATTATAGCAGATGATTTTAAACATTTTAAGGCAATTCCTGGAATTGGAATTTCTAAGGATAAAAATGATTGTTTGGTCATCGATGTGCCTTACGTACCGCTTTCTCCTATTGTTACTAGAGACATAGTAAATCTCCAGAGTGATGATACTTTTCAGTTATTGGGCAGACGAGATTGGGTTATCAATTCTGGAGGAATTAAGATTTTTCCAGAAGTATTAGAAAAAATCTTAGAACCACACATGAAATTCCCTTTCTTTTTTACTGGGATGCCAGATTCAGAATTAGGTGAAAAACTTATACTATTGGCTGAAGCCCCCGCCTCAAAAAAAGGAATAATTATGGGTATTGCACGGCAACATTTGGGCTCAAACAAACACCACATACCAAAAAAAGTGGTGTGTGTCACTGCTTTTAAGTATAATTCAACGTCAAAGCTAGACCGAATAGCTAGCCGAAAAGTCACCAAGGCAATTTAATTACTTTTTAAATTTTTAAATAAATACTAAATATTTTGGCGAGGTTTTTGTTAAATTAATAAAATGAAAAAGAGAATCTTTTTGATTGCTAGTTTGTTTATAATGGTGTCATGTGTTACACCTACATCACTAAGTAAAACAGAATTGCAAGATGATAAAGCCGTACAAAAGCAGGCGCTTAAAGAACGTATTCAAAAAATAGTTTCAGAACAAAACCGAATCATCGATAGTCTTATTCAAGCAAAAGACCCACGACTAAAAAAGGACCATGAAGGAAATTACATCAGACCCAACAGGCTTACCCCTAAAGGAAAGCCACTTTACTATACCACCTCTCATGGTCGTTCACATAGGAAAGCTGTAAAGGCTGATATAGTGGGAACTGGTGGATATAAAGGCTACAACCTAAATGGTGATGGCATTCAAATGGGTATTTGGGATGGGGGTCATATTTTTTCAGATCATGATGAATTTACAGCAATTCCCAACAATTTTGAACCTACTGTCAAAATTGAAATTTCAGATGCAGCAACTGCAGATATTTGGAGTAGTCACCCGACATCAGTGGCTTCAATTGTTGTGGCCAAAGGACTATTCCACCAAGATAACTATGAAATGACCGGGATTGCGCCTGGTCTAGACAAAATATATAGTTACGACTGGGAAAATGATGTTTTTGAAATTTTTGAGCAATTGCAAACAAATGCAAATTCAGATTTTATTTTATCGAACCACTCTTATGGTTATCCCTTAATAGATGAAGACAATGAACCTATTCCCAGTGAATATATTGGTGATTACAGCGAGTGGAGTGCTTTATTAGATGAAATAGCTTACATCTATCCAAGTTATTTACATGTGTTGGCCGCAGGTAACGATGGACGCGAGTCATATCCAGATCAGCAAGTATTTGGCTTAGATCAACTAACCGGATCTACATCCGCAAAAAACGTATTGACTGTTGGGAGTTTTTCCATGAATGATAATGGAACACAAAAAGGTGTGACTGATTTTAGCAGTGCAGGACCTACAAACGATTTCCGTATAAAACCAGAAGTTTGCGGACCTGGTGAAAACCTTGGAGTAGCTTCTTGGTCAGGAAATAATCCTTTAGCTACGGATTTATATCAAGCAAGTAGTGGCACTTCGTTTGCGTCACCAGCCGCTGCAGCTGGTGTGGCCTTGCTACAGCAGCTGCACAAAAGAATTTTTGATACATACATGGACGGTGCAGCCACAAAAGCATTGCTTTGTCACACCGCAGATGATATTACTGAGTGGAATGGTAATGATATAACAGGACCAGATGTAAAAACGGGCTATGGTGCCGTAAATTTAGAAAAAGCAGCAATGCTTATTGAGAAAGACGAAGAGGAAACACTAACTATTCACAACTTTGAACTAGATCAAGGGGAAACCGAAATCTTATATTTCCAAACTACATCCGATGAGGGATTGTTATCGGCAACGCTTAGTTGGTATGACCCTCCAGCAGTATTTTACGCAGCTAATGCACTCATTAACGATCTTGACCTCCGCATTACACAAGAAAATACAACTTATTTACCTTGGGCGTTACCCACAGCTACCCAACAGGCCGTAGCTGTTTTAGGTGATAACACAAAGGATAATTTAGAAAAAGTAGTAGTATCAGAGCCGTTGGGTGGGCGATACAAAATCACCATTTCACACAAAGGTAATTTACGGCGTCTTAACCAGGACGGTGAATTTGAAAACACCAAACAAAGAGGGGCTTTAGTTGTTTCTGGACCAGGTGTTTTTACAAAATCAGAGGAGGAATTAAATCAGTTTGCATCAGTTAATAACTTTTTAGTTGCTCCTGTTCCTGCAAAAGACATCTTTACGGTCAGCGTGTTAAAAAATGACATTTCGTTTAAAAACTTAAAAGTATTAACTCTTAATGGTGAGGAGGTATTGAATAAAAAAAGAAACGATTTTTCATTAGTTAGTACTACTGTTAATATTTCAGCCCTAGCTACTGGCAATTATATATTAGCAATTGAAACTGAGCTGGGGATAGTTTTTAAACAAATAATTATTAAAAAATAATTTTGAAATGTATGGTTAATTAACTCTAATTTCATTTTAAATATACTCTAAACAAAAATTATTTTTAAAATTTATTTGACATTACAATCAAAATGTTTGTTTATTTAACATTTAATTAACATATTTGACGTTCTTAAATATTCAATTAAATTATGAAAACTAAATTTATTAAGATTTTAACACTATCCTTATTGATGGTGTTTCAAGTTGTCTTTGCTCAACAAGTAGTTAAAGGAACGGTTTCAGACCAGGACGGTCAGCCAATACCTGGAGCTACAGTTGTGGTCAAAGGAACTTCAACGGCAACTTCTGCCGATTTTGATGGTAATTTTGCAATTGCTGCATCTGATGGTGACATTTTAGTTGCTAGTTATGTAGGTTTTACTGCATCGGAAGTAACTGTAAGTGGTGCAACAACTAGTTTTACTCTTTCTAGTTCAACTGAACTAGACGAAGTAATTGTAACTGGTTTTGGTGAAGTATCGAAAACAACCTTTGCTGGATCTGCCAAAACAGTTACTGGTGAGGTATTACAGCAAAAATCATATACAAACGTTTCACAAGCTCTAGCTGGTGAGGCGCCAGGTGTTGCTGTCTTTAATACTTCTGGCCAACCGGGAACATCCTCTACAATTCGAATTAGAGGTTTTGGATCTGTAAATGGATCTAGAACTCCGCTATTGATTGTGGATAATGCACCATTTTCAGGAAGTTACAATGACATCAATCCTAACGACATTAAAACAGTTACAGTACTTAAGGACGCTTCTGCAACTACTCCCTATGGAGCACGTGGTGCTAATGGTGTAATTGTAATAACTACCAAAAGAGGTAGTGATTCATCTAAGTCGGGATTAAGTGTTGAACTCAAAACTGGAACGAACTACCAAGGAATAGATCGTTATGAGACGCTAAAAAGCCCAGAAGAATATATTGGAATAATGTGGGAGGCAGGATACCAACGAGGTATGATTAATTTTGCGGGCGATACTGCTGCTGCTGCTGCTTACGCTAATGACAATTTATTTGAATCGACTACAAATGATGATTTTACTGACATTTCACAGGTATACAACATGTGGAATATAGATTCAGTTGCTGATCTTATTGACCCAGCTACAGCTACTGTAAGACCTGGTGTAACTAGAAGATATTCTCCAGAAAACTGGGAAAATGAATCCCTTCAAGCAGCTGAGCGAAATGAAGCGCTTGTTACATTTTCAAATACCGGAAATGATTCTTCAGTATATACTTCTTTTGGTTTTGTAGATGATAAAGGATACGCAATCAACACTAATTACCAACGTTTAAATGGTAGAATAGCTATTACTCAGAAGTTTGCTGACAAAGTGTCTTTAAATTCTACATTGAACTACACACAAAGTGAGTCAAATAATAATGGTACTGGAAGTTCTTCTTCAAGCCAGTTTTGGTGGTTAGACAATATTCCATCAATATATCCACTTTACCAGCGTGATGCTTCAGGTGCAAAAATCCCTGACCCAATTTACGGTGGGTATTTATATGATTATGGTCTAGAAGATGGTCGTGGTTTTGGGTTTGCTACAAATGGTGTTGCTGACTCATATATTAATATAAGTAGAGGAAAAAATAATTCTGTAAACTTTAATAATAACATAAGTTATCAACTTACTGACGATCTCAAATTGGATCACAACCTAGGTTATCAATATTTTATGGCGGAAGGCATTACATTAGATGAGCCTTTCTACAGCCCTGCTAAAGGCCAAGGTGGTCAGGTAACACGTTCTAGAAGCGAAACTAAAAATATGACTTCAAGAACAACATTAAAGTATGACAAAGATTTCGATGGTGTTACAGTTTCTGCTTTTGCGTCACATGTTGCAACAGCATATGATTTTAATTATTTGTATGCAGAAAGAACTAATTTAGTTATGCCACAAGGAACTGATATTGCTAATGGTGTTGTTAATGCACCTGGTGCTGGTTATACTGATGAGCTAAGAGATGAGAGTTATATATTTAGTACTAATATTGGAATTCAAGAGAAATATTTCATTACAGGTACATTCAACAGAGATGCTTCCTCAAGATTTATTAACGATAAATGGGGTGATTTCTTTGGATTTGGTCTAGCGTGGGTTGTTTCTAAAGAAGATGCCTTCAACTCAGACTTATTTGACTTTTTAAAAGTTAAAGCAAGTTACGGACAAATTGGTAACTCTGGTGGTGTTGGTTTCTACCCTGGTTATAACCTTTATTCCGTTAACAACTTGAACGACAATATTTCTTTAGCCTTTTCTACAAAGGGTAACAAAGACCTTACTTGGGAAACTTCAAACCAATTCAACTTCGGTGTTGAATTTGAAATCGGTGATTTCGTTGAAGGAAGTATTGAGGCTTACAACAAACTTACTACAGACATGTTCTTTGACAGAAGTACTGGTCCATCAGTAGGATATGCTTCTATTACTGTAAATGATGGTGAATTACTAAACCAAGGTTTAGAATTTGATTTAAATTTCAAACTGATTGATGATTCTAAGTTCAAGTTGGACTTTGGTATTAATGGTGAATCGTTCAAAAACGAACTTACTGCAATGCCAATTGACCCAGCAACTGGACTTGAACAAAATCTAGATATTTCAGGAAGATTTGGTCGTGCTAAAGGACGTTCATTGTATGAGTTTTATATCCCTGTTTACACTGGGGTTGACTCTCAAACTGGTGCAGCTCAATGGGAAAGGATATTTAATGATTTAGATGGTAGTGGTGATTTCAGCACTGGTGACGAAATTGTTAGATCTCTCGCTCAATACGAGTATGACAACGATGGTGCGACTCTTCTTAGAGATACGACAGACGTTTATGCAGATGCTGCTGACCAATTCACTGGTTTTGAAGCTATACCTGACTTACGTGGTGCATTTAGAATTAATGCCACATATGGAGACTTCAGCTTAACGGCTCAATTTAACTATCAAGTTGGCGGATACGCTTATGATTTCTCATATGCGCAATTAATGGACAATGATAACCTTGGGGTTAATAACTTCCACACCGATATTAGAAATCGATGGACAAGTCCTGGAGATGTAACTGATATTCCACGTCAAGATGGTAGACTCCAAGTCAACCAAGCTGGAACCTCAACAAGATTCTTGACAAAAGCTGACTATCTGGCTTTAAATAACGTTCGAATAGGTTATAATGTACCAAAAAGTACTACTGATTTTATTGGCATAGACACAGCCAATATTTATGTAACTGGTGATAATCTTTGGTTAAGTTCCAAGAGAAAAGGATTTAACCCTGCGACGGCTGTTATAGGTACGTCAAACTGGTACCGATATAATCCACTTTCAACTATAGTCTTTGGACTTAAACTAACTCTATAATATAAATTATGAAAATTAATAA
>PAAD01000027.1 GCA_002698745.1 Flavobacteriaceae bacterium
CCACAATTTACTTGTGCCATAGCCATCAAAACATCATAAAAATGGAAATATCTGTTGAGCTTACATTAACCCCGCTTCAAGATAATTTTGAACCCCCAATAGTTGCATATATTAAAGCACTTCGCGCTTCTGGATGCACCATAAAAGAAAGCCCACTTAGCACACAAGTATATGGTGAGTTTGATACTGTAATGACGCTGATAACAAATACCACCAAGAAAGCATTTGAACAAAGTGAATATATTATCCTAAACATGAAAATAGTTAAAACCAATCGCAGTAACTATGAGCCCTCTTTTTGAGTTTTTATTCGAACAATATTCAAGCTATGCAAATGTGGATATTACACTCGAAATTATAGCTGTTATTTTCGGCTTTTTAAGTGTCTGGTTTGCCAAACAGAACAATATTTGGGTATTTCCCACAGGGCTTATTTCTACTGCAATATTTGTGTACTTACTTTACAAATGGGTACTACTAGGTGACATGATGATTAACGTTTACTATTTTGCCATGAGCGTCTATGGATGGTACATATGGACGCGAAGAACAAATGACGCCTTTACTCCCATATCGTATACTACAGTAATAGAAAAAAAGACCTCCATAATTATTTTTGTAGCAACACTTATTTTTGTTTATGGAATATATGATTTGGCGGGTAAGTGGAACACATGGTCAGCCTATGTTGATACGCTTACCACAGCTGTATTTTTTGTAGGCATGTGGTTAATGGCACGTAAAAAAATTGAAAACTGGATTTTATGGATTGTAGGTGATGTTATTTCTGTTCCCTTATACCTTTATAAAGGACTCGCATTTACCTCCCTTCAATACCTTATATTTACACTTATTGCCATTTACGGATATTTAGCATGGAAGAAAACCTTAAACAACACTCGAGCAGCTGTATAAGGGTTGTTTTTTTTGGACCTGAATCTACAGGGAAAACTACGTTAGCCAAGTCACTATCAGCAGCATTTAAAACAAGCTGGGTACCTGAATTTGCACGCAAATACCTCGAAGAAAAACTTATACGAACTGGTAAAACATGCGCTGCTGAAGACATCTATCCAATTGCTAAAGGGCAAATGAGACTAGAAAATAAAGCAGTCCAAAAAGCTGATAGATTTCTATTTTGTGACACAAATTTAATTTCTACCGAAGTATATGCAAAAGCTTATTTTGATGGTTGGTGTGACACACGTGTCATCGAAGCAAATAAAGTAAATCACTACGACACATACTTTTTAACGGATATTGACGTTCCTTTTGAACAAGATTTGTTACGTGATCGCCCCCACAAACGGCAAGAGATGTTAGCTGCGTTCAAAACTGCGTTAAAGGAACACAATATTGCCTATACAATTTTAAAAGGTTCTGTTGAGGCACGTGTTTCGCAAGTAACAGACTATATAAACAATATGTATGAAACATAGTTTTACGAAACAAGATTTAGCACTATTTGACGATATTGGCATCTCATCGGATGATGTAGCAGCACAGCTTATCCTACTAGAGAAAAAAGTAAATACTACTAGCCTAGTTAGGGCAGCCAGTGCTGGTGACGGCATTCGAGTTTTAACACAAAAACAAATGCTTGACTATGCAAAGCTATTTGATCAAGAGAAAGGGTCATTTTCGATGGTTCGCTTTATACCGGCATCCGGACTAGCAACACGAATGTTTAAATTCCTTCATTATTTCATAAAAAATTATGACATAGAAAAGGAAACCTTACGCAGCTATCTTAATAGAAAAAAAACATATAAGTTAGCCGTTTTTTTTGGAGGGCTTGAAAAGCTTCCTTTCTATCAAATTATAAAATCTCAAATAAAAGAATTTCACAATGGTGCTTTTCAACAAGATTATAGGTATTTGTTCATTCAAAAAACAATAGCTCTTTTAAGTAAATTACCCAAAGCACTTATCCCCTTTCACAATTACAATATAAATATTAGAACCGCAGCATCAGAACAATTGTATTTTTCAAAAGAATTTATGGTTTCCGAAAAGGCCATGAACATTCATTTTACGATACCGCCTAAATCAACCAAAGCATTTGAGGAGTCGCTCTCAAAAAGTATTGAAGAAATAAGCAAAACGGATGCTATTCAAACCCATGTATCCTATTCTAATCAAAAAAGAAGTACAGACTCTGTAACTGTTAATATGGATAACAGTCTATATCGTAATCAATTCGGGAACCTCTTTTTTAGGGCAGCAGGGCATGGTGCTCTTATTGATAACCTAAACGACTTAGAGGAGGCTGTTGTTTTTTTAAGTAATATTGATAATATCGCCGTTTCAGTTTATCATAAAAAAGCATCCTTTTATAAAAAAATGTTAGCTGGTGTGTTGTTATCAACACTTAAGCGAGTCTATAAGTTCAGTCAGGCACTTGAAAATCATGATTCTATTGATTTAAGTAAGATCAAAACATTTATTCAAGACACACTCAATATAGACGTTCCAAAAAACTTATCTGGAAATGCTTTGCAGGAATTCCTGCAACTAAAACTCAACCGTCCATTACGGGTTTGTGGCATGGTTAAAAATGAAGGCGAGCCCGGCGGTGGTCCTTTTTGGGTTGAAAAGTCTGGTCAGACGAGTCTTCAAATTGTTGAGAGTGCACAAGTCAATATGTCAAATACCGCTCAAAAAGATATTTTTAAATCGGGCACATACTTCAATCCAGTTGATATTGTTTGTTCTACCTATGACCACAAGGCCAATAAATACAACCTCAAAAATTTTGTTGATTATGACAGCTACTTTGTGGTTGAAAAGTCCATGGATGGAGTAGCTATAAAGGCCCTGGAACTTCCTGGCTTGTGGAATGGTGGCATGGCAGATTGGAACACTATTTTTGTGGAAGTACCCGTCCGAACTTTTAATCCTGTGAAAACAGTAAATGATTTGTTGCGACCCATGCACCAATCGATTTAATTAAACTATATTTGTAAAGTCTCAAGGGGTGCCTAACGGCTGAGATTATACCCATTGAACCTGGGCAGGTAATGCTGCCAAGGAATTTGTTTTACTTAAAACCATCGTAAATAATACCCCTTTATTTGCTTAATGCAAATGAAATACTTAATCACAATTATGCTTTGTTGTAGCCTGATGGCACAACAATCAAACGCCGTACAAGATACACTCAGAGTAAGTACCGTAGCCCTGTCATCTGTTACGGTTAGCGCCCTCAGGGCAAGTGAAGATACCCCTATGGCATTTACCAATATCTCTGAAGAAGAGCTCAACAAACAAAACTTGGGTAAAGACCTTCCTGTTTTGTTACGCTTTTTGCCCAATGTAGTAACCACTAGCGATGCAGGTGCTGGAATTGGATATACTGGAATTAGGGTTCGGGGTAGCGATGCCACGCGAGTTAATGTTACAATTAACGGCATTGCTTATAACGACGCCGAATCGCACGGGACATTTTGGGTAAATCTATCTGATTTTGCCTCTTCTGTCTCTGATTTGCAGCTGCAACGTGGGGTGGGTACATCTACCAATGGAGCTGCTGCTTTTGGCGCCAGTCTAAACATTAATACAACTGAGCTATCAAAGGACGCTTATGCTTTGTTGTCTTCTAGTACTGGTAGCTTTAATACCTTTAAGAATACGGTCAAATTTTCAACCGGGCTATCCAAAAGCGGATTTGAGTTAAGCGGACGTCTGTCTGCCATAACTTCTGACGGCTATATTGATCGCGCATCATCTAATCTCAAAGGTTATTTTTTACAGGGAAGCTATAGCAGTGTCAATACCAAAATAAAAGCATTAACTTTTGGTGGTCATGAACGTACTTACCAAGCCTGGAATGGAATTGATCAGGATGTTTTGAAAAAGAACAGAACTTATAACCCTGCTGGAGAACAGTACGACGAAGCAGGAGTACTAGAAAGCTATTACAATAATCAAGTAGATAATTACAATCAAGATCACACCCAATTGCATATTGAACAGCGCCTGAGCAACTCTAGCAGGTTGTCTCTAGCGCTGAACTATACCCATGGCTATGGCTATTATCAAGAGTTTTATGATTTGTGGTATGATCAAAACGTTAGTTATGGAGGTGACACGGATTTCGGCTATTTAAAATTACCAACGCTCTCAATCAACGGGCAAAGTATAACAGCAACCGAAAACGCAGTTCGTAAGTGGTTAGATAACGATTTTTATGCAGCCAATGTATTGTATCACTATCAAAAAGGTAGACACAACATTAGCGCCGGTGTTTATTACAGTTCTTATGAAGGACTACACTTTGGCGAGCTAATATGGGCTAATAGAGCTGATGTTAATCCAGGCCATCGCTTTTATGAAAATACAGGTAAGAAAAAGGATGGCAATATCTTTTACAAATGGGATGTATCCATCAATGAAAAATTGCATTTATATGCAGATGCACAACTTCGCTGGGTAGACTACAAGGTTATTGGTGAAATAGCAGGACCCGAACGTTTTACCGTAAAAGACGAGCATACGTTTTTTAACCCTAAGACAGGTTTGTTATATAAACCCAATGCCAATAACCAATTTTATATCTCTTTTGCCAAGGCACATAAAGAGCCAAACCGTACAGATTTTGAAAATGGCAGCCCTGTTCCAGAAGCATTAGATGATTTAGAATTTGGATGGCGCTACAAAACAGCAGATGCTTTTTTAAACGCAAATATTTATTTTATGAGCTACAAGAACCAATTGGTACTCACAGGTGCCATTGACCAAGTGGGTGCGCCTATTCGCGCTAATTCTGGAGACAGTTACCGCCGTGGTATTGAGCTAGAGGGCGGATGGAACATTACCTCAAATATAAATTTGCAAGGGAATTTAGCATGGAGTAAAAACAGGAATAAGGATAAGTTTTTTAAACGCGATGGTGTATTAGAGTCACTAGGAGATACAAAGTTGGCATATTCACCGTCACTGGTTGCATCTCAGCAACTAAGTTATTCAGCAGACAATTGGTCTGTTTCGTTTGTGAGCAAGTATGTGGGAGAGCAGTATATGGGGAATATAGATGCTGAACTTTCTATGTTAGATAGTTATTTTATAAATGATATTCAACTTCAAGCCTTATTGTTTAAAAAGATAAATGGTTCTAGCCTAAATCTGAGTTTACACATACATAATATTTTTGATGAGTTGATTAGTTCAAATGGGTATTTCTATACCTATGACGACGATTATACTGCTCCAAATGTTGTTACTACTGTTGAAGGGGTTGGGTTCTATCCACAGGCAGGTCGTCATTTCATGGCTGGGCTTACGCTTAAATTTTAATTTTAGATATAGATAAGAATGAGGATTCCAAACAAACAGCATTAATTATAAATCCGTATCATAGTACCACTCTGCTGTACTTTATAATATAGTAGGCTGTAGGTCGCCCCCTCTGAAAGTGGTTGACCTGTTGCCAAACTGTACTGATATTCTTCACATGAGCAAGAGGCAGTTGGGCTAACCAAACCATCAGTCTGTAAAGTGGAGCAGCTTTTAAGCTCGTGATTTGGGCAACTGGCTTCCCAGGCCATGATGGTATTGCCGTTTAAATTATAAAACAGTAATCCTCGAATACCGCCATTAGGCCAATACATGCTGCCGCCAGCATAATTTAGATTGTCAAAAGCTGGCAGCGCCAAATCAATACTTTGGTCAAATCCTCTCTCAGTCAAAAACGGATTACGTTCTAAATCTGTTTTTGAACATCCAAACAACATCAAAAAACCGATAAATACTATGTATTTCATTCGAATTTTATTCAAAATTGAGGAAAATCGTATATTTGTGCAAATCCCTTACTAAATAAGGGATTTTTTAACTATACCCCAAAAATGAGTTCAGTTTCATATTATACTGCCGAAGGGTTAAAAAAATTACGAGAGGAATTAAATCACCTAAAAGACGTAGAGCGCCCTCGTGCCTCACAAGCAATAGGCGAGGCTCGTGACAAAGGCGATTTAAGTGAAAACGCTGAATACGATGCTGCTAAAGAAGCACAGGGTATGTTGGAAATGAAAATTTCTAAGATGGAAGAAACCCTTGCCAATGCACGTATTATTGATGAGTCACAGTTGGATGTTTCTAAAGTATTGGTGCTTTCTAAAGTGCGCATTAAGAACCTTACCAATAATATGGAGGTAAACTACACTCTTGTTGCTGAAAGTGAAGCGGATCTTAAGTCTGGCAAAATTTCTGTCAGTTCTCCAATTGGTAGAGGTTTGTTAGGCAAACAAGTGGGAGATATCGCAGAGGTTTCAGTGCCAAACGGTAAAATCCAGTTTGAAATCTTATCCATTGATCGCTAATGCCATCTTTATTTAGTCGTATTATTGCCCGTGGAATTCCTGCTTATATCGTAGCAGAGGACGAACAGCATATAGCCTTTTTGGATATCAATCCAAATGCGTTGGGACACACCCTTTGTGTACCAAAAAAGGAAGTTGATAAACTTTTTGATTTAAGCGTTTCTGACTACCAAGACCTCATGATGTTTAGCCGTAGTGTGGCAGCTGCACTCAAACAAGTGGTTTATTGCAAGCGAATAGCACTATCAGTAATTGGTCTTGAAGTACCACATGTACATGTTCATTTGATTCCTATAAACAATATGACAGATGCGACATTTAAAAAAAAGATTTCACCTTCAAAAGAAGAGATGGAGACTTTAACCCAGCAAATCAACGCTGCTTTTAAGCAATAGGTAACTGTATTTCAAAGCTGGTGCCCAAGTCTGAACTGTTAACCAGCCTTAATTTTCCGCCGTGATATTGTGCTACAATGCGTTTTGCAAGGGTAAGACCAATTCCCCAACCACGTTTTTTTGTTGTTACACCAGCTTCGAACACTGTGCGTTGTAGTTTTTTTGGAATACCAATACCACTATCATGAATGGATATAAGTGCGGCTTTGTCCCAAGATAATTCAATGCTAATTTTGCCTTTTCCACGGATGGCATCAATACTGTTTTTAATAAGGTTTTCTAAGACCCAACCCATTAGTTCGGGATTGATGCTCACTTCTTTTTCTTTACCAATCAAATCTAATTCTAGCTTAATATCCTTGGGCATACGTATCTGCATATACTCTGTTATGTCTTGAACAATAGCACTTATTTTTGTTTCATTTCTGTTTGGAAGTGATCCAATTTTGGAAAAGCGCGCACTAATTGTTTCTAAGCGTGTGACGTCACTTTTTATTTGGTTTAACATTTTTGGTTCTATATCCTCTTCTAATATGGTCAGCCAACCCAGCAAAGATGAAATTGGCGTTCCCAATTGGTGTGCAGTCTCTTTAGCCATGCCTGTCCATAGTTTGTTTTCAACTGCTTGTTGATTGGTTTTATAGTAGGCGTAAACTAGACCGCCTATAAATACGACAATCAATAAAAAAGCAAAGGGGTAATATCTTAACTGGTAAATAAGGTTCGACTTACCATAATACATTTTTTGATACAAACTATCTTTGTATGTAATTTCTATCGGTTTGTGTTCCGAGCCAAACTCTTCTTTTAGCTTTTGTATATAGCCCAACGAATCTTGGGTGAGTTTTCTCTGGTTGATATTGTTGGAAAATAATAAGTTATTTTGGTCGTCAACAACAATCATAGGTATGCTGTTTTCAGTAGTTAGTATTTGAAACATCAGTGGGTCGATAGGGTTATTAAGATCTTTGTTGGAAGCCAGTTTTTGTTGTGCTAAACCCCAGAGCTCCATCTGTTGTTTTTCATCGTCCTCTATTCGCTGAATCAGCTTATAGGTGTTCCAAAGTGTTATGCCCGCAAATCCAATTGCTATAATAAACCCTATCATTCGGATTAGTCTCGGATTAGTCGTTAATGTATTAGTGCTCATTCATACGAATATAGTATAATTTCAGCGTTTAGATTATCTGCAAATTGAGTAGATTTGTATTAACAATACTAACTTAAGTATGGAAATTATAGGAAAAATTAAACAAATTGACGATACAAAAGAATATGGATCTAATGGATTTCAAAAACGCGAACTGGTTATAACGACAGAGGAGCAATATCCACAGCATATTTTGATTGAATTTGTCCAAGATAAGTGCAGCGTACTAAATGCTTATAATATTGGTCAGCGCGTTAAAGTGGGTATTAATATTCGTGGTCGCGAATGGCAAAGTCCGCAAGGCGAAGTGAAGTATTTTAATTCTATACAAGGATGGCGTATAGATGCTATTGATGAGGCTCCAACACCACCTCCAGCTGCACCACCATTTGAAACAATGCCTGAAATAGATACAGAAACACCGGACGACCTGCCGTTCTAATAACAACATGTATCATCTTTCTGAAGCATTGCGTTTTCCTTCACCTCATTTAGCAACGGAAGAGGGGATAGTCGCTGTTGGTGGTGACCTTCGTCCTGAACGTGTTTTGTTGGCCTATCAAAAAGGTATTTTCCCGTGGTTTGAAAAAGATGATTTTTTAATTTGGTGGAGCCCTGACCCAAGAATGGTACTCTTTCCCGAGCAATTGAAAATTTCCAAAAGCATGCGCACTTTTATTCGTAAAAACCCTTATGAAATTACCTTCAACAAGGCTTTTAATGAAGTGGTAAAGGCTTGTGCCAGAGTCAAACGTTTTGGGCAAACAGGTACATGGATAACACCTGGACTAATGGAAGTTTATAAAACATTACACGAGCAAGGTCACGCACATTCAGTGGAAGTTTGGGAAGGCTCCGAACTTTTAGGCGGACTTTACGGAATTGATATTGGACAAGTCTTTTGTGGTGAAAGTATGTTTTCCAAATCTAGTAATTCCAGTAAGTTAGCCTTGATATATCTCTCAAGAGAACTCAAAAAAAACAACTATAAGCTTATTGATTGCCAAGTGCCAACCGCACATTTGGCAAGCATGGGCGCAACTCCAATTTCCCGAAAAGCTTTTCTCAGTTACTTAACTTAGAAACATCTTTGTATCAAAAAAAATTTACGTCAAAACAATAAAAACGTACTGAAAGTTATCGCGCCTCTGTAGGACTGAACACCTGGACAAACCCACTTGAAATGTTTCCATAGCAATGCTTCAAATAATTTCACATCATTTTATGCCCTATTATGTATTATTACAGCAAGATGAGTGCGATACAATAAACACCAGTCACAACGAGATGGTTCTATAGTCAGGATTTTTCTTCTAAATTATGTAGAAATTCATTGAGTGTTAAGGTGTCTGATAGTAAATAGCTCCCAATAGCAGTTCTTTTTAATGAAGTAAGATGTGCTCCGCAGCCAAGTTTTTGCCCGAAATCATGTGCTAGTGAGCGAATGTAAGTTCCCTTACTACAGATAACAGAAAAGCTTACATCTGGCATATTTATTTCTGTTAATTCAAAATCGATGATCTGGATTTCTTTAAATGGAATTTCAGTTGTTTTTCCAGCTCTTGCAAGTTCGTATAAACGCTTTCCACCTTTTTTTATAGCAGAGTGTAATGGCGGTTTTTGTTGAATATTTCCCAAAAAATCAGCACGTACTTCTTCCAGCATTTCATTACTAATATGGTCTATAGGTTTTGGGTCATTAACGCTTGTTTCAAGATCATAAGATGTCGTAGTGGAGCCCAAACGGAAGCTCCCCGTATAGGTTTTGCGCATTCCCATAAATTGTTCAATTTGTTTGGTCATGCGTCCTGTGCATATCAACATCAAGCCCGTAGCCAAAGGGTCTAATGTGCCAGCGTGACCAACCTTGATTTTTTTGATGTCAAATTTTTTCCTAATGGCCCAGCGTATTTTGTTAACCACTTGGAATGAAGTCCATTCAAGTGGCTTGTCAATGAGCAAAAGCTGCCCTTTTAAAAATGCTTCTTTCGTGTATATTATATTCATGCAAATACATATGTGGTTATGCCAACTACGAGGCAGTAAACAGCAAAATAACTCAGCTTGCTGTGCTTAACAAGCGCAATCATCCACGTACAAGCTAAAACCCCTGAGACTAAGGCAGCCAAAAATCCCACACTCATGGGCATTATGTTAAAAGTAATAGTGACACCCTGATCTAATATTGATTTGGTCATGCTGCCCAAGATAAGCGGAATAACCATTAAAAAGGAAAATCGCGCTGCTTCAGGCCTGTTGACTCCAATTAGTAACGCAACTGCAATTGTAGCTCCACTTCTCGATATCCCCGGAAGAATGGCAATCGCTTGAGCAATTCCAATTAGCAAAGCAATGTTGTAGTTGATGGGTTGATTTTTACTGGATGCCTTGTCGGAAAAAAAAAGGAAAGCTGCCGTTAAACACAGCATACCACCTAGCAATGCCAAGTTCGTGTCAAAAAGCGCTGTTATTTGATCTTCAAAGAATAGGCCTATCAACACTGCGGGTATCATAGATACCACAACGTAACCAACGAAAGCGTGGGTTTCGGTCTCGTCTTTTTTAAATACACCACAAAGGATTGCAGCAATATCTTTTCTAAAAACAATCATAGTGGCAATTGCAGTGGCTGCGTGTAGCAGAATAGTAAAAAGGAGATTTTCAGCAGGTAGTTGATCTTTGCCGAGGATAGCTGTAAAAAGAGCCAAATGACCACTAGATGAAACAGGTAAAAATTCGGTAAGTCCTTGAATAATCCCCAATAAAATGGCTTCCCAAAACCCCATTATTTCTTTTTAGTAGCTAAAATAGCCACCACCAATGCCGCAAATCCTGCCAGTACCAATGTGGGTGCTAAACGAATGCGCAATGGGCTATACATTTCGGGATTAAATACATTGGGGTCATCGCTTCCTCCGCCAGTCATAAGCACAAAACCTAATACGATTAGCGCAATGCCTATTCCCATAATTCGATAGGCGCGCTTGCCAAATAAAAACTCTTTTTCATTTTTCATATCAATATAAAATATCATAGGTTAGTTTTAGGTGTCTTTGGGTAGCAAAAAAAGCACTAACAGTACTTATCAGTACCGAACAAAGCATAATACCTGCCGCCAAAAATGCAATATTGTCAATGGATGCCCACCAATCTACTTGAGGTACCAAGCGTACCAAAAAACTTAAAAGTCCTGCAAAGCCAGTAAGTGCAAGTACTGCACTAATGATACCTAAAAGCACATAACGCCACAAAAAGGGACGTCGAATAAACCCTTTCCTTGCACCTACTAACAACATAGTTTGAATCACCAGCCGTTTGCTGTAAATCGATAATTTAATGGAGTGGTTAATAAGCAATAAGGCGATGGCCACAAAGACAGTAGTACAGATAAACAACCAAAACCTAATGCGTTCAATGTTCTGGTTGAGTAGAACAATAAGCGGTCTGTCATATAGCACTTCAGAAACAAAGGGTTTTTGCTCCATGACGTCGCTTAGACTATCTAACACTTCGGTGGTGACAAATTCCGCCTTGAGTCCAATGTCTAGCGCATCTTGTAAGGGGTTATAGCCTAAAAAATCCATGAAATCTTCACCAATTGTAGCACTGTGCTCTGCGGCAGCAGTTTCCTTCGATATAAAACGAACCGATTTGGTAAATAGTGCTAATCGCATGGTGGTTGTCAGTTGTTCCCGTTCCATTTCTTTGGCTTCGTCATCCAAAAAAACGGTCATGGTTACCTGTTCTTTAAAATAATTTGCAATGGACTGACTGTTGAGCAGGACAAAGCCCAAAACACTCAACACAAAAAGTATCAAAGCATTACTACTTACAACCGAAAGATAGGAGGTTAATAAACGACGTTTATAAATTCGAGTTGCAGACATATTTGTTCTATGCTATAAAAATAGAAAATATGGAGGAACAAATCTTGCTCATATGAATAAAGCTCATTTATAAAATGTTATTTTTGTTGCTTAATTGCACATATGGGTTATCCTTTTCAAGAAATAGAAAAAAAATGGCAGACGATTTGGGCAACAAAAGAAACCTACAAAGTTGTACAACCATCAGATAAGCCAAAGTATTACGTACTTGATATGTTTCCCTATCCCTCTGGTGCTGGTCTTCATGTCGGGCATCCGTTGGGTTATATTGCAAGTGATATAGTCGCGCGGTATAAGCGCCATAGCGGGTTTAATGTTTTGCACCCACAAGGATATGACTCTTTTGGGCTACCCGCTGAGCAATATGCCATCCAAACAGGTCAACACCCAGCTATTACAACCGAAACCAATATTAAACGCTATAGGGAACAGCTCGATCGTATGGGTTTTTCATTTGATTGGTCAAGAGAGTTGCGCACCTCGGACCCCTCTTATTACCGCTGGACACAGTCAATTTTTTCATTGCTCTTTGATGCGTGGTTTGATAAGAACCAAGGTAAGGCACGTGGGATAGCTGCACTTATTGGGCACCTTAAAAAGTATGGAACGCAAGATTTAAATGCTGTTTGTGATGAAGAAACACCATCGCTAACTGCAGTTGCATGGCAGCAAATGGATGAAACTGCACAGGAACAATTCCTATTGAATTTTCGCCTAACCTATCTGGCAGAAACAGATGTAAATTGGTGTCCCGCCTTAGGAACCGTTCTCGCTAATGATGAGGTAATTCAAGGGGTTTCTGAAAGAGGTGGCCACCCAGTAGAGCGGAAAAAAATGAAGCAGTGGAGTATGCGTATTTCTGCCTACGCTGAACGATTACTACAAGGACTGGACGATATTGACTGGCCCGAGCCACTCAAAGAAATACAACGAAACTGGATTGGTAAATCCGTGGGTGCGAGTGTTCGTTTTCCAATAGAAAACAGCTATCGCCAAATAGAAGTGTTCACAACTAGAGTTGACACCCTTTTTGGTGTTACTTTTTTGACTTTGGCTCCAGAACACGAATGGGTAGAAGAAATTACTACAGACACACAACGCGAAGCGGTTGTTGCCTATGTTTCGCAAACAGCACAACGCAGCGAACGTGAGCGTATAAGCGATGTTTCACGTATTAGTGGTGTTTTTACTGGCGCCTATGCCACTCACCCTGTTACTAATAAAAAAGTACCCATTTGGATAGGTGATTACGTTTTGGCGGGGTATGGAACAGGAGCAGTAATGGCAGTACCTTGTGGAGACCAACGCGACTTTGATTTTGCCAAGCACTTCGAACTGCCAATCAAAAATATTTTCAAAGATGTTAATATTGATGAAGCGGCTTATTCAGATAAGGAAAATACTGTGATTGCGAACTCAGACTTTCTTGATGGACTTTCATATATAGAAGCTAGTCAAAAAATTATTAAACATTTAGGTTCAATAGGTATGGGTGAAGGCGCTACTACTTATCGCTTGCGTGATGCAGTTTTTAGCCGTCAGCGCTATTGGGGCGAACCCATCCCAATATATTTTGTTGAAGGACTTCCAAGGCTTATTCCAGATGATTGTCTGCCTTTGAAATTACCAGAAGTTTCAAAATATTTACCCACCTCAGATGGCGCACCTCCATTGGGCAATGCAACAAATTGGGCTTGGGATACTAAACAAAACAGGGTTGTTTCTAATGAATTGATCGATGATAAACATATTTTTCCATTAGAAAAGAACACGATGCCAGGTTGGGCGGGTAGCTCTTGGTATTTTAATCGTTTTATGGATGCGCAAAATACACAGTCTTTTGTGGGTTCTGAAGCCTTAAACTATTGGAAAGAAGTTGACCTTTATTTGGGAGGCAGTGAACACGCCACAGGACATTTGCTTTATTCTAGATTTTGGCAATACTTTATGTACGACATGGAACTTGTTCCCGTAAAAAACTACGCCAAGAAACTAATTAATCAAGGCATGATATTAGGCGAAAGTGCTTTTATTTACCGTCTAGCTGATACACAAACTTATCTCTCTAAAGGGCTTTGCAAAGGAAAAGAAGTAATTCCTGTCCATGTAGATGTTTCTTTAGTGTCTCCGCAGAATGAATTAAATATTGATGGTGTTAAAAAATGGCAACCCCATTTTGCCAATGTCACTTTCAAATTAGAAGGCGGAAAATATATTGTTGGGCGCGAGTTAGAGAAAATGTCGAAGTCGAAGCATAATGTTGTCAATCCAGATGCCATTTGCGATCAATACGGTGCAGATACCCTACGAATGTATGAGATGTTTTTAGGGCCTATTGAACAGGACAAGCCTTGGAATACAGCGGGTATTTCGGGCGTTAGTAATTTTCTAAATAAGTTCTGGCGATTATTCCACCAATCAGATGTTTTTAGCGTGAGTGAGGAGAAACCTTCAAAAGCATCACTAAAAATACTGAACAAAACCATTGATAAAGTGACTCTTGACATAGAAGCCTTTTCGCTGAATACTTCAGTTAGCGCCTTTATGATTGCAACCAACGAACTAACTTCAGAAAAGTGTAATCAGCGTGAAATTCTAGAGCCATTGACCATACTTCTTGCTCCATTTGCACCTCACATTTGTGAGGAGCTTTGGATGTTGTTGGGAAATTCAGCTTCTATAACGACAGCTGCATATCCTATTGCAGATCCCATACATCTAAAAGATGACATCAAAGAATATCCAATAAGTTTTAATGGGAAGATGCGTTTTAAGTTGTTGTTAAGTACCAATTTGAGTAAGGACGAAATAGAAGTTGCTGTGATGCAAGATGAACGTACTAAAACCTATTTAGATGGAAAAATGCCTAAAAATGTAATTATCATACCTAAAAAAATTGTCAATATTGTTATTTAATATGATTAATCCAGAATACTTTGGTTTTTTTGCTGCCACCCTAACCACCTCCGCCTTTTTACCACAGGCGTTTAAAATTTGGAAATCCAAAAAAGCTGAGGGTTTGTCTCTATCTATGTATTTGGTAATGGCTACAGGCACCCTTAGCTGGCTTGCTTACGGTCTATTGATTGAAAGCCCTTCTATAATAGTTGCCAACAGCATATCTCTTTCTATAATTGTATTTATTATTATCTTTATAATTCTCTCTAAAAGGTAGAATGTTATTGTTTTTGTTAATTAAAAAATTAAAACTATGGTCGCAGAATATTATTTAATCATTGCCTTATTTGCTGGAACGAGTATTTGGGTTCAATACAAATTAAAGTCAAAATTCAAAAAGTATGCGAAGGTACAGTTGAGTAATCAAATGTCGGGTAAAGAAATAGCCGAAAAGATGTTGGCTGACCACGGCATTCGAGATGTAAAAGTAACAGCTGTCCGAGGTAAGCTAACAGATCACTACAACCCTAAAACTAGGACTGTAAATTTAAGTGAGAACGTTTATAACCAAGCAAATGCTGCTGCTGCTGCTGTGGCTGCCCACGAGTGTGGCCATGCCGTTCAACACGCCCAAAGCTATGAGTGGTTGCAGTATCGTTCTCTATTGGTCCCTGTGGTAAGTGTCGCATCAAGAATATCCATGTATATTATTGTTGTAGGGTTTATGTTAGGCCTTGGTTCGGATATGGGTTACAACCTAGCTCTTGCAGGTGTAGCGCTCTTTGGATTAGGTACTTTGTTTAGTTTTATCACATTACCAGTTGAGTATGATGCAAGTAAGCGTGCACTGGCTTGGTTACAACGAAAAAATATGGTTAACCAACGTGAATTTGCCATGTCAAAAGATGCCTTAAACTGGGCAGCTCGAACTTATGTTGTCGCTGCAATAGGATCACTAGCAACGCTCATTTATTTTGCACTTAGTGTGACTACCGGGTCTAGGCGCTAAATACTGATTTGTCGATCGATTTGTTGATGCAAAGAGATGAAGGTTTCGGTTCTTGAAACCCCCTCAATCGATTGAATCTCATGGTTAAGTACCTGCATCAAGTGTTCGTTATTTTTACACAAAATTTTAATTAAAATACTCCAGTTTCCAGTTGTATAGTGGCATTCCACAACTTCTTTAATTTTCTTTAACTGAGCGACAGCCTCAGGATTTCGCATGGCTTTATCCAAGTATACGCCAATATAGGCTGTTGTGGAATAGCCAAGAGATGCAGGATTTAGTTTTAAATAACTACCACTAATTAGATTGGCGTCTTCAAGTTTTTTTAGCCTTTGGTGTACGGCTGTACCTGATAGGTCAAGTTGTCGTGCTATTTCTTGTACGGGGGTTCTTGCGTTTTCCATCAACACACGCAATATGGCTTTGTCTATGCCGTCTAACGAAAATTGGTTGTCCTCTTTTTTCAATACATTTATATTGAGTCTATAAAACTAATAAACTATTTTAGAAGAAAATAAAATGAAGCATAAACAGTTGAAAATATGGGGGGTACTTTTTTGTGGAAGCGCTGTTATCTTAGGTGCTTTTGGGGCACATTTATTGTCGGATATATTGTCTCCAGACACCCTTCAGTCCTTTGAGGTAGGGACACGGTATCAATTTTTTCATGGTATGGCATTACTTTTTTTAAGCTTAACAACTAATTCGCAAAAGTTTATTTATAAATCCGCTCAGCTATTTATAATTGGAGTCCTGTTATTTTCGATTTCTATTTATCTCTTGTCTATGTCAACCTTGTACCCCGAAACAGGCATGACAGCTATTTTGGCTCCAGTAACCCCAGTAGGTGGATTAATGCTTATTCTAGGATGGATGAATTTACTCGTAGGATTTATAAGGGACTAATCTAACGCTTGTTAGCCTTAGCTATGTAATCGTTTAGGGCTTTGGTCATCGACGGATTTTCTGGTGTAGGTGCTAAAATGTCTATGCGTAAATTCTTATCTAAAGCCGCTTTTTTTGTTGAAGTTCCAAACACTGCAATACGAGTATCTTTCTGATCAAAATCAGCAAAATTATGAAACAATGATTCTATACCAGATGGACTGAAAAACACCAAGATATCGTAATAAACGTTTCTTAAATCAGATAAATCACTGATAACTGTTTTGTAAAAAACACCTTTCGTCCAGTTAATACCATTGGCGTCCAGCTTTTCCGCAATACTGGCCTTGAGTCTATCAGAGCATGGAAGCAGAAAAGATTCTTCTTTATATTTAACAATTTCTTTTAACAACTCATCAAGTGTACGCTTACCAATATAAATTTTTCGTTTACGATACACAACATATTTTTGTAAGTAGTATGCAACTGCTTCAGATTGACAAAAATAACGCATGGTGTTAGGTACTGTGTAGCGTAATTCTTCAGCCAGACGAAAGAAATGGTCAACAGCATTACGACTTGTGAAAATAATTGAGCTGAACTTAGTGATGTCAATTTTTTGCAAGCGAACTTCTCTTGAAGACACACCCTCAACGTGTATAAAGGGCCTGAAGTCTATGTTGACCTTACGCTTTTCAATAAGTTGGTTGTATGGAGAATTTTCAATTGACGGCGCAGGTTGAGAAACCAAAATTGTTTTTACTTTTTCCGGTTTTGTCAAAAATTGAGTACGTGTAACACTATCCATAAAGGGGCAATTTCAGAGGTGCAAATATACAAAATAATATAGACCGGCATAACGTTGAGATGCTTAAAATATAATTTTATCATATTGAGATGAATGACAAAGACAGCTATTGCATAGCTGGAAGCAATAATTATGGATGATATTTTACCCAATCCAATGAAAGCTAAGCTATTTATTAAACAGCAATAAAAAAAGGCAGTTTTTTCTTTGTTTAGGGTGCGTATGTGAATTATCCTGAAGAATTCTTCTTGCTTATTGAAAAATAATATAATACTACTTTCAATAAATGTCCTCATTATCCAAAAAATCATGAAACCACAAGCGTAATACAATACTTTACCATCAAAACTTGATAAGTAAAAGCTCTTGTCTTTAAAAATACTTAGAATAACGCCAAACACCAAGCTTCTAAATACAAAAGTCAATATTGAAAAAGCCCTGTTTAACTTGAAAGTCTTATTAAACACTTCAGTATGTCTAACCCTAATCCAAAAATACATTAAAGAATTTAGGCGCCAGGGATTAAGAAGTTTTAGTGCTGCAAGTATCGTCAAGGTCAAAATTAAACAAAGTCCAAAATAGTGGTCACCAAGTTCTCGCAGCTCATACATAACACAAAAGTATCTAAATTTTTAAGTGTCATCCACTTATTTAAATGCGTATTTTAGCTGTGTATGAACTCAACAGTTGTAGTTATCCCTACATTTAATGAGGCAGCAAATATTCAAGGTATCATACGTGCCATAGTGGATTTGCCTGTACCCCTTGATATGTTGGTTGTCGATGACAACTCCCCAGACGGTACTGCTAATATAGTTCATAGCTTAAAGGCAACATTTCCTCAACTTCATTTAGTCGTGCGTCAAAATAAAGAAGGGCTAGGACCGGCTTACATTCATGGGTTTAAGTGGGCGATGAATAATGGTTATACTTATCTTTTTGAAATGGATGCAGACTTTTCCCATCCGCCAAAAGCACTAACGGAAATGTTGCTAATGCTTGAACAGAATAAGGCTGATGTAGTTGTGGGTTCTAGATATAAAAAAGGAATACGTGTACGAAAATGGCCTTTGAGCAGAATTGTACTTTCTCTTGGCGCATCTCTATATGTTAGAATCATTACTGGTATGCCTATTGCCGACCCTACTGCTGGATTTGTAGGATATAAAATTAAGGCACTCTCCTCACTTAATTTAGATTATATAGAATTTAAAGGATATGCCTTTCAAATTGCACTTAAATTTTGGTTGTGGAAAAAGAACTTTCAAATTGTCGAATTCCCCATTACTTTTACAGACAGAATCGCAGGGGATTCAAAAATGAATACATCTATTGTTAATGAGGCTATATTTGGTATTATTTGTATGAAATGGCGCAGTTTATTTAAAGAACAAGTATGATCAAAACATTAATCAAAGGGGCTAAAATAGTGAACGAAGGGCAAACAGCATTTCTAGACGTACTTATTGAGGGAGAGCGGATTGCTTCAATTAGTTCCAACATTACCGCAACTCCGGATGTGGAAGTAATAGATGCATCAGGGAAGTTTTTACTTCCAGGTTGTATTGATGATCAAGTTCATTTTCGTGAACCAGGACTTACTCACAAGGCAACCATCGGCACAGAATCAAAAGCTTGTTTGGCTGGAGGGATTACCTCTTTTTTAGAGATGCCTAATACCGATCCACAAACAACTACCGCACAGGCATTTAAAGATAAGCTTGATGTGGCTGCCCAAAGCTCTTGGGTTAATTATGGCTTCTTGTTTGGTGGTACTAATGACAATCTTGAGGAAATAAAGGCAATTGACATTAAAACGACACCTGGGCTAAAGTTGTTTTTAGGTTCTTCGACAGGTAATATGCTGGTAGATGACCCTAACATATTAAAAGAAATATTTTCAATATTTAGACTTCCCATTGCTGTACACTGTGAAGACGAACAAACGATAAAGACTAATCTTTCTAAATATCTTAAAAAATTTGGAGATGATATTCCCATCAAACATCATCCAGATATTCGTTCTGCCGAGGCATGCTATCTGTCTTCCTCAAAAGCCATAGCATTGGCTAAAGAAACAGGCGCACGTTTACATGTTTTTCATTTGTCAACGGCAAGAGAAACAGCATTATTCCAAAACGATGTGCCCTTATCTGAAAAACAAATTACCTCTGAAGTTTGTATTCATCATTTGTGGTTTTCTGACGAAGACTATTCAAAAAAAGGTACCCATATTAAATGGAACCCCGCAGTAAAGTCTGCTGCAGATAGAGCGGGTCTTTGGGAAGCACTAAACGATGATCGTATTGATATTATTGCTTCCGACCATGCGCCACATACTTTAGAAGAAAAAAATCAGGTTTATACAAAAGCACCATCAGGCGGACCAATGGTGCAGCATGCGCTAGCTCTAATGCTTGAATGCGTAAACCAAGGAAAAATCAGCCTTGAGAAAGTAGTTGAGAAAATGTGTCATAACCCAGCCATTTTATTTTCTGTTAAAGAACGTGGCTACATAAGAGCCGGTTACTATGCTGATTTAGTTCTAGTTGATATAAATAAAGAACATACCATTACTCGCGACAATCTTTTATACAAATGTGGTTGGTCTCCTTTGGAGGGGACAACATTACGCGGTGCTGTAACCCATACTTTTCTAAATGGAGCGCTTATGTATGAAAACGGATTGATAAAAGAATTTAATAAAGCCAAACCTTTAAGTTTTATGACATGAGAATTTTTTTTGTATTTGCTGTCTTTTTGGGATTAGCTTCTTGTGCGCAAGACAGAATTGCTAAACCCGAGCTCTTTATGAGTGAAGAA
This sequence comes from Flavobacteriaceae bacterium, assembly GCA_002698745.1. Classification (GTDB taxonomy): domain Bacteria; phylum Bacteroidota; class Bacteroidia; order Flavobacteriales; family Flavobacteriaceae; genus UBA7446. The sequence continues at coordinate 20,176 of PAAD01000027.1, forward strand.
CAATTTATCAATTTTCACATTGATTTGGCCTTAATTAATGCAGCAAATGGATATAACCAAAACCACTATGTACCCTTGGACTCACTTTATAAATTTCACGGTATAGATAGCCTTACATTTGTGAAAAACAATACTTATTACGCCTCAAAATCAAAGCATTATACACGCATTTTTAAGACCGTTGAATCAAGTTTAAAAGCGATGCAAGAAAGCGATTCATTAGTACTAGCTAAATTACCACCAATCGATAATAAAAATTAGCACTGTCTTTTGGGTTCGTTAACATAGGTTTATATTTGCTAAAAATAAGTATATGGCATCATTTGTAGAAGAACTTACCTGGCGCGGAATGGTGCACGACATCATGCCTGAAACCGACGCAACCCTTGCTAAGGGAATGATATCTGGATATATTGGTTTTGATCCAACTGCGGATTCGCTACACATTGGTAGCTTGGTTCAAATCATGATCTTGATGCATTTTCAACGTTATGGTCATAAACCTTATGCACTTGTTGGTGGCGCAACAGGAATGATTGGTGATCCATCTGGGAAATCTACTGAGCGAAATTTGCTAAACAATAAAATACTTGAGCAAAACTGTAATGGTATTGAAAAACAACTACTGAAATTTTTAGATTTTGACTGCAAAAAGCCCAATTGTGCAGTTATGGTCAATAATATGGATTGGATGTCTTCATTTAAACTTATTGATTTTGCACGTGATGTTGGCAAACACCTTACGGTGAATTATATGATGGCAAAAGACTCTGTAAAAAAGCGCCTCGGCGCAGATGCCAAAGACGGCATGTCTTTTACAGAGTTTACCTATCAACTTATTCAAGGGTATGATTTTCTTTATTTATATGAGCACTACAATTGTTTACTTCAAATGGGCGGAAGCGACCAATGGGGAAATATTACTACAGGAACAGAACTTGTCAGACGTAAACTTTCTGGTAAAGTCTATGCCCTAACCTGTCCGCTCATTACAAAATCTGACGGCACTAAATTTGGAAAAACAGAAGGTGGCAATGTTTGGTTAGATCCGGAAAAAACATCGCCTTATAAGTTTTATCAATATTGGCTGAATGTTTCCGACGAAGATGCTGAAAAGTATATCAAGATTTTCACTTTTCTGACCAAAGGTGAAATTAATACGTTAATAGATACTCACCGTGAAATGCCACACCAAAGACAGCTTCAGCGCAAACTGGCACAAGAGGTTACTGCCATGGTTCATTCGTCTGACGCAGTAGCTCGTGTAGAGCAAGCTGCTCAAATTTTATTTGGCAAGGCGACAACAGATGCACTAAAAGCATTAGACGCCCAAACGCTGTTGGATATTTTTGAGGGCGTTCCTAAAGCAGAAATAACAGCTCAAAAATTAGCAGCCGACGGACTTTCTATAACTGATGCATTAGCAGCTGAGACTGGCTTTCTAAAATCCAATGCAGAGGCGCGCAGGGCCTTGAAAGAAAATTCGATTTCTGTAAACAAAAAAAAGGTAACAGAGTCAAAGTACATCACTTCTTTAGACCTTATTTGTGGTAATTATATTTTGCTACAACGCGGAAAGAAAAATTATTTTTTACTTGTTGTTATGCCATCATAAGCGAACAACCTCTAACATCTGAATCATCAAATCTTCCCAATACTTCAAAAGTGCCATCGGCATTGCATTTACCAAGGTCTTGAGTAGCTAAAAATGCACAAGAATCTTTGTTGGATAAGTCAACAATATTGATGCCTCCTGAACCCGTTTTAGATATTTTGTTTGGCTTGTAAACATCTCTAATCAGTACCTTCATACTAGATGATGGACGAAATAAACCATTTCCTTTAGAATAGGCTTGCGATAGCATTTCTGTCATTCCGTATTCACTGTGAATGTTCGAAACCCCAAAACCTTTTTTAAGCAGTTGGTGAAATTCCTCCCTAATAAGCTCTTTCCTTCTTCCTTTCATGCCCCCTGTCTCTATTATGATTGTATGTTGTAGTTGCATAGGGTGCTGTTCACAAAAATCAAGAAG
>PAAD01000028.1 GCA_002698745.1 Flavobacteriaceae bacterium
CTACGTGTTTAATGCCTTGGGATTCAGCGATTTTAAAACCCAAGTATCGGTACGTGACCCTGAAAAACCAGAGAAGTATATCGGCGACACAAAACTGTGGGAAAAAGCAGAGCAAGCCATTATTGATGCAGCAGACGAAAAGGGATTAGACTATGCAGTGGAAAAGGGAGAAGCGGCTTTTTACGGACCGAAACTTGACTTTATGGTAAAAGATGCCTTGGGCAGAAGTTGGCAGTTGGGTACCATACAGGTAGACTACAACTTACCTGAGCGTTTTGACCTTACTTACAAAGGGAGCGACAATGAACTGCACCGGCCTGTTATGATACATCGTGCACCCTTTGGAAGCATGGAGCGCTTTGTGGCTATTTTAATTGAGCATACCGCAGGAAACTTCCCTTTATGGCTCAACCCAACGCAAGTTCACTTGCTCTGTGTGAGTGAAAAGCATGAAAAATACGCTAAAAAAGTTTCAGAATTCTTAGAAAATAACGAAATTCGCGCCCGCGTAGACAATAGAAGCGAGACCATAGGTAAAAAAATACGTGAAGCTGAAATTAGCAAAGTACCCTTTATGGCAATTATAGGTGAAAAAGAAGCTGCGCAAGAAACGGTCTCAATTAGAGCTCGCGGAGGTAACGATTTAGGGAGTATGTCCCTAGCTTCATTTGCAAATTTGATCAGACGTCAAGCCGCAGATGAAATAAAATCATTTTAATTCAATTAAATTCGTTTGTTATAGCGATACGTAGAAGAAGAAGCAGGGGACCTGCTCGGATCATAAAAGAAGATAAGCACCGAATCAACGAAAAGATACGGGCTCAAGAAGTACGTTTAGTTGGCGACAATGTAGAAATGGGTGTGTACCCACTACAAAAGGCACTAAAAAAAGCAAATGAATCGGAATTGGATTTGGTTGAGATTTCACCCAACGCAGCTCCGCCAGTGTGCAAGATTATTGATTACAAGAAATTTCTTTACGAGCAAAAAAAGCGCGAAAAGATAATGAAAGCTAATGCCTCTAAAGTGGTATTAAAAGAAATTCGATTTGGTCCACAAACTGATGAGCATGATTACGAGTTTAAGAAAAAACACGCTATCAAGTTTTTAGAGGAAGGTGCGAAGTTAAAGGCATTTGTCTTTTTTAAAGGACGTTCAATCGTTTTTAAAGAACAGGGCCACATCTTATTATTAAGATTAGCTCAAGATTTAGAAGATTATGGCAAAGTAGAACAATTGCCTAAATTAGAAGGAAAACGGATGATCATGTTAATAAATCCAAAAAAATAAAAGCAAGAAGTCATGCCTAAAATGAAAACAAAATCGAGTGCTAAGAAACGCTTTAAGCTTACAGGCTCAGGTAAAATCAAACGCAAACATGCGTTTAAGAATCACATTTTGACTAAAAAATCCAAGAAGCGAAAGCTAAAGCTAACTCACAGTGGCTTAGTGGATGAAAGCGATGCCGATAACATCAAAGAACAACTTCGTTTAAAATAATAATAACCTGAAGTCGGCTTTAAAAGTGAGACTATCCGCCTACTTCACCAACAAAACATTATGCCTAGATCAGTAAATGCTGTTGCATCACGCGCAAGAAAAAAGAAAGTTTTAAAACAAGCTAAAGGATACTTTGGCCGTAGAAAAAATGTTTGGACAGTTGCCAAAAATGCTGTTGATAAAGCGATGCTTTACTCATATCGCGATCGCAGAAACAAAAAACGAAGCTTTCGTGCGCTGTGGATTACACGTATAAATGCTGGTGCGAGACTACACGGCATGTCATATTCACAATTTATGGGTAAGGTAAGTACAAATAATATTGCATTAAACCGGAAGGTATTAGCTGACTTGGCTATGAACCACCCAGATGCTTTTAAAGCAGTTGTTAAAAAAGTAAAATAAAAATATTATTTAGAACGGCATATCATCTTCGTCTATTCCAAACGCCTCATCTGGACTGGGCTGCTGAGAATCAAATTGTTGTTTACCTCCATTTATTTTGGATTGAAACTCAATTGGTGCATCAAATTGATCCAAGTTATCGAACTTACCAAGTTTCCCAATAAACTTTAGGCGTATACTATCCAAACCACCATTGCGATGTTTTGCGACGATAAACTCCGCCTGTCCCGCTGCGGGTGAACGCTCTTCGTCATCCCATTCGTCAATTTTATAATACTCAGGCCTGTAAATAAAGGTTACCAAATCAGCATCTTGCTCGATGGCACCAGACTCACGTAAGTCAGAAATTTGTGGGCGCTTGCTGCCTCCTCGTGTTTCTACCGCCCTTGACAATTGTGACAGAGCTATAACAGGAATCTCTAATTCCTTTGCAAGAGCCTTTAAGTTTCTAGAAATGGTCGAAATCTCTTGTTCTCGGTTTCCAGCCTTGCTACTTCCGCCAGGAGTCATCAACTGCAAGTAATCTATCATGATTAAGCGAATGCCGTATTGCGAAGACAAACGTCGGGCTTTGGCACGAAGGTCAAAGATGGACAGTGAAGGAGTATCGTCAATATATAATGGAGCTTTTTCCAAATCGGAAACCTTCACATTGAGCTGTTTCCACTCGTGGTCTTCCATTTTTCCAGTTCGAAGCTTTTCGGAACTAAGTCCTGTTTCAGAAGAAATAAGACGAGTAATTAATTGAACAGAGGACATTTCCAAAGAGAAAAAAGCAACAGGGATATTTTGGTCTACGGCAATATTTCGCGCCATGGACAGTGTAAGGGCTGTTTTACCCATACCCGGACGAGCAGCAACAATAATTAAATCACTATTTTGCCAGCCAGAAGTTAGTTTATCTACGGCGTGAAAGCCTGAAGGTACACCACTCATTCCCTCTTGATTTGCAATTTCTTCAATTTTTTTCTTGGCTTGGATAACCAAACTTTGAGCACTAACTGTAGAAGTCTTTAAATTCCCCTGACTGACTTCATAAAGTTTAGACTCTGCCTTGTCGAGCATATCGAAAACATCTTTGGTTTCATCATAAGCATCCTCGATAATTTCACTTGAAATTTTAATGAGACTACGCTGAATGAATTTTTGGAGTATGATACGCGCATGGTACTCAATATGCGCAGAAGAAGATACCTTTTTGGAAAGCTGAATTAGGTAAAAATCTCCTCCTACTTGATTTAACTTTTGGTCTTTTTTTAATTGAGCTGATAAGGTCAAAAGGTCAATAGGCTCTGAATTCTCAAAAAGCTTTACCATTGCGGAGAAAATATGCTGGTGCGCCTCGCGATAAAAGGCATCTGGCTGTAGAATATCAATGACTTCATCAACGCCTTTTTTATCAATCATCATTGCTCCAAGCACGACTTCTTCGAACTCAATAACCTGTGGAGGAAGCTTTCCACGTTCCATTGGAACAACAGTGGATGGAGATACTAAAGACGGCATGGGATTCTTTTTTTCCATGACACTAAACTACACAAATGACAGTATATAAATCTAAAAAAAGTAAAAAACTAACGAACAACAACCTAGTTGATAACTCATTTAATATTGTTTAAAAGCTAAACATTATTGCTCATAAACGCCCATGGCAAAAAACTTATCCATGCGTTCTTTTACGAGTAGGTGGGTTGGAAGTTCTTGTAATTCCTTATAGGTTTTACAAATGGTTTTACGTACAGTATCAAACATGGCCTCACGATTTGTATGAGCACCACCTAGGGGTTCTTTGACAATGTTATCAATAAGCTTTTGACGTTTCATGTCCTTGGCCGTAAGTTTTAGTGCTTCAGCCGCTTGTTCTTTGTATTCCCAGCTACGCCATAAAATGGAAGAACAAGATTCTGGAGAAATAACAGAGTACCATGTATTTTCTAGCATAAATATTCGGTCACCCACTCCTATACCCAAAGCGCCACCGGAAGCACCTTCACCTATAACCATCACCATAATAGGCGTCTTTAGACGAGACATTTCTAATATGTTGCGAGCAATGGCCTCTCCCTGTCCACGCTCCTCAGCTTCTAATCCTGGATATGCACCAGGCGTGTCGACAAAACAAACAACAGGGATATTAAATTTTTCGGCAGATTTCATCAAGCGTAGCGCCTTGCGATAACCTTCGGGATTTGCCATACCAAAGTTACGGTATTGGCGTGTTTTGGTGTTGTATCCCTTCTGTTGGCCAATAAACATATAGCTTTGATCTCCAATCTTTCCTAAACCACCAATCATGGCTTTGTCGTCTTTTACTGTTCTATCACCATGCAGCTCTAAAAAACTACCCTGTGTAAGTGCGTTGATGTAATCAAGGGTATAAGGCCTAGAAGGGTGTCTTGAAACCTGTACACGCTGCCATGGTGTAAGATTAGTATAAATCTCTTTTTTAAGCTCAGCCAGACGGTCTTCAATCTTGTTGCAAGCCGCGGTAACGTCTACTTCGCTATCTGTACCAATCTCTTGGCATTTGAGCAATTGGTCTTCTAATTCCTTGATGGGTTCTTCAAAGTCTAAATACTCCATATTGAGATTTTAATACGAAACAAATATACTTATTTTGGTTTTCGAGCAAGGGGAAGAATAGTTTTTTTTGTACTTTTTAATTTATAAATTCCATTGGCCAAGACAGCAATAAGTATAAAAGTCAATCCAATATAAAAGCCCGTATGCATTACTTCTTTTTCTCCAAAAATGGCATAGGCCAAGGCAATTCCGTAAACTGGTTCCATGTTGATGCCGAGCATGATGGAATAGGGCGTCAGATGGCGCATAACCACTATGGAAACGACAAAAGCATAGGACGTACAAACAAATGCTAAAATTGACAGCCACAACAGATCCTTGCTTGAAATGGCAAAGAATTCGGAAGTAAATGAACCCTGAAATGACAACACTAAAGTGACGACTACAGAACCAACAAAAAGTTCGTAAAAAGATAACACATAAGGGTCGGTTTTGGTCACATACTTTCCGTTAATAAGGGTAAACAATACGGCTAATACAGTCGATATGACTGCATAAATAAAACCTTTTAAATGTGTAGTTTCTGTACCGAGCACCAAAACCAGACCAAGTATCACCAAGAGACCAAAAAATACCTCATAGCCAATCACTTTTCGCTTATAAAAAATAGGCTCAAGTAATGAAGTCAAAAAAGCACCCGAAGAAAGTACCGATAAGGTAACTGAAACGTTTGAAACCTTAACAGATCCAAAGAATGTAATCCAGTGAAATGCAATAAGGAGACCACATGCAATGGCTACCCAAGTAATAGTTTTGTCTAATCGAAAATTGTGCTTGCGGAACCAAAGTATCAAACCCAAACCTATAGTCGCCATTGTCATACGGTACCAAACTAAGGGAATAGCCGAGATGCTTATCAATGCACCCAAAATTGCTGTGAAGCCAAAAATGACTACAATAAAGTGAAAATGAAGAGTACTAAATAGCTTATCTTTTTGCATGGCGCAATAAATAAACAGCTAGGACAGCAAATAATGCATTAGGAACCCATGCAGCTAACCAAGGAGTAAAATTTGATTTCTCAACCATAACTTCAAATATTTTGTCAAAAAAGATATAAAGAAAAGCCAGTATGATGCCCATAGCTAAATTTATACCCATCCCACCCCGTTTTTTAAAAGATGCGACCGCTACTGCAATCAAGGTTAAGATAAAAGCAGATATGGGAAGTGACCATCTCTTGTGACGCACCAGCAGGTGACTATTAATTAGGGGACTTCCGTTTTCAAGCTCTTGGTCAATGTATTCGTTTAATTCAAAGAAATTGAGTGTTTGTGCTTTGTAGGTAACAGGTGCCATGGCATTTAAATCTAGTGCGAGCAGCGTATCTAGACGGGCCTCTTTTCGAATAAATTCTTTATCGTTCACAATGGTGCGTTGAAAAAATTGCGAAAGACGATGAATACTATCTTTTTCTACCCATCGGATGTTTTGAGCCTTAATCTTAGATATCAGCTGATTGTCTTCAAATTGTTCCCAAGTGAAATTGTACCCCACCTGTCGTCTAGTATTATAATTGCTTACATAAATAAAATCGTTGTCGCCAATTTGTTTGTAAATGTTTTCCGTCAACATCACCTTTCTGCCCTTATTAATGTACTCGTATTTAAAACGGTTGTAGCTTTCACTGGCATTAGGTACCCAAAACATACTCGCGCCAAAGGCCAATAAAGCAATGATAGAGGCAGAAATAAGAAAAGGACGTAGGTATCTGTAAAATGAAATTCCAGAGCTCAATACGGCAATTACCTCAGTATTAGCTGCCAATTTTGAAGTGAACCATATAACAGATAAAAATAAGAATATGGGAAATAGCTGGTATCCAAAAACCCAAACAAAATCGTAATAATGGGATAAAATCTGATAGGTTGAAAGTTCGTTTTCTTTGAATTTGTCAATTTTTTGAGATAGATCAACTAATACACTTACAGGTATAAATAACACCAACATGACTATAAAAGTGCTGATGTATTTCTTAATAATGTATATGTCCAATAACTTCATATTACAAACGCTTATCCATTTGACTTATCATGGTATTTTTCCAAGACACAAAATCTCCAGCTAAAATATGTTTTCTAGCTTGCCGCACCAACCACAAATAAAAGCAGAGGTTATGCAAGGTAGCTATTTGCTTACCCAACAACTCATTAGCAGTAAATAAATGGCGCAAATAAGCCCTACTATATGCGGAGTCAACAAAACTAATGCCATTGGGATCGATGATAGAAAAGTCGTTTTCCCATTTTTTGTTTTTAATATTGATACTGCCTTCCGATGTAAATAACATACCATTTCGTGCATTCCTTGAGGGCATAACACAATCAAACATATCGACACCCAAAGCAATATTTTCTAATATATTAATTGGAGTACCAACACCCATCAAATAGCGGGGTTTGTCTTTTGGCAATATGGAGCAAACAGCATCAGCCATAGCATACATTTCCTCGGCAGGCTCCCCTACTGACAAGCCTCCAATTGCATTCCCTGGTGCGTTGGTGCTTGATACAAATTCGGCCGACTGCACCCGCAAATCGTTGTACACACTTCCTTGCACTATGGGAAAAAGCGTTTGGTTGTATCCGTATTTGTTCGTTGTTTTTTCAAAGTGATCTTGACAGCGAATAAGCCAACGATGCGTAAGGTGCATGGAGTTTTTAGCGTAATCATAATTACATGGATATGGGGTACATTCGTCAAAAGCCATAATGATATCTGCCCCAATACTCCTTTGAATATCTATAGCCCTTTCAGGACTAAAAAAATGCTTAGAGCCGTCAATATGCGATTTAAAAGTCACACCTTGCTCCCTAATTTTTCGGTTGTCTGCTAAAGAATAAACTTGATATCCACCACTGTCTGTTAATATTGGTCGGTCCCAATGCATAAACTTATGAATGCCTCCTGCTTGTTCTAAAATGTGTGCGGAAGGCCTTAAGTACAAATGATAGGTATTAGCCAATATGATATCTGGTTTGATGTCTCTCGCCAAATCGCGTTGATGCACCCCCTTTACAGATGCTGCGGTTCCCACAGGCATAAAAATAGGCGTCTCTATTTTTCCGTGGTCGGTGGTTAGCTCACCTGCCCTAGCTTTTGAAGCATTATCAGTATGTAATAATGAAAATTTCACATGTCAAATATACACAACAGGAGGCTGTAAGTATGTTATTAATAGCTGTTCATTTTTTTAATAGAAATAATAACAAAATAATGATGTAAGCTGAACGTGAAGTTTTATTTTTGAGAAAATTATTTTTTATGTCATCCATTGAATCTATTAAACAGCTTTTACCACAAGTACGCCGTGATATCTTACGTATGGTACATCAAGTAAACTCTGGTCATCCTGGAGGTTCGTTGGGCTGTGCTGAATTTTTCGTTGCACTCTACCAGCATGTTATGGACTACTCGACCGACTTTAAAATGGACGGTATAAATGAAGACCTTTTCTTTTTATCAAACGGACACATATCTCCTGTTTTTTACAGTGTATTGGCGCGGAGCGGCTTTTTTCCTGTTTCTGAACTTAGCACTTTTAGAAAATTAGATTCCCGCCTACAAGGACACCCAACTACTCACGAAGGACTTCCAGGAATTCGTATTGCTTCAGGTTCACTTGGACAGGGCATGTCCGTTGCCATAGGTGCTGCTGAAACAAAAAAACTCAACAATGACAAACATATGGTTTATAGTCTACATGGCGACGGAGAGCTTCAAGAAGGACAAAACTGGGAAGCTATAATGTATGCAGGAGGCAAAGGAATTGACAACCTTATTTCGACCATTGACTATAACAAACAGCAAATTGATGGAAGTACAGATGACGTTTTGCCGCTAGGAAACATTGGTGCCAAACTAGAAGCTTTTGGCTGGATTGTAATCAATGTGGAAAAAGGCAATGATATTCCAGCTATTTTAGCCGGGTTTGAAGAAGCCCAAGCAGCTTCACGTAATGAAAAACCTGTTGCAATTTTACTACACACGATAATGGGAAACGGAGTTGACTTTATGATGCATACACACGAATGGCATGGTAAAGCACCAAATGACGAACAACTTGCCATAGGATTGGCGCAAAACGAAGAAACTTTAGGCGATTATTAAGATGGGATTGAAAGAATATACATATACAGATAAAATTGATACACGCTCTGGATTTGGGGTTGGTTTGGCAGAAATCGGCGATCAAAATGAAGACGTGGTAGCCTTGTGTGCAGATCTTACAGGTTCGTTAAAGATGAATGCTTTTAAAGAAGCACACCCCGGACGTTTTTTCCAAATAGGTATTGCAGAAGCCAACATGATGGGAATTGCTGCAGGAATGACTATTGGAGGAAAAATTCCATTTACAGGAACATTTGCTAACTTCTCAACAGGTCGTGTATATGACCAAATCCGACAATCGATTGCCTACTCACACAAGAATGTTAAGATATGTGCTTCCCATGCCGGCATTACACTTGGCGAAGATGGTGCAACACACCAAATTCTAGAAGACTTGGGGTTAATGAAAATGCTTCCGGGTATGACCGTAATCAATACCTGTGACTTTGAACAGACTCGAAAAGCAACACATGAAATAGCAGCCCACAAAGGTCCTGTTTACTTGCGATTTGGACGTCCTGCAGTACCTAATTTCACCAACGATTTGCCTTTTGAAATAGGTAAGGGAATACTACTTCAAGAAGGTGAAGACGTTACACTTTTTGCTATGGGTCACCTTGTATGGGAAGCCTTGAAAGCTGCAAAAAGCCTATACCAACAAGGTATCAGTGCTGAGGTAATCAATATACACACCATTAAACCTTTGGATGATGCACTTATTTTGAAATCGGCTATAAAAACAGGTGCAGTTGTGAGTTGTGAGGAGCACAACTACTTGGGAGGTTTAGGAGAAAGTGTTGCACGTGTTTTGGCAGAACATCATCCTACCCCTCAATCTTTTGTAGCCACTCAAGATACTTTTGGTGAATCTGGAACACCTGCCCAACTAATGGAGAAATACGGTTTAAATGCTGCCTCTATTGTAATCAAGGCAAAAGAAGTTTTAAATAAGAAAGTCTAGTCTTTATCCAAATAATCCGGCGTACCGTCATTATCTGAATCATCTGCTGTACCGTCATTATTTAAATCGTACTCTTCGCGCGTTAGTATCCCATCATTATCATCATCATCATCACGGAAATTCGGGAGACCATCATTGTCCGTATCATCATCAAAATAATTATCGCCATTCAAATCTTCAATATGTGTTGGCACGCTATCTCCATCATGATCTGTGGTATTGTAGGTAAATAAATCTACAGCAAAAATGAGTGGCGAGTAAGCTGGAACACTTCTTGAGTCATTATAATATCCTAAAGCAGAGGGCATAAAAATAGCAGCGGTACCAAATCCATCAAATTCATAAGTACCATCCATATTTATAGTAGGTGCTGCAGCACTTTTGATGTATGGCATTAAGGCGCTAAAACCTTTTACTACAGAGAGAGATTCAAACCAAATAGGGTTGGTTCTTTCGTCAAACCTATTTAGGTTAAGCAACATACCTTTGTAGGTAACAAAAACGCTGTCTGCAGCAGTCGGTGCATCTCCTAGACCCTCGCGTATTTTGAGCACATATGCGGTATGGTCAAAGTATGCACCATCGCTATTTTTAATTCTAAAATTAATTTCTTCAACTTGGTCACTTAAGGGAATTTTATTGGCATTTTCCCCTTGTATAGTATCGATAGTGAATGTTACTTGCTCATTACTGGCAGCAGTTGCATAATCTTCATAGTTGTAAAAACGTTTTTGCAAAAAGCTAATTAAGGAGTCATTATCCACTGCACTTTGTGCATCGTATTCACGGGGAGGCTCTCCGAAGTTTCGCTGCTGTTCTTCACAAGCAGTCGTAATTAGTAATAGGCATACAATTCCAAAAAAAGGTTTTAGTATTTTCATACTTAAAATTTAAAGCGCAAGATACAATTTTAGTGTATTATTGCGAAGCAACATTATAAACATGAGAATTGATAAATATCTCTGGGGTGTCCGCCTTTACAAGTCAAGAAATGCAGCTAGTACCGCCTGTAGAAAGGGATATGTAAAGCTTGGTGGGCAAAACGCAAAACCTTCGCGAGAAGTTTATATTTCAGATAAAATAAGCATTAGACGCCAACAACTTACCGTTGAGATCTATGTTTTAGATATTCCTAAGAGCCGCATTGGCCCCAAACTTGTACCTCAATATTTCAAAGACATCACACGACAAGAGGCACTGGATCTCAAGGATGCAGCAAATGAGAATCAACGCTTGTCGAGAGTTAAAGGCTCTGGCAGACCAAGCAAAAAAGAGCGGAGAGACCTTAAGGATTTTTTTGATGATGATGCCTAAGGTATATTGTGTACTTTTGTCTTATGAGTGAAATCATTTTGACGCCGGAACAGATTGAGAACAAGCTTGAGCGAATTGCTTATCAAATTCTAGAAGCCAATGGCGATAATCAAACCATTATTATTGCTGGTGTCGTTTCCAATGGTTTTGCTGTAGCAAAACGTATCATACATCACCTAAAAGCAAATTCTTCAAAAGATATTTTAAGTTGTGAGATCATCATAAATAAAAAAAATCCACGCAATCCCATTCAGACCACACTTACCTCAAATGACTACAAAGATAAGTCTGTTGTGCTAGTTGATGATGTGCTTCATTCAGGTACTACTTTAATATATGCCGTAAAACATTTTTTAAGCGTACCGCTTAAACAGTGCAAAACAGCTGTACTGGTAGACAGAAATCACAAAAAATTTCCCATAAAAGCTGACTACAAAGGAGTGTCATTATCTACCTCTATAAATGAGAATGTGGCTGTTCAAGTAAAACCCAACGGTTTTACTGCCATACTAGATTAATTTTCCAACTTCATCAACGACCGCTTCAATAGATTTGTTGTCTACTGAAATAATATGGTTTGCTTGCCTGTAAAAATTTTTGCGTTCAAATAAATGCTTGGCAATAAAAGTTTGTAGTGCTACCTCCGTCTGGACATGTGAAATTAAAGGCCTTCTATTTTTTTCAGGGAAAAGACGCTTTGCTAGCGTATTATGTGATGCATTAAGATAAAAAACATATGGAGAAGTTGCAGCAATAAGGGCCATATTATCGTAATAACAAGGAGCGCCGCCGCCTAAAGAAATTACCCTCCTCGTAGCATCTTTGAGTGTTTTTTTTAGTGCTTTGCGTTCCAATTCCCTAAAGACTTTTACGCCTTTTTCCATGAATAATTTAGAAATAGAAGAGCCCGCGTCGTTAGATATCACATCATCTAGGTCTTCAAACAAGAGGCTATGTGTCTGTGCAAGCATACGACCTACTGTAGACTTACCGCTACCCATATATCCTATAATTATAATTGCGTTAGGATTTGAAAAAGAAGTTAGCATATTTTAAAGTATTATAGGTAGCAAATTTAGGGTAATTTAATCTTTGAATAATAGTCAAAATGAGCCTATATTTGCACCTTCAAATTTTGACTTGGTAGCTCAGCTGGCAGAGCATCTCCCTTTTAAGGAGAGGGTCCTGGGTTCGAACCCCAGCCAAGTCACAACAATGACTTGGTAGCTCAGCTGGTAGAGCATCTCCCTTTTAAGGAGAGGGTCCTGGGTTCGAACCCCAGCCAAGTCACTTCCTCA
>PAAD01000061.1 GCA_002698745.1 Flavobacteriaceae bacterium
TAGGAGTGGTTGTTTTTACGATGCGTATTTCTAAGTTATGAATGAGGCTACCCGTCGATGTTTCACGTGGGACATATAATGCCATGACTACTAAAATACTATCAGATAGATAACAGCTGGGTCGTCATCAAGTGAAACTTCTTGTAATGAGCGCCTTGAAATAACTGCATTATCTTCACAAAGATGACATATTCAACAACTATAGAAAATGATTTAGATGAAGTATACTTCTACTATGAAGGACTTTTTTGAACTTATCCGATGGAATCATTGGTCAAAAAACGCATTCGTTTTAGCCCCTCTATTTTTCAGTGGGGACTATTATGATATTAGTAATGTCGCGCAAGTACTAAAAGCCTTCTTTATATTCTGTCTGGTTTCAAGTTGCGTGTATATATTTAACGACCTACTCGATTACGAAGCTGATAGTGCTCATAGCAAAAAGAAGTTCAGACCTCTTCCGTCTGGACGTATAAGTAAACCAATGGCCGTATTGATATTATCTATTATGTTTATATCAGCGTGTTTGTTTTTATACGCATTACGTATGCCAATTAACTTCATATACGCGGTGTTGTTGTATGCTCTGATCAATTTGGTTTATTCGATGAGACTTAAACACATTCCAGTGCTTGAATTACTATTGGTTTCAAGTGGCTTCGTTTTGCGTCTAGTAGGTGGCAGTGAGGCTCTGAGCATTGACCTGTCTCCATGGATTATTGTTGCAACCGCGTCGCTGTCGCTCCTCATCACAGTGGCGAAGAGAAGGAGCGATTTGGCCCAAAAGAGTGATCCAGAAGAACAAAGGGCATCGCTAATTGGTTATAACGTTGAATTTCTGAATTCACTCTTGTCAATATTGGTATCAGTTACCATTGTTGTATATGTTATTTTTTCGATATCTGATTACGCGACCGAAAGGCATGGTCAATTTATTATATTCTCGTCGATACCAGTATTGATAGGAATGTTTAGATTTTTACAACTTGCTATTGTTTTTGAACGAGGTGATTTTCCCACGGAATTGATTACTCGAGATAAGGGGATGGTGGCCAGTATATTGTTATTTGTTTGTATTTTTATATTGACAACATTCGTTGGTGATATTTAAGACTATGCGAACCAGTTATTCATCTATCAATACAACACCTCGGTAATATATTATGAACCCTGGATCTTATAGATGTTGTTAGACTATATAATAATTTGTCCTCTCGCATTTGTGCTTGGAGGTTCTCTAAAATTTTGTATCAATTCGATAAAGTCAAGGAACTTAGCGTTTGATCAGATAGGCCTAGGCAACTTTCCGAGCACCCACATTAGCATCGTTTCGTCTATCACATGGCTTGTATATTTTAGGGAAGGATATTCCGATCCTTTGTTAGGCGTGTGCTTAGCTTTGTTAATCATCGTGACCATCGATGCGCTCGATACACGTAAGAAGATCGAGGACATAGTCAGGGTGTTGCGAGTTGAATTAGGTGACGGCAAAAGTATAGAGGGTTTGCGCGATAAAACAGGTCATAATCCCATTGATGCAATCGGTGGTGTTGGAGTTGGATTTTTGGCTGCGTTAATTATTGTCTTTACAACCACTTAGAACGGTTTCGCTTTTGATTATTGATCAGCATTTACCGAAGTTCTTGATTGTTGGTGTTATTGGCACCGTTATTAATTACCTGGTTTTCTATCTTATATATTCAATATGGAACGTTAATTATATATTGGCATGTATCGTCGGATATATATCAGGTCTTTTTCTGGGTTTTTATTTAAACAAGGAGTGGACGTTCAAGAGGAATGATCACGTATTTTCTGGGAAATCCCTCGTACTCCGATATATATGTCTGTATGGATTCACGCTGGTCATAGCCGTATTAGTGCTATACCTGATAGTAGAGATTGCAAATGTGAATCCCTTATTTGGCTATATCGTGTCTATTTTCTGTTCTACAGCACTGAATTTCTATGGGCTCAAATATGTAGTATTTAGAGCCAAGGAGTTCCGATAAACGACTCGGATAAAGGTGCAATATCTCGTTGTTCTAGTTTTCTCGTAAAGACTTTTGGCATTTAAGATAAGTTAAATTATTAATTTGAAAGAGAAGATAGTTAGAAAAACTGTTATAAACTACCCCACGGTGTTAGAAGCCATACAAACCATT
Source organism: Flavobacteriaceae bacterium (assembly GCA_002698745.1). Classification (GTDB taxonomy): domain Bacteria; phylum Bacteroidota; class Bacteroidia; order Flavobacteriales; family Flavobacteriaceae; genus UBA7446. The sequence goes on from PAAD01000061.1 coordinate 2,166, forward strand.
AATACTGTATGTTCTTGTTAAGAATAGAAAACTATAAAATCAACGAATATATCCTCAAGCTTCCCAGTATTAATCAAAGACTTTTATATGCACAGCTGTTAATTGTTTAAAGTTGCCCAGTGAAGTTAAGCTTAAGGTAATTTTTGCACTAAATGACGAACCTAAAATACTACATTTCCTAAATCTTCTTCGTCAGTCAATGTCTTTATTCTCACGTACTGAGATAAAATATGCATCAAGCTATGATGGGTGTCCTCCACAACTCCATAATTCTCGTTGGGTATGTATATGCTGTAATCGCTCTCATCTCTTGCCTTGCCTCCCGAAAAACCTACAAAGCTTACTGTAATCATCCCTAAGGTTTTTGCAACTTTAATAGCCTTTACAATGTTAGGACTGTTGCCACTGCTAGAGACACAAATAAGGATGTCTCCCTTTTCTCCATATCTTTCTACCAAAAAAGAAAAAACACTCTCATAGTCTATATCGTTAGCAACCGCTGTAAGTGTTGGTATGTTACTAGAAAGAGAATGAATTACTGGAAAAATATCAGTACCGGTAGAGGATCCTTTCAGAAAATCACAGACAAAATGTTCTGAAATAGCCGCAGAACCTCCATTGCCGCACGTATATATCTTTTTCTTATCTTTGATTGACTTAATCAACAATGAGGCAATTTGATCCAGTTCTTCCAAGTCAATTGAGTCGTAAGCCTTTTGCATTTCATAAGCGTAATCTTTTACAAATTCATTCAATTTAAGGTGTGTTTTGTTTGGGAATTTCAATATCTTAGGTTCCTATGTTATTGGACTGGTGCACTCTACATTAATTAAAGAATTAAGTACAATTTTGGCTTAAAAAATAACTTAAATTATTGTTTTTAATACATTTATTTTTGTGTGATTATTCCTACTCAATAGTTGCCATGCTCTGAAACCCCTTACCTACAATATTTGGTGTAGAGTTTGTATGAAACGATATTTCTGCAAACACCCCCAGTAAAGTATTCCTCAGTATTTTCTCCCGAAGAGTTCTCACTCTGCCATAGATAAATAGAGCCTTACAAGCGCGAGGTCAATCCTTAGACGCCGAAGCAACACCCGAAATTCACGCACTTTTCAAGAATTTGAGACGGGTCTTTAGTCGTATATCTTCAGCGTGTTTCTCTGTGTTTAACATGCTCATTTTAAACTCCTCGACTTCAGTTTAAATTAGCAGAAGTGTCTTCTGGCAAACAGGGCCATATGGACTGACGTCGTACAGTCTAATAAAGGAATCAGATGAAATCTCATTTTCTGGAGCAACAATGGGCATAAAAGTGTCTCTTAGAATTTAGTGCTAGTGGTCCTCCCATATAGGCTGACGACTTACAATCTTTATAAATCTGGCTTCTTGCGAATTTTAAAGCAACCTCGTATACCTCGAATTCTTCTATATAAAATAAGTATAGCTCCCCAGCATAGACCAGGCGTTTTTGCAAGATCAAGACATAAACCGACAAAACAAACTTCTAACCAACGCCAAGGAAGTAAGAAGGATAATTTTACCTTTAACTGGTGTGGCCTGATAATACCCCTGTAACCAGCATATAAGACAAAAACGACTAACATGTATATCTTCGTTACATTGGGCAGAAAATAAATGCTGGTGTCATCCCATTTTGCAAATATAGCATTCCAATTATAAGCCAAAAATAAAATGACAAGGAGGAGAAACAACATATATATTGCTTTTTGGTTATTCCTAACTTCAATAACACTATTAGAAAAGGCATATTCATGCCATTTTTTTACAGCCTTTGAAAGAGACTCGACAAAGCCATAATATGTCAAGTTTGGAGTAGTCATCCAGCTGATCTTAAATCCGAGGGATTTTAATCTTTGCATCCATTCTAGATCCTCACCTGCACGGACATCTGAAATAAATCCTCCAGATTCTTCAAAAGTTTTTTTCAAAACAATTGACCCGGCCAAACTTCTTATTGCACTACACCCAATCGTCGCGGCACGAAGAATCTGTTTAAAATGAGTATCTGCATCACTTTTACGAAGCGCTCCGACAAATTTCGCCCCGGATTTTTCCGCTGTGGACGCACTTAACTCGAGCCAGTCACAATCAGGAATCATTCTGCAATCTATAAAAGCAATCCACTCCTCTTTAGCTAATTCAACACCGATATTTCGAGCATGACCTGGATATGCAAAATCCACCCTCTGGTAAATAATCGGTATCGACCCTTTCCATTTTTCAATAATATCGGCCGTTTTTTTAGAAAGACTGGAATCAACAATAACGATCTCTTTTGGTATAAGAGTCTGAGATTCTATTTTTTCTAACAAACTAGGCAAATAATCTTCTGCATTTAATGCGGGAATAACTACACTGATATTAAAATTTTTCACTTTAACTGAAGCTAACATATAACTCCTCTATTATGAAAATAAATAAACTGCCGGAACCAAACACCTATACAACCTCTCGAACTCTCTTCATCCCACAAACAATTTGTTTCTTCACGACCACAATTCTCAAAGTTAACTGCTCACAAAGTTCTTGTTCGTGCGTGTGGAGCCATTCCAAGTGGGCCAGTAACGAAGTCTGACTAACCTCTGTGCTTTCAATCACAGCATCTTGATGCCCAAATAAATCCTGGTTGATCCCCTTAGCTTTTATACTATACGCAGTTGATGCCGTGGACACTATACTGGAAAGCGCAGCGATAGTAGCATGTGTGTGAGCTCCTATAAAAAATTGGCACTAGCTGATCAATTGCTTTATCTTGGCGGCATTCAATGCGCTGCCCATCATACGAACCCTTGATCCAAGATCGCTCAATGAATAAAGAGCCGGTCGCATATAATCCGCATCATTATTCTTGCTATCGCCGTTAAGCGGCTCAATATGGGGTATCCGCAGCACCTACATGTCGTAGTTTTTAACCGTTACTCGGATAAACTCGACAATCTCAGTACGCAAATCAGTACCGCTATGACGATAGTGCTTGATCAACGGACTAATATTAAGACCGATTACACCATTACCTTTCTCGACAGGCCAAAACGCAATTATAGAAAACGGCTCTGGAATCAGAGTAAAGGCTGGATCCGCCATGCGAATGATGTTATTCAACCCCAGTGCTTCGTTTAGATAATTATCACTTACACTTTCACGCACAGCGGTCAGTGACATATCACCCAAATGCTTGCGAATAACGGGCACAAAAGCAGAAACCTCCTCGACCGACCCAACTGATGCCCCCCAAAAAAACAACGGGTTTACGCAGATTCATCGCTAGCCGATCCACGCCCATCAATCAGGACGGAAGCCAGTAGTCGAGAGAGTAATTGTTGCCCCCTACGGGCAAGGTCTATTGTCTGACGTCAGCCCATATTGATAAGCTTAGAACTGTCTTTCAATATTAAAGTTCAAAAGTCTCTGTATGCAAAATACTTACAATAAAACTTAGCATTAAATTTAATCAAGCGACGAAGCCAAATCCTCCAACCTAAAGTTGATTTGGTATCAATATTAAAAAATAGAAACTCGCCTCCCATCCACAAAGAATTACTACTTACATAACCTGAAACACTTTTTTCATAGAAAATCTTCCAACGACTGATAACATCAATAAAATTTGAATCAATATTATTATTTGCAAAATTACCATTTCTTATTTGCATTTCAAACCACAAAATTAATTCCACATCACTGAGTTGTTTGAAATTAATCTTATTGATTGAAAGTTGTTCTTTTATAGCTTTAGAAACTATTTTTACTCCGAGTAAAACAAGCTCTTGAAAATCCTTAATAAGCATTACAACTGATTTATTTGAAGGTGTATAACCATTTTGCATTTCTTGCCTTAATACAGATAATTCTGTCGAAAAAGCGCTATACCTGCCGTCTATATCTGCATACCATTTAAGACTTTCCAAATCTTTAAATGAATGGACTAAACTATTGCAAATAAGAAGAATTTGTCGAGAATTATTGTGATTTAAAGTGACATTAAAAAAATGCAAAAAACATCTTGTTTGACGAATTAATACAGAAATCATCTTGTCATCTTTACTAATTTCTGAACAAATAATATTGTTATCGTGAATATTTCGCAGTGTAGTAAAAAGTTGTAAATCAGATAAATCAGATTTTTCACATAAAAAGGGACCATGGGTAAACAAAGGGGAAATAATTTCCGGATTTAATAATTTAATAGATGGAATGAAATTTTTCCAATTATCGATAATTAACGCTACATCTATATCTGAAACACCTGGATTATTAACTTTACCACATTGAATAACATCTAAAACACCAGGATGTTGTTTTGCCATGTTTACATATTGCTCAAAGGCAAAATCATATTTCTCAATTTTAATCATCGATATATTCTTTAACTAGAGAAGCAAAATTTTTTGCTTCTTTAATAAAGTAATCTGCTTTATTTTTTTTAATGAAGGCCGTTGAACCTGAAATTCTTTGTGCATTTTGTAAATTTGGAAAAACAGGATTAATTAACACTATAATTTTTCTCAAATAATATATATACCTTGGCACTAACCAATCTTTTCGAAATTCTGTTGCCATATCAATAGCAGTAAAGGGGATTTTCTCTATATACAAATCTCTTGCTCGTTTTATTGCATCTCGTTTATATAAAAATTCCTTAACATCGGCTTGCAGAAGTAGAACTGGAATTAACATTAAAACAGATATCAAACCCTTCATCTTGTAGAGTGATTGATTCATTTTATTTTCTTTAAATAGAATTACTGCATCACATTGCTTGACAAGCTTTTTTTTAGCATTAATAACACTTAACTCATGGTCTACAATAATATTCATTTGTCTTGATTCATTTAATGCCACTGCACTTCTTAGAGTTTTCACAGGGAGAATGGATTCATCATATCTACTTAAGTCACAAGCTAAAATAATTTCAATTCCATGATGCATAAGTGGATCCACTGAGTACATATAACCTAGCATTAGTCTTATCACTTTTCGTAAATTTTTTGCTTCTTTCTTGGATATTTTTTTATCTGGAATAATAACGCCGACATCTATATCACTGAAGGCTGTAATATTTCCTGTAGCATAACTTCCTTGAATAAAAAAAATCACTTCATTTACTAATAAGCTATTACTAACAATTTTCTTTAAAGTTTTAACAACTTTAGATCTTTTGCTATAACAATCTGAATTTATATTTCCAAGATTTTGCAGCAAGCCAAAAGACACAGAATTCAAATCTTGGTATGATTTTTTAAAAGTTCTACTTTTGAAATTAAGATCACCATTGGTAATACTGTGTGAAAAATCAGTATTTAAATAGTTAGATAACTCTTTTACCTTCAAAATACCCCCTTACTAGTCACCTTTTTGAGTGTTTGTGGAAAAAATGTATTCATTCACAGAATTAATATAACGTAGCAAACATACAAGCAGTTGAGAAGGGGATTCTTAGAGTAGGGCATTAGCAGTTGCAAAGTTTACAACAAACTTATAACAAAATACTTTTTTCACCTCTGTATCCCTTTTTTTGTAAGGGTTTCAAAATACTCTACTATTGAGTGGGAAGACGATAAGCAATATGCGGAGAGCCCCGCCGGGGGCGACGCAATAAATCAGGCGTCGAGAGTGAAACGCGAAGCGGTTGCCGCACAACAATTCACTTGGACGTCTCTACTTGGAAACCGACTCAACCACGCTCAAGCGAATCAGCCCACTGATGTCAGAGGGGGGGTGTAGAAGAAACCCCGCGAAGCTAGGATCCTGAATATCATTCGCTCTTTCTCCCTGACATATGATACCCACTTAGGAGTCCAAGTGGTGTCCTGCTTGGCCCCATCACTCTTTGATGCGTTAACTCTTTTGTGCGTTAGAACGTAACGCACTTCATCGTCGGTAGCCCCGTGGCGCTTGAGAAACCCCGCCAGGGCGTCACTGAGTCTCTCATTTTGTAGAAACGTGACATCAGCAATATCGTCAAATATTCTGTCAGAATCCAGATACTCGTCCGTAAGCGTCTCAAGCGTTTGCTTTGGATTCTTAAAGAACATCCAGATAAACTGCACAGTCTGTGGGCCCACGTTGGCGTCTGGTCGTTGGCCATTTGGCATCCGACGGGCCAAACCTAAATCCTGAAACCTTAGATAATCATCAAATGAAAGGTTCGGGAATTGTGGAAACTCCGCTGACAGAACGTCCGAGCCAAGAATTGGGTGTCTTGCCCACCAGCGATGCCTGTGCCCTGACAATGTGCGCTCATATGGGTTTCTGATAATCGATACTACCTCACGGTTCAAATACTTTCTCGGTATCTGCGACCAGCCCCCATGCTGGCCGCGTTGGTATTTATTTCCCTCTTGAAGATTCGGAAGCATCAACTCTCGGAAGTTCATCGGAAAACCATGCTTTGTCAATAACTTCTTCTGAAGTCCAAGCGCCCCGGCAAGAACTGACACAGGTATTAGCGGGTTACGCCGATGGAATCGCTCCATGTATATGCGCTGAATAACCGTACGCGAAAAGCTACTCCCTGATCTGGGGAGATTCAGCAGCACAAAGCTTTCTGCGATCAACATACCTTGACTATCCTTCTCTTCATGACCATAGAACCAGTTTACACGCATCTATTTTTATAGTCTTTCTATATTTTAAATACAAACTTTCATGCAAACTTATATTGCTTTCCAAGGATATTACAAAAATAAAAAAGCAGGGGATGAACAAAAAATTGATACAAACTTTTTTAGATGACTTCGTATCATGGGTTTCAGGGCATCGTTTTGCTGAGTGTGAATGAGAATTAATGTTGTAGGAACAAGAATCTAAGATAACCCTTGAATTAATCGTTTATCATCCACATCTATATTTTCTGCAGGTATCCTTGACATTGTAAACACATCGCCGGTTAGCGCCACTATAAAGCCTGCTCCAGCGGATAATCTGACTTCTCTAATCAGAACATCGAACCCAGTTGGCCTACATTTTAGTCTTGGATCCGTTGATAAAGAAGCTGGTGTTTTAGCCATGCACACAGGTAACTGTTCAAACCTTTGCTTTCTGTCACGGAAGCTTAAACTTTTTTCGAGACTATGATAAGCCTTTACTGCCTTGTAATTTCTTTGTGCAGAATTATTCAGGCTAGCTCGCCAGCCACCAAATCTGTAGAAGCGGCGGAAGTCATATAAAATAATATCTCTCAGATATCTCAATTCATTCTTTACTGATCGCGTGATATTCATTATTTAATTTCTCCTGCCGAAGTCTTCAGCCTCAAACTCCATCCCCGCCATGCATCACTTCCAAAGACATGCTTCCGCACTGCAAGCAAGAAAAGAGTCAGCAGCATGATCTCACTCAACAGAGTTGACACTGCCGCGCCTTGAGCCCCGTAGACAGGAATTGTCAGTATATTGAGTAGCACATTAATAACAGCCGCCATGCCCATATAGAGTACCTTGAGCCGCATATGTTCTTGTGTAACAAAGGTCGCACCGATACTGATAACCAGAAAACGTACTGGCGCGCATAAGGCAAGTATCGCCAACAGGCTGACAGCCTCCTGATATGCCTTGCCAAATAATAGAGGGATAAGCCATGGTGTCAAAAGCAGCATCGCACCCGAGGCAAAGACCCCAAGTAGCAGCATTCCACCATTACCGGCCCGATACACCTCCAAAAATCGGGATCGATCATAGTTTTTCCAACGATGAAATTTGGGCAATAGGTACTGCTGATAGATTGCGGCGGGTAGCAAATAGACCGCGGCCATGATGGTAACGGCGACATTATAAATGCCCGCTGCCTGATCACTCGTGAGGTATTTAAGCAAAATAACGGGGCTTTGAAAATACACCAGATAGAACAAACCAGTTAGGGCAAAAGGCCAAGTCTGTCGGGCAACATCTGATACTCGGACAATAGAGGTGACCGTGGTCTGGAATATATTTTCAGTATCACTCGGCTTCAAGTGCCCCTTGAGAACGAAGTGTCCCTGCGCCATGGCACGCAATTGAGCGAATCCGGCGTTAATCATGACAAAGGCCACCGCTGCATATGCTAATGCGATGGTGTCGAGATTCACCTCCCCTGTCGCACCAGATACAACCAGCAAAACCAAAAGCAAGCGCGTCAACTGCGGCATCATTCGCCACAAGGCCAGCGCGTTATAACGTTCTTCCAGTTGCAACTTGGCGCTAACTAGCTCAATAAACGGATACCCAACAAGTACTGGCAGGAGCCAGAAGAGCAACCATCGAAAGGTCTCATCGTGCGGCCCGAAAGCTGTCCATACTGCAAGCGATAACAGTGTTACCGTTGTGCTCAGAATGACAAAACGAAAGGACCGGGTCAACCAACGCACAGCGCCCCATCCCTCCGCGCCGAATACTTTGAGCCAGAAACCCCGCACGCCAAATCCAGCTAATGGCACCAAAAGAGTAATGGTCGTCAGTGCAGCTGCAAAGACACCATAGCCCGACGGGGTGAGTTCACGAGCCAATACCACATTAGTTATAAACACCAATCCAGCGCCTGCAAGCGAGCCAAGCCACAAAAATGATATGGCAGCTAGGGCCTTCCGAACAGTAGAACTTATTTTCGAAATTTGGCACTCCCAATTGTGGCTAATAGGTTAAAAAAGCGGTCCAATGAGTCATAGCCCACCTTTCGGTTGTTATCTTTCATGGCGTTCATGCTGTTTGTGTGGTGACGACGGCATTATGACTACTCAAATTAAGCTGTCTGGTAATGGAGGAATACCGTCAAATGCCTTGTCCACTATATTGCTCGCTGGAAAGACAACCACCCAAGCGGTTACGAAAATAATTTTAATGTATAACAGAAGTGTGTTGTTTTTGACAAACCAAAGCTCTAGGTCGCTTTTATGGGGCGTAATATTTTCATTATAAAACCTAATAGGATCCTCACGACCATCGAGCAACCTCTCCTCATCTCGAAAAATTATCGACCCGATACCTGTCAACCCTGGCCTGACAGTATTCAAAACTTTTTGGGCCTCTATTGGGTATCTAGCATAAGTGTTTGGCACCATTGGTCTTGGCCCTACAATACTCATGTCACCAATAAGAATATTCCATAGCTGTGGCAACTCATTAATTTTGGACTTACGTAAAAATTTACCTAACGGCAACACACGCGGATCATTTTTAATAGTAATTTCACCGGCCCCTATATTAGGACTGTCCTTCAGCATTGTTGCGAATTTAATTAGCCCAAAAGAACTTCCCCTTTTCCCAACTCGAGCTTGCTTATAAAACACCTCTCCCTCACCAGTAATTTTTAATACGCAAGCAATTGGCGCTAATATAGGACTAAGAAGTATAATTGCAATTCCTGATAAAAAAACATCTAGAGACCTCTGCATTGGAAAACCTTGATTATATCTATTAATTGAATTTTTCTTGTTCTTTGAATACGTCTTGCCTAGGTAACTTCTTTTTTGAAAAATAAGTTTTATACCATTCAACAGCAGGTACTAGAACAACCCTCCAATCTATTTGGGGATTATAGCCAAACACTGTTTTTGCTCTTGATATATCAGGACACCTGCGGCTCACAGAGCCGGGATATGTTGGGCCTCCAAATATTCACCCGAGTAGCCCATAATCTCACTCTCCCCAATAAACCTCAATATGATAGCGATGGATACTAAAAAAGGGAATGGTACAACTAGAGCAAAGCCCGAAATAGGACATCAAAAACACGTTCCATATTTACATCCTCTGGTCCAGATATTTACCAGTCTCTTTATGAGCAAATTCTGGCAGCAGACCAAAATATAACTCAACAATATCATCCTTGATCCAAGTTCCTTTTGCCCTTAATGATTCTATGCCGTCCATAAAATCATCTAAATCACCCTCATCAAAATCGGCTTGATTGCGAATAACACCCACCGTATCGAAACGCTGCATATCTAAATCTTCGTTATCAGTAAAAAATTCTTCGAAGTCTTTTTCACCAGTTGTATCACTCTTGAAAAAATAACAGGGCCACTGATTATCTGCTATCAACTCCTCAGCCCTATCACGAGCTTCATCCTCAGATCCACACTCATAAGGCTCATAACCGCGTTCTTGTAGATAGCGAACCGCAATTTCAGAGAAAGTTATAAGATGTAATTTCTCCCTTAATTTTGGGAAGAAAATATCCCTATTGTTGCCAAGCAAACCGGACAACAAACAAAGTTCCCCTGACTCCTGCGGTGTCATAAAATAGCGCTTTACATCATTTGGGGCAGAGAACGGCTGGCGCTTTGCAAAACGCTGATTAAACCCGTGGAGAAGGGATCCATCAGAAAATGCCACATTCGCAAATCGCGCCATTGAGATATTCTGTGTCAAGCTTTCACGCATTAAAAACATTTCCATAATACGTTTACTCGCACCCATCATATTGACAGGATTAGCTGCTTTATCCGTAGATACGCAAAAGTATTTTTTCGCACCACTTTTTTTAGCTAGCCTCAATGTTTTCAATGTATTGAACACATTCACCATGATCATACGCATCAATGTCAATGGATCTTTTTCACTTCTCACATGCTTCAATGCTGATAGATTAAATACATAGTCATACGGCCCTTCACTTGCCATCAGAGCTTCAAATTCAACTTCGCCACAATCAATCGCATATGTACGAAAATCGCCAGTACCATAACCTTCTGAACTGCGAATATCTCTAACGAGTTCAACCATGTTATTTTCCGATATATCAACTACATGCAACGCTTGAGGATCCCGTTTAAATATCTCTTTAGTTACAGCTTGGCCGATAGTGCCGGCGCCTCCAATAACAAGATAACGTCCCTCTGCGACCAATTGATTTAAACTTAGCCCTTGCTCTTGTATATCAGATTCAAAAATAGGGGATTCACGGCCAATTAATGACAACATACTCATAATAGATCTCCAGATGTAAGTTTATTGATAATGTCGATCTGGCGTCCAATTACCTTTTCTTCATCATACAGTTCTAAAGCTCTCTGTCTTCCTCTAGAGCCCATACTTGTTCTCAGCCGAGGATTATTTATCAATAGTTCAAACGCCTCCGATAACTTAGCAATATTTCTAACTGGGATCAAAAACCCTGTTTCACCATCAACTACCTCTTCACGTGATCCCCGAATATTGGTCGCTACGACAGGTAATCTCATCATCATTGCTTCGATAATAGATCTTGGCATGCCTTCTCGCCAAGAAGGTAAGCAAAAAATATCCATCTGAGCCATTAACGCAGGTATATCGTCACGCTCACCTGTAAGTATCAATCTTTCTCCCAAAATATTCTTGCAAACTGTGATCTCGTTGTTAGCACCCGAAGCATAATCAGAAGACAAGCGAGACCCTATAAGTAAAAAATACACATCGGGATACTTTGCTGAAATTTTTACCGCAGCCTGAAGAAACTCAACAACGCCCTTCTCTCTCACGAGACGAGCAACCATTCCGATAACTAATTTATTTTCCGGTATATTAAATTCTAACTGGTCAAATTTTTTATCAGGATCAAATTTCTTAATATCTACGCCATTCCCGATAATGAAAGTGCGATCTTTATTCATAATACCAAGTAAAATAGCATTTTCAGCATCTTCAGAACTCTGAGTAAAAAGAAGGTCAGTTAGTGGCCGCATAATTTTTTCCGCAAATATAAACAAATTTCTTTTGAATGGCCCCATGTCATCATGAAAATAAAAGCCGTGCGCTGTGTAAACCACAATTGGAACACCCGCCAAAAAAGCCGCAATTCTACTTAAAAATGCTGCAATAGGAGTATGTACATGAACAAGATCAAAAGACTCCTTGCGAAAATAGGAAAATAACTTCCATATCGTTACAATAGCCTTTATAGGCGCTAAACTCCTAGCGATAGCTATAGTCTTTACTTTGTAACCCTGATCACTTAATTCCTTTGCATAAGGACCAGAAGAACATACTGATATTACGTCATTGCCTTTTTTTAATTGAGCATCCACTAAAGGAAGAATTAATCTCTTTAGCGTAAAATCAACTGCACAAACGTGACAAATTTTCAATTTTATTTCCTGTAAAACTTACAAACTATAAGCAAACTATATATCGTCACTATCGACATGTTACAGAAATAGGCTATCCATAATTTGAGTATATGGGAACAGTAATCGATGCTATGTTTAATGGCTCACTCATTATTCTCAAGCCAAGCTTGAAACATCAAAACTGCCCACAATTGCGATTGCCAATTACGAGCCCCATACAAATGTTCTGACCACATTTTTCTAACTACCTCAGGA
>PAAD01000029.1 GCA_002698745.1 Flavobacteriaceae bacterium
AGGCATGAATGAAGAAGAATTCAACTGGTGTATTGAACAAACGATATTCTTTGGTGAAGATCGCAAACCCCTAAACTTGATTTTAGATGATGGTGGCGATTTAACCAATATGATTTTTGATGAATTTCCTGAGCTTGCTGCAGGCATTAAAGGACTTTCGGAAGAAACGACTACAGGCGTGCATCGTTTGTATGAGCGTATGCAAAACGGAACACTTCCGTTACCTGCCATTAACGTAAACGACTCGGTAACCAAATCAAAGTTTGACAACAAATACGGCTGTAAAGAATCAGCGGTTGATGCGGTGCGACGTGCAACAGACATCATGCTTGCTGGTAAGCGCGTTGTTGTTGCTGGATATGGTGATGTTGGTAAAGGAACCGTTGCTTCTTTTCAAGGAGCAGGAGCCATTGTAACTGTTACTGAAATCGATCCGATTTGTGCGCTTCAAGCCTCTATGGATGGTTTTGAAGTAAAAAAACTAGACACGGTCATTGGCAATGCAGACATTATTGTAACGGCGACAGGAAACAAAGACATTGTTACTGAACGACACTTCCGTGCTATGAAAGACAAAGCCATTGTATGTAACATTGGACACTTTGATAACGAAATTGACATGACTTGGCTAAATGGAAACTATGGTGAAAGCAAAGTAGAAATAAAGCCTCAAGTAGATAAGTATACCGTTGAGGGTAAAGACATCATTGTTTTGGCTGAAGGTAGATTGGTAAACCTAGGATGTGCTACTGGCCACCCTAGTTTTGTGATGAGTAACTCCTTTACAAACCAAACGTTAGCGCAAATAGAGCTTTGGAAAAATGCAGATCGTTACGAAAACAAGGTGTATATGTTACCTAAGCACTTAGATGAAAAAGTAGCGCATTTGCACCTAGAAAAACTAGGCGTTGAACTTGAAGAGCTAGACAAAGACCAAGCAGACTATATAAGTGTTCCTGTTCAAGGGCCTTATAAACCTGAATATTACAGATATTAGACTGTAAAACTTATTTATCAAAACCAAAAACCCCCGCCAATGGCGGGGTTTTGTTTTTTTTAGTTTAGTGTTTAGGCCTGAACAGGATCAACAGAAACATACGAGCGATTGTTTTTCTTTTTAGTAAATCGCACAACACCGTCCACTCTAGCGTGAAGTGTATGGTCTTTGCCTAAATATACATTTTCTCCTGGGTGGTGTGCCGTACCTCGTTGACGAACAATAATGTTCCCTGCGATGGCGTGTTGTCCACCAAATATTTTAACGCCCAAGCGTTTCGATTCCGATTCTCTACCGTTTTTCGAACTACCTACTCCTTTTTTGTGTGCCATGGCTTAGTCTTTTTATTTTTTTGCTTCAAGTGCCGAAATCAAGTCGGATTTTTTCATAGACGATATTCCCGCAATACCTGCTGCTTTGGCTAACTCCTTGAGTTCGGCTACTGTATTTGAAGAAAGATCAGCAGCTGCTTTTGGGACAGCTTTTTTTACAGCCTTTCGAGCTGCAGCTTTTGGTGCTTCTGCTTTGGCTTTGGGTGCAGCCTTCTTGACCTTTCCAACTCCAAGAGATTCAATGACAATTTCTGTCAACGACTGACGATGACCGTTTTTAACACGGTAACCCTTGCGGCGTTTCTTTTTAAATACTATTACTTTGTCATCCTTTAAGTGACGAACCACTTTTGCTTCTACTGAAGCATTGGCTACAGCTGGGGCGCCTACAGTAATGTTGTCACCATCAGCCACCATAAAGACTTGGTCAAAAGAAACCTTGTCTCCTGTTTTGGCGTCCAATCGATGAACAAATAACTTTTGGTCTTTCGCAACTTTAAATTGTTGCCCTGCTATATCTACAATTGCAAACATATATTTTGTTTTACACTTTCTATTAAAGCGATCGCAAATATACAATCTTGTATTATATCAGGCAATATTTTTTGCTGTAACATTATTACTTGAAAATTGTTATTAATTCCAAAGGAAATAATTAAATTTATAAATTAAAATTTTTAATATGAAACAACTCCTTTCTGTGGCCTTAATATTTATATTGGGTCCTGTAAGCGCACAATCAGTCTCATTTGAAGAATATGATTTAGCTAACGGCTTACATGTCATTCTACATCAAGATAACACAGCTCCTGTAGTAACTACATCTGTTATGTACCACGTTGGTGCTAAAGACGAACAGCCTGACAGAACAGGCTTTGCTCATTTTTTCGAACACCTCCTATTTGAGGGTACTAAAAATATTGAAAACGGTGCATGGTTTTCTATAGTAACCGAAAATGGCGGATCCAACAACGCCAATACCACAGACGATCGTACCTATTATTATGAGATTTTCCCTTCTAACAACCTTGAGCTAGGTCTTTGGATGGAGTCCGAGCGAATGTTACATCCTATAATTGAACAGGACGGTGTTGATACACAAAATGAGGTGGTTAAAGAAGAAAAGCGCTTACGCGTTGACAACCAACCTTATGGTAAATTTTTGGAAAATGTTAAAAAACATCTGTTCATCAATCACCCTTACCGCTGGACAACAATTGGTGAGATGGATCACCTTGATGCTGCTACTCTAGACGAGTTTTTAGCATTCAATAAAAAATTCTATGTGCCTAACAATGCTGTGCTCGTTGTCGCTGGTGACATTAATATTGATGAAACAAAAACAATGGTTCAGGGATATTTTGGTTCTATACCTAGAGGAGAGGATATAAAAAGAGTTTCGATAAAGGAAGATCCAATTAAAGAAACCATAAAAGCAGAGGCTTTTGATAGTAACATTCAGATTCCTGCAATTATTACAGCATATCGCACACCTTCTTTTAAAAGTAGAGAATCACGTGTTTTAGATATGATTTCTACATATTTAAGCGATGGCCCAAGTTCGAAACTTTACAAACGTTTGGTTGATGAAAAGAAAATGGCACTTCAATCGGGAGCAATAAACATAGCCCAGGAAGATTATGGCATGTATGTGATATTCGGCTTGCCGCAAGGTGACTTTAAACTTACTGACTTGATAACAGAAATGGATGACGAAATTTCTATACTCAAAGGAAAGCTCATCTCGGAGCGTGATTATCAAAAACTACTCAACAAGTTTGAAAATGGATTTGTAAGCTCAAATTCTTCAGTTGAGGGAATTGCCAATTCACTTGCCCGATACTATATGTTATTTGGAGACACAAATCTAATCAATAACGAAATCGATATATACCGCTCCATTACTCGTGAAGAGATAAGAGAGGTAGCAAATAAATATCTGAATACAAACCAGCGCTTGGTACTTGAATATTTGCCAGAAGAGGAAGTCGCTAATTAAATTTATTATTATGAAAAAATTAATTTTATTATTTACATTCCTGCTGACGTTTTCTGCTGTTGGTCAAATTGACCGAAGCAAGCAGCCAATTCCTGGTCCAGCACCTACAATTCAAGTTAAAGAGCCACAGCAATACAAACTAAAAAACGGCCTCACTGTGATGTTAGTTGAAAATAGAAAACTTCCTCAAGTAAGTGCAAGTTTAAGTTTGGACAATCCCCCCATTTTAGAAGGTATTAAGGCTGGTTTAAGCGACCTCACAGGAAGCTTACTCGGAAAAGGTTCTAAAAAAATAGCAAAAGATGATTTCTATGATGAAGTAGATTTCATGGGTGCAAATATTAGTATTGGTGCTTCTGGTGCATTTGCACAGTCATTATCCCGTTATTTTGAAAGAACTTTTCAGATGATGGCTGATGCTGCTATAAATCCTAATTTTACAGAAGAGGAATTTACAAAAGAGCGAGATGTCATAATCGATGCATTGAAATCATCTGAAAAAGACGTTACGACTGCAGCAAGACGTATTGAAAGACTACTGGCCTACGGCGTAGATCACCCCTACGGTGAATACACAACTCCCGGAACCATTAATAACATAAAACTTGCAGATGTCCAGCGCTTTTATGACTTTAGGTTTAGACCCAATAATGCTTATTTAGTTATCGTTGGTGACATTGATATGGAATCCGTTCAGCCGTTGGTAAAAAAATATTTCGGGAAATGGAAGCCAAAGCCTGTAGCTTCTAGCCCAATTCCTGAAGTTGTAAATCCTTTAAGTCCACAAATAGACTTTGTGAATATGCCCAACGCTGTTCAATCAGAAGTAGTGGTTCAAAGTACAGCTTACCTAGCTAAAAAAGATCCTGAATACTTTTCTGTTTTAATGGCAAACTCCATTCTTGGTGGCGGAGGCGAAGCACGTTTGTTTCTAAACCTTCGTGAAGACAAGGGATATACATATGGAGCTTACTCAAGTATAGGAAACGACAAACGTACGGCAACACGTTTTCGAGCCTCTGCTAGCGTCAGAAATGAAGTAACTGACAGTGCTGTGGTAGAATTACTTAATGAAGTAAAGCGTATTCGCACAGATTTGGTAATGGAAAGTGAATTAAAAAAAGCCAAAGCCAAATATGTTGGTAACTTTGTTAGATCTTTGGAGAGACCTGCAACTATTGCGCAATTTGCATACGATATAGCAACTGAAAATCTGGATAAAGATTTTTACAAAACTTACCTTGATCAAATCAATGCCGTTACAACTAATGATGTTAGAGTTGTGGCGCAGAAATACTTTAATGTAAACCAATCACGAATAGTTGTGACAGGAAAAGGGGTTGATGTTTTAGATAACCTTGAAAAGGTGGAATTTAATGGAAAACTGCTCCCTGTTAATTACTACGATAAATATGGTATGTCTATTGAAAGGCCAAGAAAAATTGCTGTTGCAGGAGGAGTTACGGCTGAGACCGTTTTAACGAAACATATTGAAAAAACAGGTGTAAACAACTTTAGCGACCTAAAAACAATAAAGCTTGTTTACAAAGGAACTTTTATGCAAATGGCAATTGAGGTTAAAGAAACCTATTCAACAACTAGCCAAGAACAAGTAATATCTGTAGGTGGAAACCCCATGATGACAAGTGTTGTTAGTGCCGAGGGGGCTTTTATGAAGCAAGGGCCAAATCAAATGGATTTGCCAAAGGTTATTTATGACGATCTTAAAAAATCCTTAGGAGTTATTTCTGAAATAGGCTTGCTTGCTAGCGGAGAAGCTGTTTTAGAGGGAATTGAAACTGTAAATGACACAGAAGCTTATGTGATTAAGGTTCCTGGTGTTGGAGTGAGTTACACCAACTATTACAGTAAAGAAACAGGTATGAAAATTAAAGAATCTACGCTGGTAAACTTCAATGGTCAAATGCAAACGAACAACACAAATTATGAAAGCTACAAGGAAATTTCAAACCTATTAATGCCAGGAGAGAAAAGTTTTGATCTTGGTGGTCAGGAAATTTCTTTAACACTTGAAGAAGTAATTGTTAATCCTGAAAAATAAATGGAGTTAATCAATATGAATAATTATTCTTTAAAGATTCTAATTCATTAAATTGAAATTATTGGCGTTCTGTTGGCTTATGAGCTAGCGAAACGCCAATCAAAATTACAACTGCACCAATAAGTTGAAAAGTACTCATCTGCTCCCCGTCCAATGTACCCCAAAAAAGGGCTACAATTGGAAGGGTATATGTTACCGATGACACAAATACGGTAGATGCTATTTTCACAAATCGGTTAAACATGACCTTGGCTATTGCTGTACCAAAAAATGCGAGTATAGCGACGAATCCCAAACTTTTAATCACTTGTGATTTTTGTAAGTTTTGTAGTGAAAAGAAATCCGAAATAAACAATAATATCAAAGCTAGAGGCAATATGGAAACAAAATTTCCCAGTGTCATGGCCATAGGGGAAACTTCTGAAAGCTTGTGCTTTAAAAAGTGTATGTTTATGGCATAGCACATAGATGCACTAATGATAAGCAACACATGGCCAACTGATTGATCTGGATTAATTTGTGCACCTCCCAAAACCAATCCTAAAGAACCTATAAATCCGAGCAAAACACCGAGTAACTGGCGTGCAAGCATGCGAGTGGCGAAAAGTGTAATCCCCACCAGTACAGTAAATATTGGTGTGAGCGAATTAAGAATAGCTGCGACAGACGAATCGATGTAGCGTTGTGCAAAAGCGAAAAAAAAAGAAGGGAAAAATGTGCCTAAAAATCCTGTTATAACCAGCCACTTCCATTGATATCGGTTCAATCCTTTCAAAGATTTAAATCCCAAAATAAGTAAGATAAGAGTACTGATAACAATGCGTGCGCTACCCAATTCAATAGGGGAAAGCCCAACAAGCGCACGCTTAATTAATATATAGGAACTTCCCCATATTAAAGAAAGTAAAAAAAGATACAACCATTTGTTTTCAGGGATTTTAATCATCGCTATGCAAAGCTGGGAAAAAAGGATGGAAAAATGGCATTTTTTACTACATTTGATTAGACCTTTATGTTATGAAAAAATCTATTTTATATATTTCATTTTTACTAATTATTAGTTGTGACTCAAAAACCCCAGAGAAAATAAAAGTTAGCCACATTTCTGCACAAAGTCAAATGACAGAGACAAAGTTGATAATGTCTGACAAAAATCTCTCGAACATATCTTTCCAAGTTGATGGAATGATCTGTAAGCTTGGATGTGCCGCACGTATTGAAAAGAAAGTTTCTGCTTTACAGGGAATTATAAAATCCACAGTTGATTTTGAAGCTAAAACAGCTTATGTCTCTTTTGACCCCGCCACAACTTCATTCGATAATATCAAAATCACTATTGAATCTCTTGGGGATGATTACAAAGTAGGCGCCGTGACAATTATACCTGCTTTTTAATCAGATCGCAAGAACAAAAATTATGTTAAATCTACTGAAAAAGGGTGTAAAGCTAGTTGTGTAATTGCCGATTGAAGCAAAAAGAAATAGAAAGCCCGATTATTGCCAACTCAAAGTTTCTAATATTTTCTGTATATCATTTCTTATATATATTATGGCAGGTGCCAAGGAATCATAGTTGGGCGCAGCAGAAAAAAGCAATGACCCTGATATAAAATGACTTTTGGTATCGGTGGCGAAAAAATGGAGGTTCGAAGGGGAATCTCCAATCAATGTAACGCAGCTACCCAAAACCTCTTTTCTTTTGTCCTCGTAGTTGTTTTCGTTAATACGTTGTGTTCCTTTACCAAAAATTTTGACTCGCTTTTCAAAATCCATGAAAAGGGTATCTAAAGAAGTCTTGCTCAAATCAAAGTAAGTAACGTAAACTTTTGCTTTTAGCAGAGGATAATCCAAAGTTATACCACACGAACTAAGTCGCACTGGTGTCGACACTTCATTGTACATAAAGCGGTATGCGCATTTATCAGGGATAAAATCATTGTACTGTGCTACTGGATAGCTCAAGGCCAAGGCCGCATTGGGTTTTGGGGTTTGATATTGACATCCCAAAAACAAAACCGCTAAAAAGAAAATACGTTTCATGAGCTTAATTGCACTTTAACTTGTTTGATGCGTTTTCTGTCCAAGGCTTCAATTGTAAAGACAACATTTTTGAAACGAAATACATTATTCACTTTAGGAAAGTATCCAAGCTGTTCTAATAAAAACCCGGCAATAGTTTCAGATTCTCCTTTGTTTTCCTCAAAATCATTTCTGTTAAAAAGCTTTGTTACTGTATAAAAATCTTGCAGAGAGGTTTTACCATCAAAGACAAAAGTATTGTCGTTAAGTTTGGAATAACTTATATCTGTTTCATCGAATTCATCTGTGATATCCCCTACAATTTGTTCAATAACATCTTCCAATGAAATAACCCCCGAAGTACCTCCGTAATCATCTACCACAACAGCCAAGTGGATACGTTTAACTTGAAATTCTTGCAGCAAATCGTCAAGCTTTTTATTTTCTGGCACAAAATAAGGCTCGCGCAACAGCTTTATCCATTCATAATATTCCTTGTCAAAGTGGGGCAATAAATCCTTAACATACAAAACCCCAATAACGGAATCTATGGTTTCATGATAAACTGGAACTCTCGAAAATCCCTTCTTTACAATCTGCGCTACTACTTCGGTAAATGATGTTTCTTTCTCAAGTGCAAAAACGTCTATTCGAGGACACATGACTTGCTTGGTATCAGTATTACCAAATGTCACAATCCCTTTTAAAATTTTTTGTTCGTCTTTGGTGGTTTCAGAATCGTCAGTCATTTCAAGAGCTTGTGACAAATGATCAACCGAAATATTTGAACTTGTTTTACCTAATCTTTTTTGAAGAATTAAAGTGAGGTAGCTCATTGGATAGGTCAAAGCGAAAAATACATATTTGTCCAATAAATAAATTGGAATAGATATGCATTTTGCAAAGTCTTCAGGGTTTCTATTTGCGTAAATTTTTGGAAGTATTTCACCAAAAAATAATACCACTGTAGTAATTAACCCTACTTCAACAAAAAATCGTAAACCAGGCTGCGGAATGGATTCAAAAAACAATGATGTCATGGATGCAAATAATAATACAGTGGCGATGTTTATAAGGTTATTCAATAACAAAATAATGGCTAATAAACGTCTTGGATTTTTTCGCAAGCGCGCGATAATACGTAACGGCTTGTTGTTTGCGTTTACTGCTTCTTTAATGTAAGATGGCGAAAGAGAAAAAAAGGCTACCTCTGAGCCTGAAACCAACGCAGAGCTCATTAAAAGTAACAATAATATGAATATTTTGACTATTTCTTGTGTTTCAAAACCAATAACTAAGAAAGGTATATCCAACGATTAGCGTTTAGAATGGTAGGTCGTCATTACTTGCAGGTTGATTTTCCTGGAAGGGTTGGCTAGGCTGAGATAGCTGTTGTTGGAGTGCCTCCGTTTGCGTTGGATTTCCATCGCTAGGTCGTTGGGTTAAAAAGGTGAAGTCATCAACGTGAATTTCTGTAGAGTAACGGTCTTTACCATCATCTCCTTGCCACTTTCGTGTTTTTATGCGTCCTTCAACATAAACACGATCTCCTTTTTTGAGATATTTTTCACAAATTTCTGCCGCTTTGTTTCGTACTACAGCATTGTGCCATTCGGTATTAGTGACTTTCTCACCTGTTTGTTTACTTGTGTAGGTTTCGTTTGTAGCTATGGGGAATCTGCCAATGCAATTTCCTCCTTCAAAATAGGTGACTTTTACGTTGTCGCCCAAATGTCCAATCAACATAGCTTTGTTAAGTGTTCCGCTCATAATAAATTTTCTATCAAATGTACATTATAGGATGAACTTGTCCAAAAAACGTTCTATTAAACGGGGAACTGCATAATCCGGAACGCTAGACCAAGAAATTGGTAGGGCTTCATCAACGTTTTCTAATACATAAAAATAAGTGTGTAGTGCTTGATGACTGAGTTTGTGAATCACTACTTCATCTTGAAATTTGGTCCAGTGTGCCGATTTGGCCCATTCAGGAGAATCATTGTGTACTTTAAGTGCATCAACGGATAACATTTTTTGAGCTTCGATAAGTGGGAATTCATAAAGCCCTTGCCAGATGTCTTTTTGGCCACGTTTACTCAGTAGTGTATTGTTGTTTTGATCTGTAGGAATTAAATAATGAAAATATCGTTTCTTGATATGCTTGGCTTTTACTTTAAAAGGAAGTTCAGCTACACGACCGTCAGCAAATGCCAAGCAACAACTCGACAATGGACAAGTTGTACAATCCGGGTTTTTGGGTGTGCAATGCAGGGCGCCAAATTCCATGATGGCTTGATTATAAGTTCCTGGTGAATTTGGGTCGATAAGGGATTGAGCCAAAACTTGAAAAGCCTTAATTCCCTTAGATTTATTTATGGGATTAAAATTATTGAAATGGCGTGCTAAAACACGATATACATTTCCATCAACAACGGCACAAACTTCATCAAAACAAATAGATGCAATAGCTCTTGCAGTATAAGGTCCTACACCTGGAAGCTTGAGGAGTTCTTTATAAGTACTTGGGAAATTACCTTTATATTGTTCGCTTAACTGTTTTGCGGCCTTATGAAGGTTTCTGGCGCGGCTGTAATAGCCAAGTCCTTGCCAGCGCTTTAAAATCGCGTCTTCACTGGCTTGCGCCAAATCATCAATAGTTGGAAAATCCTTCAAGAATCTTTCGAAATAGGGCAAACCTTGCTCAACTCGTGTTTGTTGTAAGATGATTTCAGAAAGCCAAACCACATAAGGGTCTTTGGTTTGTCGCCAAGGTAAAGAACGCTTGTGCAGTTCATACCAAGCTAACAATTTAGTACTGAAATGTTTCATGCATTCAAAAATACATGCAAAGAATGAGTTTTAGATGTTTAAAATCGCAAAAACGTTGAATTAAATTTTTATATTTGCTCACCTAAAATTTACAACCACACAAGAATTTAAGGATGACAAAAGCCGAAATTGTAATAAATATTTCAGAAAAACTGGGAGTTGAAAAGAACGATACGCAAGAGATTGTGAATCACTTTATGAAAGAAGTAAGAAGTGCATTAGAATCTGGTGAAAACGTTTATTTACGCGGATTTGGAAGCTTTGTTGTTAAAACACGCAAAGCTAAAAAAGGACGTAATATTTCGAAAAATGTTACCATTAATATACCAGCACATAATATCCCCTCATTCAAACCTGCAAGGGAATTTTTAGAGGAGGTCAAAAATAAAGTAGTCGTTGATTAACGGTTGCACATTATTAATTATTTAGATTATAACATATGCCAAGTGGAAAGAAAAGAAAAAGACACAAGGTAGCTACGCACAAGCGTAAAAAAAGAAGTCGTGCTAACAGACATAAGAAAAAGTAAACTTCTTTAATATTTGAACATTTAAGTTCTTTGACATGGAATAGTAACAAAGTTGTTCACTTTGACTAATGTCCCCCGAAAACATTGTTCAATTGATTCACATAGACTGTGAATCTAAAAATCATTATTGTGAGTAAAGAACTAATTATTCGTTCGCGATCCTCTGCAGTTGATTTTGCCTTACTTAGGGACGGAAAGCTCGTTGAGTTTCACAAAGAAATTGAAGATAATAAGTTTCACGTAGGTGATATTTTCTTAGCAAAAGTTAAAAAAACCCTGTCCGGCTTAAATGCCGCATTTGTAAACGTTGGGTATGAAAAAGATGCATTTTTGCATTATCACGACCTTGGTCCAAAAGTGTCGACATTGCTAAAATTTATCAAGCGTGCTAGTTCAGGAAAAGTAAAAGACTTTTCCCTAAAGAACTACCCCTTAGAGCCTGAAATTAGTAAAGATGGTGTCATTACAGATGCTGTACAGGCCAATCAATCTCTACTTGTGCAAATTATCAAAGAACCTATTTCTACTAAAGGACCTCGAATCAGTTCGGAGTTGTCCTTGGCAGGTAGGTATTTGGTTTTGGTTCCTTTTTCAAATCGTGTGTCGATGTCACAAAAAATATCGACAAGAGAAGAAAAGAACCGCTTAAAAAAGCTTGTCATGAGTATTAAGCCAAAAGGTTTTGGTGTAATTATCCGAACTGTGGCTGAAGGCAAGAAAGTTGCTGAACTCGACAAAGATCTTGAAGATCTTTATGAACGTTGGGTTCAAATGTGTAATAAAATCCAGAAAGCAGATTATCCCTCTAGAGTATTGAGTGAGCTTAACAGAGCTTCTTCTATTTTGAGAGATATATTTGATGATGAATTTACTGGAATACATGTTGATGATTCCGAACTATTATCAGAAGTACAAGAATATTTACACCAAATTGCTCCCGAAAGGGCCAGCATTGTAAAACTTTTCAAAAGTCAAGTACCTATTTTTGAGCACTTTGGTATTGAACGTCAAATTAAGTCCTCGTTCGGAAGAACAGTTTCGATGAACAGAGGAGCTTATTTAATCGTCGAACATACTGAAGCCCTTCACGTTATTGATGTAAACAGTGGTAATCGATCCAATAAGGCTAAAAATCAAGAAGATACTGCCTTAGAGGTTAACATGATTGCTGCTACAGAAATAGCCAGACAGTTACGCTTGCGTGACATGGGAGGGATTATTGTCATAGATTTCATTGACATGATAAGGCAAGAAAACAGAAAGAAGCTTTTTGAACATTTTCGTAAGGAAATGGAGAGCGACCGTGCCAAACACAAAATTTTGCCTCCAAGCAGAATTGGACTGATACAAATGACACGCCAGCGCGTCCGCCCAGAAATGGATATCAAAACAAGTGAACCCAATCCAAATATTAATGGAGAGGTAGAAGCTCCAATTGTTTTGATGGATAAAATAAAAGCTGACCTTGAAAAGATTTTAGCTAATCCAAAACACAAAAAGAAAAAAGTAGTGTTGCATTTACACCCTTTTATCGCAGCTTATGTTGCAAAAGGCGTTAAGTCTGAACGCATGAAGTGGTACTTTGAGTACAACAAGTGGATAAAAGTTATTCCACGCGATGCGTACACTTATTTACACTACCGTTTCTTTGATGGAAAAGGAAAAGTAATTCACGTATAAAACAAAAAGCGGCCTTAGTGCCGCTTTTTTTATTTTAGCCAATATGAAAACATATACTGTTGCCGAAGCATTGGACAAACTGCGTAAATACTGTGCCTATCAAGAGCGCTGCCATAAGGACGTAAAAGACAAGTTGCGAAAATTGGGAATGATTTCGCAAGCTGCCGAACAAATTATTGGCACCTTAGTATCTGAAAATTACTTAAATGAAACGCGTTTTTCACAACAGTTTGCCAGTGGAAAATTCTCCATTAAACACTGGGGGAAAATACGTATTAAGACAGAACTTAAAATTAGAAGTGTGTCTGATTATGATATCAATAACGCTTTAAAAACTATCAGTGCAACTGCTTACCTGGACAAAATACATTCCATAAGTGACAAAAAGTGGGAGCAATTGGATAAGCACAGTGCCCAAATCAAAAAACAAAAACTTTTTCAATATCTCGCCTACCGAGGATGGGAGACGGACTTAATATACCAGCAAATCAATCGACTTAGCTGTGGGGATTAAAATGCATAGCGAAGTGAAAGCATCCCATGGGCACCAGGCATTGGAATAAGATTCTCATAGTAACTAGCATCAAACAAATTACGCCCCTGAATCTCAATAGTAAATTTATCCATAACGTATTCCAATTGTGCGTTAAGCACTTTAAAATGACCCCCTAAAGGCCTTGTAGCATAACGGTAAGAAAACGAGGTTGACCATTTGGGCGATAATCTGTTTAGAAACAATAAATTAATATTGTGCTTCAACGAATTGAGAGCATACCTTGAGTTTACTGTTTTAGTATAATTGTCATGAATATAGCCATATGAAATAACAAGCGTCTGGAGCTGCTTACCGATAGTATATTTATAAGAGCTGTTTAGCTCACCCCCTCTTGTGATAACATCGTGTATATTGGAGGCTAACCACTGCGAGTCTCCTACCGTTACCTCAACATAATCAATCAAATTCTCACTGTTGCGTTGAAACAAAGCGACCTCAAGCTCCCAACTAGGCGTGTTGTAACTAAAGCTCAGTTCATGGCTTAAAGCTTTTTCTGGCTTCAAATCTGCATTGCCTAAAGCTGTTGGTCCATTGTAATACAAATCTGTGTAGGTAGGTACACGATAGGTGTATCCTGTGTTGAAAACAAGTTTTGCCTTATCACTTAATTTGAATCCAACGTCTAACCCAGGATAGAAAAAAGTATCTATGTCTGAAAAATGACTCAAAGCAAAGCCAGGCGTAATATTAAAATTATATAATTTAAAACGATGCTCAAAAAAGAAATGCGCAAGGGTACGGCTGTGCGTTCCCAGATTGTTGGATTGCAGGGAAACACTCGATAATTCTACACCAAGTCCACTTAGGTTGCCATTGCTATGTGTTAATTTGGTGTCTAAAGAAAATCCAATTTTATTATTGATGTGCATGTTTCGGTATGCACTTGGGTTATTTCGGATTAAAATATATTCATCCTGCCCACGCTTCCAAAAAACTCTAGGTGTCCAAACAGCTTTTTCAGAAACAAATGAAGTTGTTAGAGCAACCAAACTACTTTGGGTCTCTTCGTATTGATCTTCATAACTGGCATAACCATAAAACCCATTAGCTCCAAACTTACGATCGTTGAACATGGTAAGAAGCTTTAGGTTTTTCGAAGCGCCAAAAGCACTGTGTGTAAAAAAATGAAGATTATCCAAATCGGTATTATGACGATAGCCTTCGCTGCCTAATCTTGAAAAATGAACAACGTGCTGTTGGTTATCACTGTAATCTTGGGCAGTAACACCTAGATGGGTGGTGTGAAAACTTCCTTGGCGTACGTTAAGATTTGTGCCTTTTTTACCTTCTTTTTTGGTAACAATATTGATGGCTCCAGTTAATGCATTCTGACCATAAATACGAGCAGCTGGGCCTTTAACTATTTCAATTCTTTCGATTACATCTAAGGGTAAGGCGCTATTCAGCGTATGATGTCCTGTTTGGGGATCGTCGACACGAATACCGTCAATCAGCAATAAAACTTGATCAAAAGTACCACCGCGCAAATATACATCGGCCTGTGTACCCTCAATACCCTGTCTACGGATGTCAATCCCAGACTGAAAACGAAGCAAATCCACAAGATTGGAAACGGGTGTATCATCAATTTGCTCTGCTGTAATAACGGTAACAGATTTTGAGTCATCAGAAAAAAGTACGTTAAGGCGTGGTGAAGAAACAACGACCTCATCCAGTGGAGTTTGGGCTAAAGACGAAAATGCTACGACTATTGACACTAAAGCACTAAAATAGAAACGATTCATAGATTAGTTTTAAAAATTTATTTGATGCGTAAGGAAAACTTACGAATCAATCCATAAACAAAATGGCCCTGTTTTTGCTCATTTCAAATGTGCCTCCATTTGTTAGGGTTATGACGGTATCATTTCCTTTTTTTGAAAATAGGGATTTAAAGGCATCTGCCACAACGAAGTTTCCTTCAATTTTAGCCTCACCTACTGTAAGGTTTGAAACTATGGCAGCATGGTTATTCAATACCTGGAAAGATCCTTCTATACCAGGGACGGAAACAGCATTTACCTCTCCTTGGAATAATGTGGCTTCAGGACTGATAATTTCTAAATACATAGTTGTTGTTATGCGTTTGCTTCAGAGAGCATTTTTTCGCCAGATTCAATGGCTTCCTCAATAGTACCCTTAAGGTTAAAAGCTGCTTCTGGAAGATGATCTAACTCACCGTCCATAATCATGTTAAATCCTTTGATGGTGTCTTTGATATCTACCAATACTCCGGGTATACCTGTAAACTGCTCTGCCACGTGGAAAGGCTGTGATAGGAAACGTTGTACGCGTCTTGCTCTTGATACAGCTAACTTATCTTCTTCAGAAAGTTCTTCCATACCTAGTATAGCAATAATATCTTGTAATTCTTTATAACGTTGCAATAGCTCCTTAACGCGTTGCGCACAGTTGTAGTGTTCATCTCCTAAAATATCCGGAGTTAATATTCTTGAGGTAGAGTCTAATGGATCTACCGCAGGATAAATCCCGAGCTCTGCAATTTTACGGGACAATACAGTTGTTGCGTCCAAGTGAGCAAAGGTTGTTGCAGGTGCGGGGTCCGTAAGATCATCAGCAGGAACATATACCGCCTGTACAGATGTAATAGAACCTTTTTTGGTAGATGTAATACGTTCTTGCATTGCACCCATTTCAGTTGCAAGTGTTGGCTGATATCCAACCGCAGAGGGCATACGTCCAAGCAGGGCAGAAACCTCTGAACCTGCTTGTGTAAATCGGAAAATATTATCGACAAAAAAAAGTACGTCTTTACCTTGATCTGAACCTGCACCATCACGGAAATATTCCGCAACTGTAAGACCAGAAAGAGCTACACGAGCACGAGCTCCAGGAGGTTCATTCATTTGTCCAAATACAAAAGTTGCTTTTGACTCTTTCATGGCTTCCTTGTCAATTTTAGACAAGTCCCATCCACCTGCTTCCATAGATTCCATGAATTCGTCCCCGTATTTGATAATACCAGACTCCAACATTTCACGAAGCAAATCGTTTCCCTCACGTGTACGCTCGCCCACTCCAGCAAACACGGATAGTCCTCCGTGGCCTTTTGCAATATTGTTAATCAATTCTTGTATAAGCACTGTTTTACCAACACCTGCTCCCCCAAATAGTCCAATTTTACCCCCTTTGGCATAGGGCTCAATAAGATCAATTACTTTAATTCCGGTAAACAAAACCTCTGCTGAAGTTGAAAGTTGATCAAAGGCAGGTGCCCCACGGTGAATAGGAAGGCCATCTTTCCCGTTCTTTGGTAAATCGCCAATACCGTCAATTGCATCGCCAATAACGTTAAATAAACGCCCGTACACATCTTCACCGATAGGCATTTGGATAGGGTTTCCTGTAGCAATAACCTTTGCACCTCGCTCAAGGCCATCTGTTGAATCCATCGAAATAGCACGTACTTGGTCTTCACCAATATGGGATTGTACTTCTAAGACAAGCAATGAGCCATCTTTTTTTTTGATTTCTAATGAATCGTAGATATTAGGAAGTGTTGTGTTTGATGTATCAAAAGATACATCTACTACTGGTCCGATGACTTGGGAAACATTACCTATACTTTGTGACATAGTTGGAGAATTGTTTTTTTATGGTTGTATATTACCCTCAATTTCGAGTGCAAATATAGGCGAATTAAAGCAAGAATTCATGAATTAAATCCAAAAAAAAAGCACCCACAAGAGGTGCTTTTTATTAACATTAATAGAAGATATTATAAGCTAACCTTGAGAGCTACATAATAAGTAGAACCTATTAAACCAGCACCTGGAATTCCGATGTAGTTTTCTCCCCCGATATTATTACCACCTATTTCAAGTCTTGAATTTAATTCCTCAAGCATGATAGAAGCTTTAGCATCAAGAACAACATTTTCAGGAACCATTGTATTAAAGAAAGATGATTCATAAAGATATTCAGAGTTGTATCTAGCATTTGCGTTTACAGTCATTCTACTGCCAATCGTATAGTTCATTCCAGCTTTGATTCTATGTTCAGGAGTATTCCAAGAAACATTTTGATCAATAACTGGATCTGCAGTATAATCAATATCATTATACTCATATATGAAGTTTGCAGTTAAAGCTCTTGTAAGTGATTTGGTAGCTTCAAAACTTAATCCATAAGATGTAAAGTCATTGTCCATATTTGAATCTACCTGAAATCTATGGAAATTTGCGTTAGCTAATGCTACTTCGGGAGTAGTAAAACCATTAGTTAATAATGGCGTGTTAACAAATATCCCTGCGATCTTATCTTTATATGAATTGTAATATCCACTTACATCAAATGTAAAGCCCGGAGTGTTAAATCTATATCCAAGTTCTATTGTTGAAACAGTTTCTGCTTTTGCGTAATTTAAATTTGCTTTAGAATTGTCACTCTGGTGATACGAATTGTTCATGACATATTCTCCAGTGAATCTACCAGGAAGATTATTCGCCATTATTGCCATACGATCGAATCTACCTACACTACCCTTTTCATTTCCAAGAATAAAGTAGTTTCCATTAAGAAATCCGATAAATTTATCCTGGTTTGTGGGGTTTCTAAATCCAGTTTGGGCAGTAATTCTAAAGTTTTGATTTTCTGAAATATTAACTAAAAAACCTATTCTAGGAGTGAAATTTCCATCCTCCATAACATTTTGTTTATCATACCTGACAGAGGCTGTCATTGAAACTTTATCATCTAGTAAACTAGATTTCAACTGTGCATATGCACCAGCTTCACTATACTCAATTGGTGCATTATAATCTGTATATAAAGTACCCCCAGTGTTCATTTCAAAGCTTCTGTAGTTAGCACCCACAATTAAGTTTCCGATTCCAAATTTATCTCCGAAATCGTAATCAACTTCGTAGTTTAAAATTTTGGAAAGGTCTTGAATTCTTGAACCAACACCAATCTCTACAGGATTTTCCCTTGACGCAGCAAGTGCCGCATTAAACTCAGCAGAACCGGGTGTAAGTAAGTTGGCATTTGCAGCTTGTCTTGCAATACTGTGAAAAGGAATTGTACTACCAAATCTATCACTTAATGATAGTCCTGAAGGATCTCCGCCAGTCAAAGCAGTACCCATAATATGATTTTGAATTTCGTTAAGCATCCAAGGAAGTGCAGACTGAGCAGGGATTCCATTAGCAGCTGCTATGCCTCCTAAAAGAGTCTGTATATATATTGCGCCCCAGCCATTTCTAATACCACCGGGTTGCGCATTTGCAACGTTAACAGCATCCAACTGAGCTACAGAAGTATCTCCAGCATCTTCGTGAGTATAAAAGAATTTAGCGTTTAGACCTCCCCTTTTAAGATTTAGTTTATGTTGCTGTACAACTACATGATCCATCCCATAAACAGTACCGCCAGTATAAAGTGGTGCTTTTCCTGTACCAATTAAAGACTGAACAGATAACTCAGTTTTGCTATCGGGTCTATAATGAATAGCAAAATTACCTTTAGTATTGAATGTGTCATTTCCCATTAGGTCTACCAAGTTGTATCCAGTTGATAGAACAGTTTTAAAATAATTTGGGGATAATGCTGATAATTGCATTAGTTGAGGCATTTGAGCCAAACCAGCAATCGCCCCAAATATTGTTGGAGATGAAAATTCAGCCTCGCCTTCCATATTTACAGCATTGTAATCTGGATTGCTTGTACTATAACCATCAATTATCGTTCTATTGTCAGCGTGTCTGTAATCAGCTGCTAACCAATCTTTACCCCATTTGTGAGAAATTGTGGCCTTTATAGCTAATTTTTCTGAGATTTTTCCACCCATCCTAATAGCAAATTCTTCAAACGTATTTGTGCCGGCTGCAACTTGTTCAGTGTTTCCAAACCTGTAAGAAACATCAAGGCCCTGGTGATCAAAAGGATTTTTGCTATTCATAAAAATTATTCCTTTGTAAGCATCAGCACCATACAAAGCAGATGCTGCACCAGGCAAGATTTCAATGCTTTGAAGATCAATGTCATGTAAGCCAATAATATTACCAACAGCAAATCCAAAAACAGGAGCTTGATTATTCATACCGTCTACCAATGTTACAAGGCCCTCATTGTATATATCGTTAAATCCCCTTAGGCTGACTTGACTGAAAACCAAACCTGCTTCAAGGATATTAACTTGTTTTAAGTTGGCTAATCCATTAAAATGATCTGCAGATGGAGTAGATTGAATTTGTTGCAAACTGAATTTCTCTACTGTAACAGGTGATTCGAAAAGTCTTTGAGCGAAACGAGATGCGGAAACGACAATCTCGTCAAGCTGCGTTGAAGATGAGCCAAGAGTAATGCTTATGGCTTGGGCCGCAGATGATACAGTTATTGATTTTGTTTCCAAACCTACACTCGACACCGTAATGGTAAAGGGAGGTATTTGGGAAGTGTTTAATGTAAAATTACCGTCAAAGTCAGTTACCGTACCTGTTGTACTGTCTAAAACAACACTTGCTCCAGGTACAGGCTGACCATTGTTGTCTGCAACTGTTCCTGATATTTGTGTTTGGGCTAAAACTGCTGTTGAAAAACAAAGCAGCATAACTTGAAGTAAAAATTTCATGGTTATAGTTTTAATAGTTATGGATGTAAAGATATGGTTTTTTATACTTCCTGCCGAAAAAGAAATTTTAACTAATTATTTTGTTAAAAAACATAAAAAATTAACCCTATTTTTGTGAATTTCATATCAAATTTCTTGTTTGAAGCATTAAATGTAGCCCAAGACTGGATGTCATGTGCGATACTGATATTCCATGTGTTGAAGCCAAAATATACATTCCACCGTAAAATCGGGCCTTTTAAGGGAAGCTTAGTTGTATTTATTTGTCCAGTTAGTGTTTTGTTGTATGTACTAAACTTTGACGGAAAGTGAATACTTATTCCCGTATGTATACGCCAAAAAGCATGTTTAGTTTCATTAGAATTCCGCCAACGGAACTCCAAGGGTACTGCAAACGACTGAATGCGCAAGTAGTTTTTTTGATATCCGCCTTCAATCACTGTTGCACTTATATTATCCTCAGCGTTTGTAAACAAATTGTTATTATATATGGTGGTTTGGTCATACCCAAAACCAATACCAACTGCCAAAGTACGTTGCTTGTTTATGGGCATATCGCGAATAAACCCAACTGAAAAAGCATAAGAAAGCTTGTTTTGGATAAGGTTATTAGGTGCATCTGAAAAATATGGATATGCAATACTCATATAAATTTGGTCTTCTCTAAATGTAGGTGTCTTTTCCTGTGCAAATATGGAGCCAACAACCAATAGAAACAATATGCAATAAATGTGTTTCATCACTTAAATATATTTCAAAAAAGACACCCTTTACGCAACGAGAATGCGCAAATAAGAGTGTCCTGTTTAAAAACTTTAAAACTATTTTAAATTTTGCATAAAGTCACCATTACGCGTGGTATAGTTTATTTTTAATGCATTAACCTTTCTGAGTTCTTGTTTGATATCAGTAATTAAACCCATATTGGTTTCCCCATCTACTTTGAGCGCAGTAGTTAGCACATTCTGAAGCTCTTGGCGTTTTGAAGCCCGCTCCGCAAGAATAAATGCACCCACGTCTGCTACAGTGGCAAACTTATCATTCAACTGAATTTTGGGCTGTGTACCAAACTTATCTTGATAACGGTCACTTGGCTTTCCAGCATAAATATACATTACACGATCTTTCTTATCCAACTTTTGTACTTGGTCTGCCGCTGGAAGAGTATTGGCAACCATCAACGTACTGTCGCGCATAACAGTAGCAACCATAAAAAAGAACAATAACATAAAAACAATATCTGGCAATGATGCTGTAGAAATTGCTGGCAATTCACCACTTTTCTTCTTTTTGAACTTGGACATATTAATTTGTTTTTGAGGGTTCAGCTTCAGACAGCTTTTGAGGAAAAAGCAATTTAACTTCTGCCAGTTTGGGCTTTAATGATTCTTTTTCAGAACTTGAGGTCCTTGGGTCAGAATATCTTCGGTCAGCTTCTACAAAACTTAATCCCAAATTTGGGTTTAGCCTTGCGAACTCCCGATTACGAAGCACATTATAGGCTGCTACGAGCTGATTTTGTACTGCAATGTAAACCTTGTAATCTGTTTCACGATCATTTTTAAGTGAAATAACCGCTTTTTCTGGATTATCAGAAGAGTCTTTATCCCGATTACCTTGACAAAAACCACAAGCATCTTCACCTTCGCCGCCGCCGTTGTCTAAAAAAGCAACAGCAGCTTCACTTAATTCGCTAATATCCATAGGCTTTTCTTCAACAAGCAAGTCATTGTTTTTGTTTACTACAACAGTAAAGATATTACGTTCTTTAATAATTGGTGGATCGACAACGTCTTCCATTGGAGGTAATTTACGATTTAAACCAGAATCTGTTTCAATCGTAGTAGTTACCAAAAAGAAAATCAATAACAAGAACGCAATGTCGGCCATTGACCCTGCATTCACTTCGGGTGCAGATCTTTTTGCCATAACGTATTATTTTAAAAATCGCTTAACGCCAGAGTAGAGCATCACACCAACAGCAACAATGGCCAAAATATAAAAAGTACGCAGTCCAGTTCCCACCCAACGTGAGCCAGAAGCGGACAATAATTCTCCATCCTTCATTGGAGTTTCAACACCTTCTGAAAGTAAAAAAGAAATTAATACAACAATTGCAAAAGCAGCTGTGGAAATACCCGCTTTTTTAAGTTTGGCGGGGTTTGATGCCAAGTTAGAAAAGGATGATACCAGTGTGATTAAAACAGCTACAGTTAGGATAATTAATGCTAAGCTAATTATAGGTGACACTGAGGAAAAATCTCCATTTAATGCATTCATTTCAATAATATCATCTCCCTTACTCAATATGACGACTTGTAAAACTAAGCCAATCACACCGAGTGCCAACACAACATATTTGGTAATTTTTTGAATATTCATAATAGGATTGTTTTATGAATTATTTTTGGTTCGCTGCAAGAAGGTCTATTAAGGTAATTGACGCGTCTTCCATGTCATTTACAATGCTGTCAATTTTTGCAATAATATAATTGTAGAATATTTGTAAAATAATAGCAACAATCAAACCAAATACAGTTGTAAGAAGTGCTACTTTAATACCACCTGCCACAAGGGAAGGTTGCATGTCTCCAGCAGCTTCAATTTTATCAAATGCTTGAATCATACCAATTACAGTGCCCATAAACCCAAGCATTGGAGCAAGTGCTATAAAGAGAGAAATCCAAGATACATTCTTTTCAAGCTGGCCCATTTGCACACCACCATATGCGACAACTGCCTTTTCGGCATTATCTACTCCTTCACTTGAACGATCAAGACCTTGGTAGAAAATAGAAGCAACAGGTCCTTTGGTATTTCGGCAAACCTCTTTAGCAGCCTCTACACCACCTGAGCCAAGTGCTTCTTCAACAGAAGTAGTCAATTGTGCAGTGTTAGTAGTTGATAAGTTTAAAAATATAATGCGCTCAATCGCAATGGCAAGACCAAGAATTAAACACAAAAGAACGATGCCCATAAATCCTGGGCCACCTTCAATAAATCTCTTCTTAAGTTCTTGAGTAAAACCAGCTTTTTTAGGGGCTTCTTGGGGTTGTTCCTGAGCCATTTCAACAGGTGTTTCAGTGGCAACTTCTGATACTTGAACAGTAAGTGAGTCTGTCTCCTGTGCAATAGTTGTAGTTGCAGATGCAATTAAGCAAAGCAATAAGGTAGTATAGAAAAAAAAACGTTTCATTTAAAGTGTATTTCGAATTTTAAATTAGATTATTTAATGTTCGCTAAATATATAAAAAAACATATACATTTACTGCAGAGAGGAAGGGATTCGAACCCTCGATTCCGGTATAACGGAATACACACTTTCCAGGCGTGCGCCTTCGACCACTCGGCCACCTCTCTAAATTGAATGCAAATATCGAAAAAAAACTTTTTAAAAAATTTAAAGATTAAACAAGTTTATTGCGTTTTCGGTAGTCTGCTTAGCGACTTGTGCAAGGCTAATATTATGGGTTAAGGCCACTTTTTGAGCCACATGGCTAATGTAAGCTGATTCGTTTCGCTTTCCGCGAAATGGCATAGGTGCCAAATAAGGGGCATCGGTTTCAAGTACGATATGCTTTAGTGGGATCTTGGCAATTGTTTTTGCCAAACCACTGTTCTTAAACGTAACCACCCCGCCAATTCCCAACAGCATATTAAAGCCTATAGCCCGACGAGCTTGTGAGAGATTACCCGTAAAACAATGGAAAATTCCACGAAGCCGATTGTCCTGAACGCCTTCCAGCACTTCAAATATTTGGTCAAAAGCTTCACGGCAGTGTATTACAATTGGTAAATTGTAATCTAACGCCCAAGCAATTTGTTTGGCAAATGCATCCTTTTGTTCTTTTTGATAACTTTTATCCCAATAAAGATCCATACCTATTTCCCCAACTGCAACAAATGAATGGGTCGCTAATTGTTGTTGCACATGAGCCATCTCTTCAATAAGATTTTCACCAACGTGTGTGGGGTGCAGTCCCATCATGAGATGAATGTTATTTGGATAATCAAGCTTTAGGCTGTGCATAGCAGCCGTAGTTTCAGAATCAATAGCAGGCAGCACAAACTGCTCAACCCCTGCATCCAAGGCCCTTTTCATCATTTGGGATCGGTCAGCATCAAATTGAGAAACGTAAAGATGTGTGTGAGTATCTATCAACATGGAGCAAAAATACACCAATGCGTGTATCTTTACATCATGAAATACAGCTTATCTACTTTATTAAAGCATAAAAGTTATGTGCGTATCCCGCTAAAAAAAGTAGCTTCTGGACATTATATATGTGAAGTAACCCTTAATGGAGTTTCAGGAGACTTTATTGTGGATACAGGTGCCTCACATACCTGCGTGGCATTGGATAAAGAAGCTTATTTTAAGCTAAATGCCAGGGAAACCAAACAGCAAGCTGCATCTGCCAGTAGCAACAAAATGGAAACGCGCTACAGTCAAGAAAATGTGGTTAAAATAGGTGCGTGGGAAGGGCAAAAACTTGAAATCGTATTGTTTGATATGACAAGTGTAAATATCGTCATGGAACAACTAAATGTAAACGCTGTTGATGGCATTCTTGGTGCTGATGTGTTCGAGGAAACCAAAGCCGTTCTTGACTATAACAGGAGTGGGCTTTACCTTAAAATTAAAAAATGACTAAGCGGGCCTACCTAAACTATTTTTTTTAGATGCTGTGATCCTAACAGGCTTTAAATATGCTGGTGCAAAGCTATTAATGTTTGCGAATTGCTTTTTCTTATAAGCCTCAAACGCCAATGCGGGCATGGCTTCAGCGGATGGGTGGCTTGAAACAAACTTCCAATTGGGGTTTGAAGAAAATAAGTTTCTGGTTTTTTCAGCACCAGTACCTACAAAACAAAACTGCTCGGCTGCCAAATCAACAAATGAGTTAGGTGTTAAAATATGCGCATGGGTTTCTGTTTTCAATGCTCCCCCTATATCATAAACAGCTGCATAAACTTCATCTCTGCGAGCATCAAGTAATGATACCACCTTGCTATTTTCGGAATGTGGAGCTGCTAAAATTTGTAGGGTAGGGATTGGGATAAGTGGAATATCAAGGGCAAAACAGAGACCTTTTGCTGCAACGCATCCAATGCGTAAACCGGTAAAAGAACCAGGGCCTTCGCTGACGGCAATGGCATCTAATTGATCTAAAGAAAATCCAAATTCATAAATGACTTCATGTATTAATGTATGCAGCTGCTTAGCATGAGTAAAACCTTTTTCCAGCACTTCTTTAATCGCAATAATATTTGCGTTTTGAGAAAGAGCTACCCCGCACTGTTCTGTGGAAGTTTCAATATTTAGGATATTTGCCACTAAGCAAAAATACTACTTTAAAGCGTTAGCGGAATACCAAAGTAAAACTCTAAAACTTTAATGCTGAAAATAGCATCAAATTTTGCCTGAAGTTCAGCAGATAATGCAGCGTCATAACGTTGTTTGGCTTGAGAAAAGACCAATGATGTAGCAGCTCCATTTTTAAATCGACTTTGAGCATATTCATAAGCTTGTTTTCTAGCAAGGGTAGTTTTTTGCGCAGCTTCATATGCAATAATGGCTCCTTGGGCATCAGCGTATGACTGCTGAATGGTGCGTTCTATGTCTTGTTTTTGTTGGGACAATAACGTATTAGAGCGTTCCACACTAACCTTATTACGGCGCACATTATTCTTCACTGCTAATCCATTCAAAATAGGAATTCTCAAATTCACACCAAAATTATGACCGT
Source organism: Flavobacteriaceae bacterium (assembly GCA_002698745.1). Lineage (GTDB taxonomy): Bacteria > Bacteroidota > Bacteroidia > Flavobacteriales > Flavobacteriaceae > UBA7446. The sequence goes on from PAAD01000029.1 coordinate 25,346, forward strand.
CGTTTTGTTTCCATTGTTCGCCTAATGGTAAATACTTGGCTACTTCCGTATCTGCACTTGAGGTAATTACCTGTTGCCCTGTCCCAGAAACAACACCAATAGGATATTCAGAATAAGTTCCAGTAGTGATTAATCTGTCACCATATGAAATTCGAGAGCTGTATCCATAATAACCTGTCATTGTGGGCTGATAGGCCGATTTGGCTGTCTTAAGATTTGTCTTAGCAATTTCAACATTTGTTTTTGCCAACATAATATCATTCCTAGATTCCAAGGCTTTTTTAAATAACTCCTTTGGAGATTTGTCTAAAATTGTAGCAGCAACCATATCGTAATTGGTGTCGGCTATGGAAAAGTTTTTATAATCATCAATTAATAGCAGCTGGGCCAAGGAAATGCGTGCAATCTCATAATTATTAGATGCCACTACCGCTTGCTGATCTTGAGAAGCTATGGTGGCTTGCAGTTCATAAAGTTCACCTTTAGGTAATACACCTGCATCCACAAGGGTTTCAGTTTGTGAAAGTTCTGTCTTGGCAACTTCAAGCAAGTTATTTTGTACTGCTAAATTTTCCTTGCTGAATAGCACTTGTAAAAAGCTATTTACTACCATCAGCATTACATCATCCTTCATGTCTTCAAGCTGATATTGACGAGCCAAGACACCTAAATTTGCACTCATAAGCTGGTAAATATTACGTCTTCCGTTGTAAATCACTAAACTCATATCCAGACCGCCACTTGAAAATTGATTGGTCATATCTTCTAACAAGTTTGTTGTCAAGTTTCGGTTTAAACCAATATTCCACGAATGACCAGCAGACAAATTAAACGAGGGTAAAAAGTTGCCAATCGCTTGGTTTTTGTAGGTTTCTGCGTCTATTACATCTAAGTAAGCTGCTCGGATTTGTAGGTTATTTTTAACAGCGTGTTCTACAGCTGCTTCTAATGTCCATGGTACGGATCGCTGCCCATAGATGAAGCTAAAAAATGTAAAACATATTATGGACAAGTATTTAGGCATCATCTTCATCAGTGTTAGCGTTTTTATTATCATCCTTTAAGTCCTCTGTGCGGTTCCACACTTTAACAGCATCTTCTTCATCAACGCCTTGAAGAACTTCAACATTTTCACCATCAGAAATGCCAAGCTTCACGTCTTTGCGTTCAAACTTTTGATCACCTGTCATGATTTGAACATAAGGCTCTTGTGTCATGCGATCAAACTGTATGAGTGCTTCGCGAAGTGCCAGCACATCTGCCTTGCGCTCTAAAACAATGGAAGCGTTTGCACTGTAACCTGCACGTACTGCTATACTATCATCGAGCAACATATCAGCTTCAATTTTAAATTGAACGGCACCCTGTTCTTCCGTACCCTTAGGTGCAATAAATTTTAATATAGCGTCCAGCTCTTGGTCTTCAACTGCGCCAAGGCTTACCTTAAGCGTAGTACCCAAGCGAAGAGAAGCAACCTCCGCCTCATCTACTTTACCTTCAAAAATCATTTTTGATAAATCAGCAATTGCAGCAATAGTAGTGCCAGAATTAAAACTGTTTGATTCAATTACTTGATCTCCTGCTTTTACTGGTATTTCAAGCACAGTTCCAGGCACCGTTGCTCTAATATCTGTATTGGCTGCACTTGAACCTCCAATAGAGCCCTCTCTAATAATTTGTAAATCACTCTTGGCATTTAACACGTCCTGCTTGGATTGGTTGTATTGTAGTTCAATGCCAATAAATTCTGCATTGGCAATTATACCTTTGTCATATAGTTTTTTATTACGGTCAAAATCTTTGGCGCGTGTTTCTAAAGCAATTTGGGCCTTTTTTAAACGGCCTTTAGCAGCATTTAAATTTTGTTCGTTGGGCACTACTTTAATTCGAGCAATCAAATCACCCATAGTAACCTTGTCCCCTTCATTGACGAAGATACGATCAATAATGCCACCGATTTGTGGCTTCACTTCCACCTCGTCTTCAGGTATAATTTTTCCTGTGATTACTGTTTCTTTTTCAATGGTGGTTTTAAACAGCTTTTCTGTTTTGTAGGTTACAGAAGATTTACTATTGGTTTTTGCAAAATATGCTGCGGAAAAAAGCACACCAATAATAAGAAATGCAATTGTAAAATATTTAATTATTTTCATGATAAATGTGTTTATTATTCTTCTCTTAATGCGTCTATGGGTTTGATACTAACGGCGCGTTGTGCTGGGATAAGTCCAATTAGGGTACCTAATCCAACCATCAATACAAGTGCGCCCAAAATAAATTTAATGGGAACAGTTGGATTAACAAAAGGAACCAGTGGGTCTTTGAATGCATAACCAAGAAGCGCTAGCACAAAAGCCCCTAATATAATCCCAATAATACCTGCAATTAGTGTAAGGAAAACAGACTCTATTATAATCTGTAATCGAACTTCGCCAGGTGTGGCGCCCAATGCACGTCGAATACCCAGTTCCTTAGTGCGTTCACGAACAGATATCAATAAGATATTTCCAATGCTTACAACACCTGCCAAAATAGTGGCAATCCCCACAATCAATGATAGGATATACATACCACTTGAGAATCCTTTTACTTTATTAAAGATCTCACCCAAATTAAAGCTCCCAAAAGCGCGTTCGTCATCAGGATGTACACGGTGCTTTACCCGCAACGCAGCTTTAATATCTGCTTCGACAGCAACCACATCGGCATCGTCATAGGCCGCCATAGCAAACCAACTGACCCTATCCCCTGTGTTATACAATAACTTAAACGTAGTAAAAGGAATAAAGATATCGCTGTCGCTTTCAAATCCACCGCCTTGCGTAAACTTATGCACCCCAACAACTTTAAAATACATGCCGTCAATTTCTATAAATGCGCCTATTGGGTCTTCTTTAGTTTCAAAAAGCTCGGCTTGTGTACGTTCGCCAATTACGCATACCTTCCTTTGTTGTTCAATATCGGACTGGTTTATAAAACGTCCACCATCATAAATGTCCTTGCTGGCAATTTTGATCAAAATGGGAAAATCTCCATATATAGCATAAGAGCCGCTTTTACCTTTGCGCTTAACTGCTGAGCCCGAACCACCAAAAGCACCACGAGCAATACGTGGAGCAATATATTGTAATTGTGGAATACGCTTATTTAAAAATGCCTTGTCATCGAGTTTTAATTGCATTCTTCTTCCCGTTCGGAAACCGTCATAAGGGATGCTTGTATTTTGTGCCCAAACAAACAAGCTGTTGATTGCCACCTCTTCAAATTCGCGCTCAAAACCATTATCCAATCCCTTTGAGGCACCCGATAGGGTGATATAAATAAAAATACCCCACAATACACCTATTACGGTTACCACCGTGCGCAATTTATTTTTTTCAATAGATCCAAAAATTTCTTGCCATGTATCACGATCAAATAGTGTTCTCAACATTATCCGTCTCTTAAAGCAATTATAGGTTTGATTTTAGCCGCGCGCTGCGCTGGAATATATCCTGCTATAGCTCCAAAAACAACCAATATTACAGTTGCGCCAATGGCCTCATTGGTATCTATATATGGATTACTGATAAAATAATCTTCTAATGAATCGCCAATAAGTGCCAAGGTTCCAATACCTGCAACTAAACCAGCATAACCAGCAATTGCCGTAATAAAAACAGACTCTTGTAATATCATGCCAACAATAGACTTAGGCGTTGCGCCAATGGCTTTGCGAATTCCCAACTCCTTGGTGCGCTCTTTCACTACAAAAACCATGATATTTGAAATGCCAATAATACCCGCCAACAAGGTGCCTATTCCTATAAATAAAACAACATATTGCAGTACAGATCCAATGTTTTGGGTTTGTCTAAATTCGTTAGCAACATTTCGGATATAAATACCACCACTATCTGATGGGGCAATATTATGTTTTTTACGCATAAACGTATTAAGTTTTTTCTCAAAAGCCATAGCGCCTGCATAACCAAGCTCGGGTTTAAAAGCAACCATTATTTGGTCTACCCTATCGTTGCTTTTTTCTATTTGCTGACGTGTGGTGTATGGAATATATATTAAGCGCTCCTCATTATCTCCTCCTGAGTCCTTAAACACGCCTATGACCTTAAATGAAATACCTCCAACATTGATATTTTTTCCAAGCGCTGGCTTATTGCCAAATAAATCTTTCTCTACTAGTCTGCCAATTGTAGCATACTTGGTCTTTTCTTTTATATCACGTTCGTTGATATAACGACCACTGGTCACTATGGTTTTTTCTGCAAATTGGTGTCCTGGTGCCACAGCTCTAGTTGTGTAATTATTACTCTCCATTTCGTATTTTACCAATGTACCTCTAGAAATTCTAGGTGTGATATAATCAATGAAAAAGGAAAAGTTTTGCTTGATGTCTGTCAAGTCATCATTCTTAAAAATGATGCGTCGCTTAGCCTTGTAGCCTCGGTATGGCTTTTCTGTTTGCCCTGGATATAACCATATTGAATTTGTTGAATCATCAACAAAAAACTGTTCGAATGAGTTTTTAAGGCCATTGCCAAAACCAAAAAGGACGACAAAGATGAATATACCCAAGGCTACGGAAAAGCCCGACAATGATGTACGTAATTTATTCTTTTGAAGTGTATAAAACATTTCTTGCCATCTGTCTCTACTCCACATACTGATTTGCTTTGATTTGGCTGACTTTTTTATCCTCCACAATGATGCCATCACGCAGATGTACAATACGTTTACACATATTTGCGATATCTAATTCATGAGTGACAATCAACAGAGTTTTTCCTGCATGATTGATTTTTTGAAGCAGATCCATAAGTTCATAAGATGTTTTACTGTCTAAAGCACCTGTAGGCTCGTCGGCCAACAATACTTTAGGTTTTGAAACCAAAGCACGGGCAATGGCCACACGTTGCTTTTGACCTCCAGATAACTCATTGGGATGATGGCTTGCCCAAGGGCCAAGACCAACGTCTTCCAGATTTTTTTGAGCACTTTTTTGTCGTTCTTTCCTTGATATTTTTTGGTAGTACAAGGGCAGCATGACGTTCTCCAGCGCCGTCTTATATGAAATCAAATTAAAAGATTGGAACACAAAGCCCAAAAACTTATTTCTATAAATAGCCGCCTTGGTTTCATCTAGGTCTTTGATGACTTTTCCGTCAAGAGTGTAAGTGCCTTTGTTTGCAACATCGAGCATGCCCAAAATGTTAAGTAATGTAGACTTTCCTGATCCTGAGGAGCCCATAATGGCAACCATCTCACCCTCAGCTACATTGAAGTTAATACCCTTTAAAACATTTAAGGTGCTTTTGCCTATAGAATAGGACTTATGCAATTCTTTAATTTCTATCATAGTAAAATAGGCATTTGCAAATTTTTATCTGTACAATATAACGGCATAAACCAATTAATGTTACAAAATTATTGCTTTTTGTTCAGTAGCTGGTAAACGAAGTAGCAAACAATACCCACCAAGATATAGGGAACTAACATAAGGTATACAATTCCGTCGTTAAGACTTTTTGCAGTTTCAGCATCTGCTCCAGTTTCCAAGACGGCCCTACACATGGCGCACTGCACATTTGCTAAAGTTGTGTAAAAGCATAATAGTAGGTCCATGTTAGTTATAATAAGGAGAGATCATAAAATAAACAACAACTCCAGTAACGGCCACATAGAACCAAATGGGAAATGTGATTTTTGCTAACTTTCTATGCTTAGCATATTGGTCCAAAGCTGCGTACTTGTATGTAAATAGAACCAACGGAACCAGTATGCCTGAAAGTATGATATGGGATACTAAAATGAAATAATAGATGCTACGGCTTATGCCTTCACCACCATATATGGCCATATCTGAAGTAATGTGATAAGCAATGTACATGATCAAAAAAAGGAGCGATAAGAGTATATTGATTTTCATCAATATTTGGTGATTCCTTTTATTCCCGCGTTTAATTTGCATAACAGCAACAACTAATAATAAAGCAGTGGCGCCATTAATGGCAGCATAGATGGGTGGTAAAATATCCAGGGAATCTACGTTGGGTATACGTACCCTTGCCAAAATAGCAACAATTATTGGTATCAAGATCGATACAACAATAATAAACGTATTATAAACAATATTTATTTTTTTATTCATTTTCTAGCAATTTTTGAACGTCTTCAATTAACATATCTGTGCCTTGCATTTCAATCTCATCTTCAGAGATGCCCAAGTAATAGACTATAGGATTGCCATATTGATCTGTTCTCGAACGAAGGTAGCCATTTTTATCTACAAGGGCAAAGTAGCCTTGGTGCTCAAACCCACCCGCAACATCAGGGTTAATTCCAGCAAAAATGTTGAAGCCTTTGTTTGCTAAATCATAAATATTTTCAATGTTGCCTGTGAGAAAATGCCAGTTTTGACTAAACACGTTAATGTTCTCAGCATATTTTTTCAATTGTTCGGGGGTATCTTTTTCAGGGTCTATGGTAAATGATGCAATGCCAAAATCATCACGGTTGCCAAATGCATTTTCCAAACGCTTCATATTGGTATTCATGATCGGGCAAATGGTTGGGCAAGTTGTAAAGAAAAACTCAACGATATAAGCCTTGCCAAGGTAGTCTTCGTTTGTAATAAGTCTGTTATCTTGATTTGTAAATACAAAGTCAGGAACACGTTTTGCTTCACCATTGAGCTTGATAAATGCAAGAGGCATTTGAGCGCTAAGTCTTGTGGTGTCCACACGGTCAGCTTCTTGAATTCGGTTAACAATTCGTGGCACAACAATTATTCCAAAAATTAAAATAATAAACGCAACAACTATATAAGAGTAACGACGCATGAACTAGCGTTTACGTGTTTGATTATATTTTTTTAATGCTAGTCTGTATTCAGCAAGAATGACCTTAACATCGTCTACCATAGTGTTATTTATCTCTGCTGCAGAACGGGCATCGTAACCAACAAAATCGTCGTCATCACGGCCGCGTAAATTACCATCACGATCGATGATAAACACATATGGACTTGAAAGGTTTTGATCGAGCTTCAGCGGCAAATGTAAACTTCCAAATAAACTTTGCAATTGATCATCGTTTAAGAATATAATGTTCCAGCGCGACATATCAGTTCCAGTCACACCAGCAATTTCAGCTTTGAGCTGTTCGGCAGCTGCTTCAATACCTGCGGGCAATGCAATCAAAAACTGAAAATCTGTAAACTGGTAGAATCGTTTGTAAATCATCTGATTTAAATTCAATGCTAAAGTCTTTTTGTTTTCAAGGTTGTTACCCAAAAAAGCCAAGATGCTGATACGATCTTTAAATTGATATTTAGAATAGTTTGTTACTTCTTCAATGTCTTGTGTTAACATAGGGAGTTTGGCAAAGTGATTGACGCCAGACGCAAAAAATAAATATACCACCAGTGGAAAAACAAATAATATAGCAAGAACGATATATTTTTTCATGACTTATTTAAAAATTCCAACTTACAAAACCGTCTAACATGACGTCGTAGATATAGTCAGCTTCAACAAGTAGAATGAACATTAAGTAAGGAATTAGAATTAACAATGGCAATACAATGGATGAAGTAAAGCTGCGTCTTTCATCTCTTAGGTGCATAAAATCCCATGCAATATAATAGGCCTTTACCAGAGTAAGGATGATAAAAATCCAGTTCAATCCTTTCATGCCTAGCACAGGCACTAGTAAAACTGAGGGTTTGATAATACCTAGCGCAACCTCTATTGCTGTTACAATAGATAGGAAAACAAGTACGCCCCAAATTTTTTGAATGTTGGACTTGAATGTTACGAGTCCACGAAAAATAGAAAGTTTGTGTGCCATGTTATACCAAATAAAAGAATGTGAATACAAATACCCAAACGAGGTCTACAAAGTGCCAATATAAGCCTACTTTTTCAACCATTTCATAATGCCCTCTTCGTTCATAGGTTCCCATCAATACGTTAAAGAAAATAATGCAGTTGATCACCACACCTGAAAATACGTGAAAACCGTGGAATCCTGTTATAAAGAAAAAGAAATCTGCAAATAGACGATTTCCATATTCGTTTCGAACAAGATTAGCCCCTTCAACAACATACATAGCTTGTAGAATTTTTAACTCCGATGACTCGCGATCTAAAACAATTTTATGCCCTGTTACAGCATCAATCATTTCTGTTTTGATCAACAAGTCTGGATTGGCTAAAAAGCCCTCTTGAACTTCTGCAACGCTATAAGTTGGCAGTGCAGATTCACTGACAAACCAAAGGCCCTCATCTCCAGTGTGCTGAGAACGGTCGGTTGGCAGCGTGCTGGCAAATGATTCCAGAGTAACGCGTTCTCCAGAGTCATTATTTACAAACTGTAATATTTGACCACCTCTTGTTTCGACAGCACCATACTCGCCATGAATAAAGTTTTTCCACTCCCATGCTTGAGAGCCAACAAAAATAGCACCACCAATGATAGTCAGCAACATGTATATGGCAACCTTGGTTTTCTCCATTTTATGCCCGGCATCTACAGCCAGTACCATTGTTACGGAAGAAAAGATGAGGATAAAGGTCATCAATGCCACATAATACATTGGTGCATCTATACCGTGTAAAAATGGAAAGTGATAAAACACCTCATCAGCAATGGGCCATGAGTCAATATTTTTGAAACGAGAAAAGCCATAAGCAACTAAAAATCCTGAAAACGTGAGCGCATCGGAAACAATGAAAAACCACATCATCATCTTTCCATATGATGCGTTTAGGGGTTTATTGCCGCCGCTCCAAACAGTTTCGTTTTCTACAATGTCTGTTGTTGCTCTCATTGGTTATTGCTGGTTAAATTAATTACAAAATTACGCATTAAAGTTTATCTTAAAAAGTATAAGAATACAAATAAATAGAGCCATAAAAACCCTAAGAAATGCCAAAAGGTATGTGCAAGTACGAAACCGAGTGGGGCATCTAAATAAATACCTTTGAGATGACGAAGTAGTACAATGATTAAAACGACAATTCCTCCGATAAGGTGGGCAAAGTGCGTTAAAACCAATACGTATAAAAATGAGGTGGTTACCGTACTCTCCGAACCTGTAAAATAGTACCCATCTGCTACCACGTTACTAAATCCAATCCATTGGCTGATAGAAAAAATAACGGCTAGTAAAAGCGTAAAAATAGTGTAACGCGTGACCGCATTCGAATTACCAGCTTTAAGCTTTTTAAACGCCATCCAGAAGGTGATTGCGCTTATTAAAATCACCAATGTGCTGAAATGAAAGGCACCAGGAAGTGTAAAATTGTCTAGCCAATCTGGGCGTGACTTACTCACTACATAGGCACTGGTGAGGCCGGCAAACATCATCGTTATGCTGATCATGGCAAACCACAGCATCATTTTTTTTGCTTTAGAAAGGGGGGTTGTTAAAGAAGGATGAAAACTCATTTATATAAATTTATCTATTACGTAAATCCATTGTATCGAAATAATATATATTATGCTCACAATCATTAATTTTTTTGCGTTTAGTTCAGATTGATTTTTATACAATAAGATACAATGCCACAAAAATATCAAGCCAATTATACCTACTAATATGGCAGCTGGAATTGTAAGGGTCAATGTGCCGCTCAATCCCAATACTGGCGAAGCCGATATCACTAAAGTCCAAAGCGTGTATAAAATAATTTGAAATGCAGTAGCGCGATCGCGCTTTCTTGTTGGCAACATATTAATACCCGCACGCTGATAGTCTTCATGCATCAGCCAACCAATAGCCCAAAAGTGTGGAAACTGCCAGAAGAATTGAATCATAAATAAGAAAGCCGATTCAATACCAAGACTTCCTGTAACTGAAATCCAACCCAACATAAAAGGAATTGCGCCGGGGATTGCTCCCACAAATACAGAAAATGGTGTAATGGTCTTGAGCGGTGTATATGCACAGCAATAAAGGAAAGCCGAAATAGCTCCGAACATGGCTGTCTTTGGGTTAAAGCCGTAAAGAATTACCAAGCCAATAATCATTAAAGTAGTGGAAATTGCAAATGCGGTTTGTATTGACATTCGCCCCATGGGAATGGGGCGGTTTTGAGTACGCTTCATTTTGGCGTCAATGTCTTTTTCAATAATTTGGTTAAATGCATTGGAAGCACCTGCTAAGCTGTATCCTCCCAAAGATAGTAAAAGCATATGCCAAGCTGATGGCGCTGTAACCGCAAGTAAGTAACCCGCTATTGAAGAAAAAACAACTGTAATCGAAAGTCTCGATTTGGTGAGTAACAAGAAGTCGTTCATAAAAAGAGACAAAGTCGGAAGTTTTTGGGTGTTAGCTAACATATAATGTATGCAAATGCGTCAGCAAAGATACTGTAGAAAAGAGGGTTACGCAACGCATCATGCGTAAAAGAAGACTCTTATTTTTTTACTGTAGCCAAAATTTAGAATTAAGAAATGCGAAAAAAACTCTGCTAATTTAGGATTATTGTTATTGTAACCTAAACGTAATGGGGATGCTAAAGGGAACCCGAACAGGTCTTCCACGTTGTTTTCCAGGTGTCATGGTAGGAAGCTTGCCGATAATACGATTGGCCTCTTTTTCCAAATTCTTGTCAGGGCCACGAGTTCGGATTCCTGTGATAGTACCATCTTTATCAATAATAAATTGTACATATACTCGCCCTTGAATTCCCATTTCCTGGGCAATCTCAGGATAACGGAAATTTTTGGAAATATGGCGTTGTATCTTTTCTTGAAAACATTTTCTACGTTCTGATTTTTTAACCCGTTCACAACCAGGAAATAAAGGAACATCTTCAATAATGGCAAAGGGTACATCAACGTCCAAATCCTCTTCCATCACTTCAACTTCCTCAATAATTTCATCTTGGGTAGTTTCTGTAGATTCAATAACCGTTTCTTCTATTTCTTCCTCATCTTCAACTACCTCAATGATTTCAGGGGCTGGGGGTGGGGGTGGGGGTGGGGGTGTTTTGATTTGCTCAGTAAGTGGAATAAGTTCATCATCGTCATCATCCACATTAAGTGCTTCATAACCATACATAGATTTGTCGTAGGTTTTCCATTCGATTGCTTGCCAAGAAATAAAGAGTACTAAGCAAAGACCAATAGCAAAATATAAACTACCATTTTTTCTTAAATCAGCTTTAGGATTTTTTTTCGGTTGCATTTGAGATGATTATTAAGAAGCTAAAGTAATAATTTAAAATAATTATGCTAAATAAAATTTAAAGACTGCTGAAAATTAAGATATCACTGCTTGGTATCCCTCGTGTGTGAGTAAGGCCTCAATTTGAGACAAGTCACTGATTTTCATTTTTATGATCCACCCTTGGTCATAAGGGTCGTCGTTAACAAGTTCTGGTGAATCTTCTAGCTCTTCATTAAAGACTTTGATTTCCCCAGAAAGAGGTAAAAACAAATCAGACACTGTTTTAACTGCTTCAACCGTTCCAAAAACTGCTTCTTTATCTAGCGATTCACCAACAGTCTCAACCTCAATGTAAACAATATCGCCTAACTCCCCTTGAGCAAAATCGGTAATGCCAACAGTTGCTTCATCACCCTCAATACGAACCCACTCATGGTCTTGGGTGTATTTTAAATCCTGTGGAATATTCATGTTTCAATTTTGTTTAAATGTAATGTAAACGCTCTAATTTCCAAAATTGTATCGCAGTGTTATTCCAGCACGAATATTGGTTTGCGGGAAAGCTGTGGAAATGGCAAATTTAGAAAAGGCGTGATCGTAGAAAAATAAGGCATTGAAGTTACGAGAAAGACCATAATCTGCAGACATCTTAAAGGACCACAAGCGTTGCCCAGCGGTAACTTGATCACTTAAAAGATCTAAATTTCGAATAAGTGTAATATTGTCCCGAACAGATAAATCTGCTTTGATATTTATATCCCCTTTAAGTTTAGTTGATTTGCCGCCAATATTGGTTTTAAATTTTACATTCTTTAAGCGGAAGCCCATACCAACAATCCATTCGTCCCCTGATGTTTCTGTTAGTAAGTTGTTGTCAAGAGATAAAGACAAAGCGCGGTCTTTACGTACTTCGGCAGAAACTTGAAGGCTATTTTTAAGTTCAAAATCAATCTTAAATAAGGGGTTAAATTGCTCAACCAAATTTACATTAGTGTACAGAATTTTGTTCATAAAATTCCCCGATTGATCGGTTCCGTTCAGTTGATAATCAAGGTTAGTGGTAAAGGCATTGAGCGTATGGCTGGCGCGATAACCGTGTGAGATTGCAAATCGGTTAAATCGTTTTTTAAATGATTTCAAGCGCATAAATCCGGTATACTGCATGTTCCAATTGGGCAGTGGGAAGCTGCGTTTTGCATCCATACTAATCGAATTGGGGTCTTCTCCAGTGTAGGCAGCCAAAAATGCAGGAATAAGCACTGCTTGATTGGTTTTTCCATAGCCTGTTGGGAAGCCGTCTGCATCAACATTTCCAGCTGGAATACCTCTTGCAGCACCCAATCGTTCTGCAATAACCAATCGGTTTGTTTTGAGATCTTTAAAGGCTGTTGATCCCAGTCCATCTCCACTAAATGACGTGCGCAACATGATGGTTGAGATTTCAAAATTACCAAACAAGCGTGGCGACAATGCGTTATAAACCCCATTCACAACACTAAAGTTTTCAGAATTGTTTTCTGAGTAACTGCGATTGCCTGTCAGGTCCAGTTGTAATCCTTGTAACAATCCAATCTCAGCGTTGTAGGAGATTTCGTTGTTGTGTACGGTCGTATAGGCTTGATTAAAAT
>PAAD01000030.1 GCA_002698745.1 Flavobacteriaceae bacterium
GAACTTGTATCAGAAAGTAATGGTGTTAAATCAGTAAACTATCAAGGGCTTGTTCCTGTGCTTATAAATGCTTTGAAAGAGCAAGACACAAAACTCAATAAACAACAAGCTGAAATAGACGAACTAAAAGCAATAGTAACTAAACTAATTACTCCATAACTTACTTAACCTACCCTCACTCCCCTGTTTTGTCTAAAGTAGTTGGAAGTAGTTATCAGCTGAAGTTAAATAAAGTAAAAGAAATAACATTAAATGCTATAATAAGAAGCGATACCCAAAGTTCATTTTTTTGATTTTTCTTGACAAACAGTTCGTTTAAAGTTCGTTTGATAAATTCTTATTATTAGTGAAAGTGAAGTTTAACAGAGAGCCAATGAGGGGATTTGAACCCCTGCCCTCTTCCTTACCAAGGAAACGCTCTACCCCTGAGCTACATCGGCATTAGGCATTAATTTAAGAGCGGGAGACCGGGTTCGAACCGGCGACATTCAGCTTGGAAGGCTGACGCTCTACCAACTGAGCTACTCCCGCATTTTAGTTGTCGTTGTGGGGAGAGCAGGATTCGAACCTGCGAAGTTAAAAAACAACAGATTTACAGTCTGTCCTCGTTGGCCGCTTGAGTATCTCCCCCTAAAAAAAGATCGTTAACCATTAACTGGTAAAATTTAAAGAGCCGATGGAGGGACTCGAACCCACGACCTGCTGATTACAAATCAGCTGCTCTAGCCAGCTGAGCTACATCGGCCTAAACTCTTGCTTTAAGAGCGGTTGCAAATGTAACAATTAATTTAGTTGGCTTCAAAAAAATTAAACCCCATTTTGATAAGAGCGTAATTGCTTTTCTTTGTAACGAATAAGCAAGCGCTCTACGACTACAGATGCCGAATCAATGGCATTTTCAAAAGTGTTGTTTTCTTTCTTAACTATCAAGGTATCGCCGGGTATTTTGATCTTTATCTCAACATACTTCCCACGTGAAATAGCAGACTTCTCTAGCTTCAAATACAATTCAGTGGACAGAATTTTACCGTAATAATGTTCATACTTATGGATGCGCTTGTGTATAAAAAACTTGAGTTTAGACTTTATTGAAAAGTTAATAGCTTGAATTGTTAATTGCATGTAAAAGAGTTTAAAATTTTATAAAAGCGAACTTGGACAATACTTACTTTTTTGCTCTTGGGTGTGCCGCGCGGTAGGCGTCTTGCACCTTTGGAAGCTGAACTTTTGTATATTCTTGAGTGGCAGCCAAGCTTTGGTGGCCAAGTAATTCCTTAACCACATTAATGTCTGCACCTGCATCCAGCATATGCGTTGCAAAACTATGACGCAGCACGTGAGGTGAGGTGATTATCTTACTAGATACTCCCCTAAAATACGTTTTTACTAGTCGATATAAAAATGCTGGATAGGTTTTATTACCCTTATTAGTGATCAATAGAAAGGAATGTGCGGACGTTCTTGAATAAGCCTTACGTTGCTCCAGATAGAGCTTTAAAGTGTTTGCAAGTGATGGCAGAAGTGGAATAAGTCGCTCTTTGTTTTGTTTACCTAAAACACGTATATGGCCCTGTGCCCAATCAATGTCGGATATTTTCAAACCAATTAGCTCAGCTTGACGAATGCCTGTTCCATAAAGAAGCTCAATCGCAGTAGCGTCTCGCAAGCCGACAAAATCAGATCGATCAATTTGCTCAAGCACTGCCTTAAGCTCTGTCAAGCTAAAAGGAGTAATAAAAGCCTTCTTCGCTTTAACAGCCTTATGTTGGGCAAAAGGATGCGCCTCAATGACACCTATTTTCTGAAAATACGAATAAAGTGATTTGAGTGCTGAACACTTACGATTAATGCTACGCATAGCTAAACCACGCTTAGATAATACTATAATATAATCACGTAGCATGTTGTAGTGCACTTTATCAAGATTGTGCAAGTCATAGATATTGGAACAGTGTATAGCAAAATCTTCTATGTCTTTACTATAGGCACGTACCGTGTGTTTGGAATAGTTTTTCTCAGATTTTAAATAGCGGAGAAAAGCAGCGATGTTGTCCATTAGGACAAGTTACAAAAAGAAATTAAACGTCTTCTTGGTCGCGAAGGTGCTGAATATAAGTAGCCTTTTGAATTTCTGAGCGACGTGAAACTGAAGGCTTGGAGAATGTCTGTCGCTGACGAAGCTGACGCATGGTTCCAGTTTTATCAAACTTACGTTTAAAGCGCTTTAATGCTCGATCAATATTTTCACCGTCTTTAATTGGAATTATTAGCATGAATCTGTCCTCCTTTCTTTTGAATTAGGTGACAAATATAGTAGTATTTGCAAAAACCTTGTGTCCTATTTTAAAATTTGTTTTGCAATAACCACTTTTTGGATTTCAGAAGTGCCTTCACCGATAGTGCAAAGCTTGGAATCACGAAGGTATTTTTCGACAGGGTAATCTTTAGAATATCCATATCCACCAAAAATCTGAACAGCTTCATTTGCTACCCTAACACAAGTTTCGGAAGCAAAAAGCTTACACATGGCGCTGATTTTTGTCATACGTTTACCAATATTCTTTTCATAACAAGCTTTGTGCATCAACAATTCAGAGGCTTCAATATCTGTAGCCATCTGTGCTAACTTAAATGAAATCCCTTGAAATGCGTTTATGGGTTTTCCAAACTGCATGCGTTCGGAAGAGTATTTCAACGAAGCCTCATAAGCACCTTTGGCAATTCCCAAGGACAATGCTGCTATGGAAATTCTTCCGCCGTCTAATATTTTCATTGATTGAATGAATCCGTCTCCTACATGGCCCAAGCGGTTGGCATCTGAAATACGGCAATGATCAAAAACAAGCTCTGCTGTCTCTGATGCCCGCATTCCAAGTTTATTTTCTTTTTTACCTGAATAAAAGCCTGGGGTACCGCGCTCCACAACAAATGCAGTCATACCATGATTATCGCCTTTTTCGCCAGTACGTACCACGATAACTGCTATGTCTCCGCTGCTACCATGAGTGATAAAATTCTTAGTACCATTAATAATCCAGTCATCTCCGTCTTGGACAGCAGTTGAATTCATATTGGCGGCATCAGACCCTGTATTTTGCTCGGTCAAACCCCATGCGCCAATCCATTCACCAGATGAAAGCTTTGGTAACCAACGCTGTTTCTGCGACTCATCCCCAAAAGTAAATATGTGATTTGTACACAAAGAGTTGTGTGCTGCAATGGAAAGTCCTATTGAAGGATCAACCTTTGAAATTTCTTCAATTATAGTTGTATACTCAAAATATCCAAGACCAGCTCCGCCATATGTTTCAGGAACAAGTATGCCCATAAAGCCCATATCGCCAGCTTGATGTAAAAGTTCTTTAGGAAAAAATTGACGTTCATCCCAGTCCATTACATAAGGTGCAATATACTGTTGTGCAAAATCACGAGCAGATACTGTAATCAGTTTGTGAGTTTCGCCCAATTCAAAAGAAGGACCAGTTTGTATTTCAGTTTTCATAGCTAATTAAAGGACAAATATAAAGATAATCTTACTTTTTTAATGCAGTCTTTTTGTGTAATAATAGCCAACTCTTTGCAAATTGATTTCTTACCTCATCAATAGCTTCACCCAAATTCATTCCTCTGAGTTTTAATTTAGTTTCTAAAAAGTCGTGGAAGTTCCAAATTTCAGATCACGATATTTTACGTATAGCAGTAAGATATCTGTTTAATTCTTTTTTCACCACTGGAAACAAGAAATAAAGGCCAATCATATTTGGAAATACCATAGCAAATATCATAGCATCGGAGAAAGCCCAAATAGAATCCATACTAGCTGAAGAACCAATAACAATAAATATCAAAAACAACAACTTATAAGTCATATCAGCACGCCTGCCCCTGCCAAACAAAAACTTCCAAGACTGGATTCCATAATATGACCAAGAAATCATAGTTGATATTGCAAATAAGAAAACTGCTATGGTTAAGAAAAAATCTGAATATGGGATGTATTGCTCAAATGCTTTTGAAGTAATTCCTGCACCCTCATAGAGGCTTCCATCTATCAAAACCTTTCCGCTAACATCTTCATAATTAATGCCATCAATAACTAGGCTAAAACTACCATTCGTTTGTTCAACAGCTTTATCGTATTTTGACAAATCTCCGTAGGAAAACTTATTTTGACTATTGAATGTGATAATGACCAAGGCCGTCATTGTACAAATTACAACCGTATCAATAAATGGCTCTAACAACGCCACCAAGCCTTCAGAAGCTGGATATTTAGTTTTCACTGCAGAATGTGCTATTGAAGCTGAACCTGCTCCAGCTTCATTTGAAAATGCGGCTCGTTTAAAACCTACCATTAAGACACCAATGATTCCACCTACACCAATTGCCTTTGGGTTGAATGCTTCAGCTATGATAAGCGAAATAGCATCATCCAAAAAACTAAAGTTGATAGATAAAATATAAATACATGCCATTATATACAAAACAGCCATAAATGGTACAACACGTTCAGTAACGGAAGCGATACGCTTGATCCCACCAATAATTATTAGTCCTACAAGTATTGCCATCAACAATCCAATAACGGCACCAGCACTTGTACTTTCTAGACCAATAAGCTGTTTTAATACTACAGTTGCTTGGTTAGATTGTGCAGCATTACCACCGCCAAAAGAACCTCCAATACAACATACCGCAAAAATGACTGCTGTAATCTTACCAAGTTTAGTGAAACCTTTTTCACTTAAACCTTTTTTAAGGTAATACATAGGGCCGCCATAGATCGTTCCATCAGGTCCAACATCACGATATTTTACTCCAAGCGTACATTCCACAAACTTGGTAGACATCCCTATAAGTCCACAAATAATCATCCAGAAAGTAGCGCCAGGACCACCTAGTGCTATGGCAAGCGCAACACCTGCAATATTTCCATTTCCTACAGTGCCCGAAACAGCTGTTGCTAATGCTTGAAAATGACTAACTTCCCCTTCCTGACTTTTATTTCTTAGGGTTTCATCTAAATTACTAACAGCTACATTGTCAGCTGGTTTTTCTGACACAGAATGACGGTCAATATCGTCATATTTACCGCGAACAACGTTAATGGCCAATGGGAATTTGCGTAGGTTGATAAACCCAAAGTAAATGGTAAAAAATAACGCACTTCCTACCAATAAATAAATTACAAATGGATTACCACCAACTTGGAAAAAAACAACCTCTGAGAAAAAATCAGAGACAGGTTTAAATGCTTCATTTATGCGCTCGTCTATCCCCCTATCAGTGGTTTGGGCGTTTAGCGGGAGACACAATAAGATATTGATCAAAGTAAAAAAGTATTTCATAAATGGTTTGGATTATAAATCAAAAACTGATGAGCGTTTTGCAAATAAAAAATCTTTCATTTTTAGCCAAAAGGCAAGAACCAAATATAATGCAAAGCCGGCGCCTAAAGAAAAAAAACTTAGATATATAAAAAAAATACGCACATGCTTTGCTTTCATTCCCAGGCGCTCTGCCAATCGAGAGCACACTTCAAAGCCACGTTTTTCTAGAAAGTAGCGCAATTCATACATAGATCTCATACAACAAAAATAATCAAAGATTTAAGAGTTGGTGCCATTTTAATAGCTGTAATGAGCTAATCTGAAGTAAGAAGATGAAGATAATCATTAACTATCCAATTCCTTTTGAGATTACTTCTCCAAATTACGATGCCAATTGAGGACGCCGCCATCAAGATTGTATACAGCAATAAAACCCTTTTGGATCATAAGCTGACAAGCCTGGGCACTTCTTGCGCCAGAACGACAATACACAAAATAGGATTTGGATTTATCTAGTGCATCAATAGAGGAGAGAAAGTCTGCTCCTCCGTGAATATCCATATTCAAAGCTCCCTTGATATATCCAGACTCAAACTCTTCTTCTGTTCTAACATCAAGGATTACTGATTCTAAAATTTGTTCTTGTAATTCAGCCCATGCATCGGGCGCTAATTCGTTCATTTGTGTTTGTTTTTTGGCCGAAGATAAACAAGCAGTTAATGTCAATATAACTACAACAGTTTTGTACATTATTTATTTTTATCAAATATAAATTAATTTTTTTTATACATTTGTATATACAATAGTTGTTTATACAATGTTAAATAGAAATGTTGTTGTTCAAGTTATGAAAGGCGGAAATGTTTTTGCTGAACACATTGGAAATACACTTCACCCTTTTGGATTAAGCTTGCAACAATTTAATGTCCTACGTATTTTAAGGGGGCGTAATGGGGTCGCTGCTTCTTTAGAGAGTATAACAGAAGATATGATCCATCGCGTGAGTAATACATCGAGGATAGTCGATAAACTATTGGAAAAGGCATTTGTTAAACGTGCTGTGTGCTTAGAAAACCGACGTAAAGTAAATATCTTTATAACCGAAAAAGGATTAAGGCTGCTCAAGAAAATTGATAAAATTATTAACCAAACAGAAGAAACGTTAACAGCGTCTCTTTCTAAGAAAGAAATGGACCAATTGTTGCAACTTCTAAACAAGTTAAAAACTAAATAACATTAATTATACAAAATGAATATAAAACCTATAAAAGTCTTTTTGGCATCTGCTTTATTAAGCTTTGGGCTAAATGCTCAAACTACAACTATTTCAAATGGAATTATCAATTGGGAAGGGTCTAAAATAACAACTGATTCACACGTAGGTACACTTGAAATTATTAAAGGTGTACTAATATTTGATGCAGACTCATTGGTCGGCGGGAACTTTACAGTTGATATGAATTCGATAGTTTGCACAGATTTATCAGAGAAATCTGGAGCAAGATTAGTAAGTCACCTGGAATCTGACGACTTTTTTGGTGTAGCCGAGTACCCCGAAGCCACACTAGAATTTACTACTGTTGTTCCTACAGATTATGGATATAATATAATCGGAAATTTTACCATTCGCGGCATTACCAATTCTGAGACTTTTGAACTTAAAACAGATGGAAATACAGCCACCGCTGAATTAGAAATAGACCGTTCAAGATACAATGTGAAATATAGGTCTGGATCCTTTTTTGAAAATTTAGGAGACAGACTAATAAATGACGAATTAAAGCTTCGTGTGAGCTTTGCCTACTAGCCCTTGTTTTTTTATCGCTGAATTGTATATATTTGGAAAGATGAAAAAACGCATTTTTAATACGCTTTGGTGGAACTCCTAATTGGGGATGATAAGCGTATTATATACAATTGAAAGGCTTGTCAATATATGACAGGCCTTTTTTTATTTTTAACTAATGAAGTTTAAACTACGTACAGATACTTGTGAACTCTTGACCGATACGATGACGCCAGTAAATATGTATCTTAAAATTAGAGACGCATACCCAGAAAGTGTGTTGCTCGAAAGCTCCGACTATGGTGCCAATGATAACAGTGTGGCCTATATATGCTTTAACCCCATTGCGTTCTTTAAGGTTCATAATCGACACATAACGGAACGCTTTCCGGATGGCAGCACCTCACTAACAGATGTTACAGTTGACATATCTGTTGTTGATAAACTCGAAGCATTTGCTGCTCGATTTAAAACAGATGATTTGCAAAACCGCTTTTTAAGCAATGGTTTATTTGGTTACACATCTTATGAAGCAGTCCAGTATTTTGAAAACATTGAGCTAACCAAAAAAGGAGGGGATGCCGATATACCTGAGATATATTATGCGTTATACCAAAACATTATTGCCATCAATGTTTTTAACAACCAAGCCAAACTTTTTGCGCATTGCTACCAAAGCGAAAGCAACCTGAATGAAGTCGTACAATTACTCAAGGCACCTGAGCGCGATTCTTATTCCTTTAAAAAAGAAGGAGAAGCATCGTCCAATATGGGCGACGAAGAATTTGTAGACTTGGTCAAAAAAGGCATAAAACATTGTATGCGTGGGGACGTTTTTCAAATAGTACTTTCCCGCCGTTTTTCACAAGCCTATAACGGAGATGATTTCAGTTTGTATCGAGTGCTACGCTCCATCAATCCTTCTCCCTATATTTTCTATTTTGACTTTGGTGGTTTTAAAATTTTTGGTAGTTCCCCAGAAGCACAACTGGTCGTGCAAGATGGATTGGCTGAAATTCATCCCATTGCAGGCACATTTATCCGTACTGGAAACGACATTCAAGACGAAGCCAGAGCAGAAGAATTGGCAAAAGATTTAAAAGAAAACGCTGAACACATGATGCTGGTGGATTTGGCAAGAAACGATTTGAGCCGTCATGGGTACGAAGTGAGCGTTGAAAAGGACAGAGAGGTACAATTTTACTCCCACGTTATTCACTTGGTATCCAAAGTAACAGGACAAAAAAAGACCGATACAGCTACCATGCAAATTGTAGCAGACACCTTCCCTGCTGGAACATTAAGTGGTGCACCCAAATACCGCGCTATGCAGCTTATCGAATCTTATGAAACCACAGATCGCTCGTTCTACGGAGGCGCTATTGGGTTTTTAGATTTCAAAGGCAACTACAACCACGCCATTATCATCAGATCCTTTTTGAGCAAAAATAATGTACTGCACTACCATGCAGGTGCAGGAGTTGTTTCAAAATCAGATCCTGAAA
>PAAD01000031.1 GCA_002698745.1 Flavobacteriaceae bacterium
ACTTATTACGTAGAGGATATAAGTAAGGATAACGATTATGATTTCCCAAAACAAAATATAGTAAGGCCAATCGCCTATGATTAGTGGATTACTGACATTAGGTGCGTATGCAAGGTACATGTAGTTGGAGTCGATGATAAAATTCAAAGGCATTACAATAGCCAGTAATATGTTGAGGTAAATCACAACTTTTAGCCAAGAATATTCCGTCAACTTATAGCCAAGATTTTTGAACATATATATTGGTAATAGCATAATACCACCGTGCGATAGATAGTACTCTAGGTATTCATAATTAGTTCCATCAAAATTGTTTATTTGTGGCGTGAAAAAGGCCTGAAACGCTCCAATAATACCAGCATAATACAAAAACTCAAAAAGCCTATTATTTTTAGGAATGAACAGAATAAAACAAGCGATGAGATTTGAAACGCTGCAAAGGTGCATGGGTAAGTTATCACTAATATTCCAATAACCATTGATGATGTTACGTGTGTGACCCGTGATAGTTGTAATGATTAAAAGTATAGATATAAATACACCCATTAGCAGCTGATACTTAGCTGAGATGCGCTTACCAACAAGTAGATAAGCAGCCATAAGAAACAGCGTCAACAGACAATTTCTTATCCATTCATCGGAGAGAAATTCAATGATATATGCTTTTGGCTCAGTCATTATTGATTATTTATATCTTACAGTAAATATAACAATATTGAAAATAGATCGATTTCTATTATTTGATTGATGACAAATAGGGAAGCAGTAATTGATATGTTTTTTCAGTAGGCAAACCCAAAACATTAGTATAAGAACCCAATATTTTGGATATTCCAATCAATCCAATCCAATCTTGTATGCCATAACCTCCTGCTTTATCCAAAGGCTTGTAAGTTTTGGCGTAATGAATAATATCTGCTTTCAACAATACAGCCATACTCACTTTTGTTGTTTCATGAATGCAAGTTTGTTTTTCTTTGGAACTCAAACAAACAGATGTGATAACCTCGTGCGTTTCACCAGATAACTTTGATAGCATCTCAATAGCATGGGCTTCATTTTTTGGCTTACATAGTGCGTTATTTTCGAACCATACAATGGTATCTGCAGTAAGTACCAATTCTTGTTGCTGTAGTTTTTGCTGATGTGCCTTTCCTTTCAATTGTGCTAAAAAATCAGTGATTTCAACGCCTTTTAGTTCTTGTGGATATATCTCCTCTACAGCTAAAATACGGTGCTCAAAGACCACACCCATTTGTTGTAAAAGGTCCACGCGCCTGGGAGAGCCAGAACCAAGTATTAGTTTATATCTCATTTGCTGTCGTTACGGGCATTAGTGAGTATTCCCCACTTGCCTTGCACCTTTAACACTTGTTCAATTATGTCTCGAACACAGCCTTTACCACCTTTTTTATGTGAGATGTAGTCAGCTGCTGCTAAAACTTCTGTAACTGCGTCGTTTGGACAACATCCAAGTCGTACCAGCTCCATTGCTTCAATATCAGGAATATCATCACCCATAAAGAGCATGTTTTCAAAACTTATATTGTTTTCTTTACTGTAATTGTGAAGTATATCACCTTTTTGATGTGCACCCAAATACACATCTTTGACACCTAGTTGGTTTAGGCGGGTCCTTACGGCTTCATTTGTGCCGCCAGAAATTATGACAACACCATAGCCAGCGTGAAGCGCTGCTTTGACCGCATAACCGTCTTTAGTATTCATGGTACGTATCATCTCACCATCG
The DNA here is from genome assembly GCA_002698745.1 of Flavobacteriaceae bacterium. Classification (GTDB taxonomy): domain Bacteria; phylum Bacteroidota; class Bacteroidia; order Flavobacteriales; family Flavobacteriaceae; genus UBA7446. Next base: position 1,751 of record PAAD01000031.1, read on the forward strand.
GGCAAAATGTTGATGCTGCCATCAGTAAAGACTCCGTCTAAATCAAAAATAAAAGTGGTAATATATCTAAATTCTTCTTTGTAACTCATTTGTTATGTGTTTTATAAATAGATTGACTTAAGGCTCGATACAATGCAGTTTCTTCGGCCGTCAAGATATCAATATGTTTTGACTGTGTCTTTATATCGTTTCGTTTAGCTGGACCAGTTTGATTTTTGGCTGCATCCAAGTCAAGGCTGCGGGAAAGCGTTTCCTTGATAATCGGATGGAGCAAGGTATGGGGGAGTGCTGCATTTGAAGTGATTTTTTGGCTAATACCCAGAAGGTGGTTGCAGAAGTTATTTGCAAATACGGCTGCTGTGTGGAGGTGCAGTCGCTGTTTTGTGGTCATATAATGGACTTCATTGCTCAATTGCCGTGCAAGATTTTCTAGCATATCTAGGTCAGTACTATATTTTGTTTCAAAACAGATGGGAATGTTTTCCCAACTTAGCTTTTGGTTTTGTGAAAAACTTTGTAATGGATAGAAAACCCCGCTGCGTTTATGGGGCGCCAGTGCATCTATTGATTGGGCTCCCGCTGTATGTACCACCAAAGCGTTTGTCGTAAAACTTTGTGCGACTTCAGAAATGTGGTCATCTGAAATGGCTAAAATGCAAATGTCCACTTCAATATCATTTTGGAACCTATTAAAATACGGTGTGGTGTTTGCTAGTGCTAAATTTTTTTTTCTGCCAATCCATTGAACACAGGAAATGGCTTTTAATCCTTTAAAGGCTTTTATGAAATGTGTGGCAAGGTTACCAGTACCAAAGAGTGCAATACGCATCATTGTTCAAAATTACAAATAACTAAATACTTGCAAATGACTTTATATGAATTTCATTAGGTTTGCACAAAATTCGATATGAAAACAAATCAAACTTTCACAATCATTAAGCCTGATGCAGTCTCAAATGGCCACACTGGTGCGATATTGAGTAAAATTGCTGAAGCAGGCTTTAGATTTAAAGCATTAAAGATGACACGCTTGTCTCAAACAGCTGCAGAAGCTTTTTATGCTGTTCATAACGAACGTCCATTTTTTAATAATTTGGTTTCATTTATGGCAAGTGGTCCTATTGTAGTCGCAGTGCTGGAGAAAGATAATGCAGTTGATGATTTTCGTACTCTAATAGGCACAACTGACCCAGAAGCAGCAGCAGAAGGAACCATTCGTAAATCTTTTGCAAGCTCTGTTGGTGAGAATGCGATTCACGGCTCTGATAGCGATGAAAACGCAGTAATTGAGATTGCTTTTCACTTTACAGAAAGTGAGCAGTTTTAACGTAATACTAGTTTAGTAATACAATCTTTTTTTAAGCCCTCATTGAGCATGGCAATGATATTGTCTTTTCCGTAATTCAGTTCCTCGCGTAGTACGGAGGATGAAATGCTTACGTACAGTGTGTCTCTTACCAATTTAACTGATCTGGTGTAAGCTTGTACTCCAGGACCCATTAGTTCTGCCCACAAAGCCGTCAACTTGACATTATCAAGGCCTTTTTCAATCTTATTATTTGACTTAAATTGACGTAGCACGTCTTCTATGCTTTGTGGTTCATCTTTTCGTGCGCTCATGGTTGATATTTAATATAATGAAAGACGACACCTCGAGCATCTTTTAGCTTTAGTTTGTTAGCTGTTAATTCCGTGATTTCTTCTTGCCAAATTTGGTTTTGTTTACTGTATGTAATAATGCATTTATTTTCCAAAAAAGCAATGCTGAATGCCACAAAATCATTGGAATTATTAAATTGATTATTTAAAAGGGGCTTTAGTTTTTTTCTAATACCATTTTGGTTATCAAGTCCAAAAAAATCAACGTCAACATTTGATTTGTATTGTTTTTCTTCACCGCTTGGCGAAACTGCTTTGTAAATACGCCAATAGCCATTAAGTTGATCTAAATCTGCTGGTTTTATATTGGCAGTACAGCTTATCAAAAGCAAACATAAAAGAGAATAAGCTGTTCTCATAAATGATGTAATTGGAAGGCTTGTTTTGTTTTTTTTATAACTGCCTCTGTTCGTTCGGGATGGGTATCGGTAATAAATAGTTGGCCAAAATAAGATTCGTTTACCAGACTGATGATTTTTGAAACACGATCTTCGTCTAGCTTGTCAAAAATATCATCTAAAAGTAGTAAGGGTGTAACACTCGTAATTTGTTTTAGCATATCAAATTGCGCCAATTTTAGTGCGATTAACAAAGATTTACGTTGACCTTGGCTGCCAAATTTCTTTATGGGGTATCCATCAATTTGAAACACCAAATCATCTTTGTGAATACCCACGGTGGTGAATTGTGCCACACGATCTTGAGTTGCAGTGTTTTTAATTAGCTTACCAAAATCTTCTTCTAATAGTTGACTTTTATATGACACGCTTACGTTTTCTTCAACACCACTTATGGCGGCATATCGCTTTTTAAACAAAGGTTCAAAAGTTGATAGGTATTCGACTCGAGTTTGGTGAATGGGTAATCCTAGAAAGACCAACTGGTCGTTATAAATTTCTAATGTTTCATTTACTGCTTGCCCATAGCGCCCCATTTGCTTTAGCAGGGCATTACGATGTTGTAATACTTTCTGATATTGAATGAGTTGATGCAAATAGGCTTTGTTAGCTTGTCCAATCAGACGATCGATAAAGCCTCTTCTTGTTTGGCTGCCTTCGTTTATTAGGTCTACGTCGGATGGAGAAATCATTACAGTAGGTAGCAAACCGATGTGATCTGAAAGTTTTTTGTATTTCTTGCCGTTTCTAATAAATACTTTCGTTGCTTCACTTTTGAGTAGACATTCGATTCGTTCCATACTTTCATTACGCTCAAAGTGGCCTTCAATGCGCATAAATTCGGCCTGATGTTGTATCGTATGGGCATTTATAGCAGAAAAATAGCTACGTCCCATGGCCAAATGGTAGATGGCATCCAGCGTATTGGTTTTTCCTTTCCCATTATTCCCAACAAAACAATGAATAGGTGTATTAAATGTATAACTTGCACTTGACACGTTTTTGTAGTTAGTAATTTCGAGGAAGTTAAGACGCAAATTGCTCATAAAACAATATATATTTAAGAAGCATCCAAAATAAACATTTTGGTGGCAAGGTGTATTGGAATAAAAATTTTATTTTTGCGTTCATAACATTTTAAAATGGCTACGTACAAAAAACGGGGAGGTAAATCAAAAATGCCCCAACAACAAGCAACAAAGAAAGAGAGTGTAACAGCTGAAGTATTTTCAACACTTGACACTTCTGCAGGTCGTGCAGAGGCTTGGGTCTCTCAAAACCAGAACTATATCCTTTCTCTTATAGGCCTAGTCGTAGTTGGAGTATTTGCTTATTTGGCCTTTGAAAACTATGTGGCTAAGCCCATGCAAGAAGAGTCTACTAACCTAATGGCACAGGCACAAGACCACTTTAATAAAGCTTTGGATGATCCAACCTTGCAAGATTCTTTGTTTGTTCTCGCACTTGAAGGTGATGGGCTAAACCCTGGATTTATAGAAATCATCGACAGTTATGGTGGTTCTGCGGCTGCTGAAATTGCCACTTACAATGCTGGTATGATATATCTTCAGCGTGGGAAATATGATTCGGCTATTAATTATTTAGAAAAATTTTCTGCAAATGACCCTGTATTGGGCGCACTTGCACTTGGTGGAATCGCAGACGCATTTACAGAACTAAACCAACTTGAGGATGCTTTAGAATATTATAAAAAAGCAGCAAATTATGCTGATAACGATATGACAAAACCTCGTTTTTTACTTAAAGCTGCTCAAGTAGCTTTAAGTTTAAATTTTAAGTCCGATGCTGAATTAATGTTAGAAACTTTAGCTGCAGACTATGCAGAAACTCCTCAGGCAAAACATGTCGAGGTTCTATTAGCACAAGCCCAAAACTAGTATGGCGACAGCACAACAAGTTCCTTTAAATTTGGATGTAGTGCCTAGTGCAGCTGGTCTTCGAATTGCCATTGTTGTTTCTGAATGGAATAACGAAATAACAGAAAATTTATTTCAAGGCGCCCGTGCTGTACTCGAGCAAAAGAATTGTACTGATATACTACGTATAAACGTTCCTGGTAGTTTAGAATTGGTATATGGATGTAAACTAGCCATGGATGCAGATTACGATGCTATTATTGCTCTAGGCAGTGTAATCAGGGGTGAAACTCCACATTTCGATTATGTGTGTGAAGCAGTGGCTCTTGGAATTAAAGACCTTAATCTTCAAGGTAAATCCCCAGTTATTTTCGGAGTACTAACCGATGATACATTGTCGCAAGCACAAGCTAGGAGTGGTGGAAAGCTAGGGAATAAGGGTGTAGAAGCTGCTGTTGCAGCTATCATGATGGCAAAACTTGCTATTTAAAATACTTTAAAGGAACCCACAACATGCCAAAACATTCCCCGTTTGTTTTGCCAAGGTGTTTGTGGTGAATTTTGTGTGCGCGTCTAACGCCTCTTGCATAGCGATTGTTAGCGTTACGCCAAATTTTAAAACGCTGATGAATAAAGATATCGTGGACCATAAAGTAAGCCAACCCATAAACAAAGATACCTATACCGATGGCGAGTCCAGACTCAAAACCATATTCCCCCCATAATATTACACACGCTATACTCAAAATCGCATAGAAAATAAAAAACAGGTCATTAAGTTCAAACCAAGAGTTATGGTTTTTGTGGTGGTGGTCTTTATGGAGCGACCACAAAAAGCCATGCATGACATATTTGTGGCTAAACCACGCCATAAATTCCATGACAAAAAAAGTTACAAAAAATACACTAATTTGGGCAATCAGGGACATGGTCTTGGATCTTATAATAAATTAAATTGATAACGAATAAATGAACGCGCTAATACATCTACTTTTTGATAGTTCGGAACGCGAATTCTCTTGGATTTAATTTGTGTTGAGGGTGTTTTTTTGAGTTTTTTCAGTAGGCGGAGATAATATTTATATGCCGTGTAGACACCAAATTTAGCATCATTTGGTAATTGAAAAATGCCCTCTAAGCCAGCATTAAAGTCAGCTTCAATTTCTTTAATTATGGCCTGTTTTGAATCTTCATCGAAAGCATTCATATCAACGTTAGGGAAATAGGAGCGTTCAAGATGTTCGTGATCTGCTTTTAGGTCTCTTAAGAAATTAACTTTTTGAAAAGCCGACCCCAAATGCATGGCAGAATCTTTTAAAGATTTGAATAGTAAATTATCTCCTTTAACAAAAACTTTTAAACACATTAGGCCTACTACATCTGCAGATCCGTATATGTAAGCTTTATACTCTTCGTCACTCAAATATATTTTCTTAGATAAATCCCAATTCATACTTTTCATAAAAGAGTTTATGTATTCGCGATCAATTTGGTAGCGGTGTACCGTTTCTTGAAAGCTGTTTAAAATTGGGTTTAGGCTAATTCTGTCTGTAAGTGCTTCTTCTAATGATCGCTCAAAACGGTTAAATAATTCTGCTTTATTGTAATCATGGAAAGAGTCCACAATCTCATCTGCCAAACGGACAAAACCATAAATATTGTATATATCTTGACGGATTTCACTAGAAAGTATACGAGTTGCTAATGAAAAGGACGTACTGTAAGATTCAGTTACTAGTTTACTACTCAGATGAGAAACATGGTCGAATAGCGATTTCATATTTTTACATTAATGCTTGTAAATATAAAATAATTATCTCGTGAATTTACCCCAAGGAATAAAATGTTAGGTATTTACTAAACAACATTCAGAGCATAAATTACATCATCGATAGACTTAAATTTACGTATTTTTTCGGGCATTTCATCTGACATAAATTTAACTTGATATCCTAAAACCCATAATTCGCTATCAATATTTTCAATGATTTCTGAATTAAAGGTATTTAAATATGCTTTGATTTTATCCTGCGATGGCTCAATAGTGAAGTATGAGATGAATGTAATTGGTTCACCTATGTCAATTAGATTACTTAGGCTTTTAATTGGAACGGACTGACCCAAAAATACACATTCAAAACCATTGTTTAGAACTTCGTATTGTAGATACAACAGACCTAACTCATGAATTTCGTTATCCGGAAGAAATAAAACAAACTTACGATCAGTTCTTCGGGTGGATTTTTGTTGTAATTCCTCGCACATAGCGTGGATTTTTTGTTTAACCAAGCTTGTAATAAAGTGTTCGTGTGACGGGCTAATTGAATTTGTTTGCCATAAAACGCCCAATTCGTTCATTAATGGAACAAATACGTTTTTAAACACCTCGCTAAATGAAAATTGTTGCAGTAAATCATTAAAAGTTTTGCTAAATAACCTTTGATCAAAATTAATCATAGCAAGTTTAAACAAACCTATGGACCAATCATCTGCATTTTTGTTTATGGTAAGTTTGTGAACATTTTCATTTATTTCTTGTGGGCTGAGAATGGCTATTTTAGAAATCTTGTGACCATTGTTATACAAAAGTGTAACATTCAAAAGTTTTTGAAGATTTTCAAGATTGTAAAGACGTATGTTGGTATTAGTTCGTTCCGGTTCAAATAGGTTGTAACGCTTTTCCCATATGCGGATCGTGTGTGCCTTGATCCCAGAAAGATGTTCTAGGTTTTTTATACTAAAATTATTTTTAACCCGATCCATTTGTTTAATGTTTTATAAACATAATTAAACAAAATTACAAAAAAAAATAAATATGCAGGACTGAAAATAGGACAAAAATGTGCGCACGAGAGGAATCGAACCTCCACGGGATTTAACTCCCACTAGGCCCTCAACCTAGCGCGTCTACCAATTCCGCCACGTGCGCTTTTGAA
>PAAD01000032.1 GCA_002698745.1 Flavobacteriaceae bacterium
ACTCAAAGAAGGCAACAAAGGCGTTTTGTCGGGAGTTCCTAAAAGTTTACCTAGCTTGGTTATGGCCAGTCGTATGCAAGACAAAGCCGCAAGTATTGGTTTTGACTGGAAAAGTATTGACGGGGTAAAAGATAAAATCAAGGAGGAGTTGAACGAATTGGAGCATGAAATTAATCATGGCACAAAAGAAAAAATCACAGATGAATTTGGGGATGTGTTCTTTTCACTAGTCAATTATGCACGTTTTTTAAAAATTAATCCCGACGACGCACTCTCATCAACAAATAGACGTTTTCGTAGCCGCTTCGAAGCCATGGAAAAGATAGCTAAACAGCAAGGGTATGAACTTGTCAGCCTAACTCCCAAGCAGTGGGAACAGCTTTGGCAAGCAGCCAAGAAAAAGTATACTTAGCCATTTATCAAAGATTTTACCAAGAGTTTTTTTTCTTCTAAACTATCTAAGCGTTTTTGATGTTGTACGATATCTTCATGAACCTTAATGACAATTGGATTCTTGTCTTGGTTTTTTCCAAAAAATTGTAAGTTGGTTTCCAGTTGGATAATTTCTTGTTTTATTTCACCAATGCGACGGTTCAGGGATTGCACTTCCTTGCGTATACTATTATCATCCTCTTTGATACTATCTAGTTTGTTCAAATAATTTTTCTGTGTAATGTCTCCAGATGAAAGACCAATGATCTTATAAGCTTTGTCAACAAGGGTTAAAAAGTCTTTATTTATACTCATCTTGTTCCTAGGGATATAGCCTATGGTATTCCATTTTGATAACATGCTGTCAATGTCTTTTTCGTTGAACTTGTTATCAGATGAGATCACTTCTTTCAGCGTGGTTAAAAGTTTCATTTTCTCTTTGATATTTTCTTTCTGTATTTCGTTTTGCTGATTGCGATTGGTATCTTTAGTCTCGAAATACTCATTACATAAACCTCTAAACTTCTCATTAAGTTTAATAAAATCTTCTTTTCTCACGGGACCAGCCATTTTCCATTGCTTCTGTAGAGCGATGATTTGTGGCGTTGTTTCTTTGTGATTGGTTTGATCTTTTAAGATTTCGGCTTGCTCAATAAGTGCCGTCCGCTTTGCTACATTAATTGTGTATTCTTTCTTTAGCGTCTTATAGAAGCGGTTTCTTTTTTTGCTAAACCGGTTTGATGTCCTTTTGAAATCTGACCACAGATCATTACGTTGTTTCTCAGGTACCTTACCAATAGCAAAAAACGCTTCTCGAAGCCCATTATAGGTTTTTGAAAAATTATTGATATTGGTTTTAGGATTAAATTCTTTGACTAATAATTCTTCCATTTGAAGAAGGACAGCTCTTTTCTTGACAAGATTTTCCTCGAAAATAATTTCCTGATTCTTGATAAAGTATCTTCGCTTATCATGAACAATTTTCGTAGCCTCGCTAAATCTTTGCCAGACCTCTTCGCTGTGTTCTTTGTCTACAGGCCCAAGTTCATCTTTCCATTTTTTGTGTAGTGTTTGCAGGTGACGAAAGGCCTTTGGAATATCTTCCATAGCTGCTAACGCCTCTGCTTGTTCACAAATTTTTAGTTTTTGTTCTAAATTAAATTTGAAGTCCAACTCACGTAGTTCTCTGTTTAAGTGTAAGAAATCATAAAAATGACCGACATGGTGGTGATATGTTTTCCAAACATTGTTAGCTTCTATTCTAGGCACTTGACCCGTTTCTTTCCATCGCTTTTGTAAATCTTTGAATTGCTTGTATGTGGCGTTTATATCTTGTTCAATACTAATAAGTCCTTTTAGCTCTTCTATCAGTGCGAGTCTTTCCTCGAGACTTTTTTGCTGTTTTTCTTCAACACTTTTATAGTATTTGCTTCTGTCTGATTTGTATCTGCGAACAAGATTATTGAAATCTTTTAGTAAAGGTGGATTAAAATAAAATGCCTCTTCATTACCTCCTTCGTCAATAAAAGCTTGTCTTTGTATGGTTTTAAGGGCAGTCATTTCTTTTTCAAAGGCCTTAGTCAAAGCCTCTACTGTCTTTTTTAGACTTTGTATAGGTTTGTTTCTTAAGGCTTCGGAGAAATTATCAAGTATTTTTCTCGGGTCCATTCCCTCAAACTCCTGTTCTTTGCCTTCTGTATCAGTTGTTGAATCTTTATAGGCTGTACCACCTGTTGCTTTAGTAGCTTCAACTGCTTCTTCAACAGTCTTAACTGATTCTTCATGCTGCTTTTCGACCACAGCTTCGATCTCTTCAGCTTGTTCCTCTGTTACCGCTTCAACACTAGGTTTAATAGGTATTTTAGTGGATTTGTCTTCTTTTTTGGTAATGGGGATAGAAGTTTCGTCACTTACTTTTTCATCGTTTGCTTTTGGCAAATCGTTGTCGGTTTTTTCCAACATAGTCATGATTTAAATCAATTCGAATATACAATTTATAGTATACCACTCAAAAAAAATCACGTATTCCATAAGCGCCAAGAGGCTTCTGCTTGCACAACTAGCATATTTTTCCCATTTCCAGTCCTTGCTCCAGCTTTTTTACCAGCTTTTATAAAAGCTGTTTCTGTAGGATTATAAATTAAATCGAAAAGTACGTGATCATTTGTAAGCTGCTCGTAATTGAGATTTGGTTTTTGGAATATGTCAGGATAGGTTCCTAAAGGAGTACAGTTCACAATTAATTTGTGGTCTTTCAAGATTATATCAGTTATGTCGCTATAGGTTAAATTATTGGTGCTCTTTTTTCTTGAAACATATTGAGTTCCAATTCCCATTTTGTGTAATGCATAGACCACTGCTTTAGATGCCCCACCAGTACCTAGTACCAATGCGGCTTTAATTTTTTCTGTAATCATAGGAGAAATATTCTTTTGAAAGCCTATGTAATCGGTGTTATATCCCGTTGTTGTTCCGTCTTTATTGAACACAATGGTGTTCACCGCACCAATAGCTTTTGAAACTTCATCAAGATTATCAAGAAAGGGTATCACTTCTTGTTTGTATGGGATAGTAACATTCATCCCTTTAAGTTGAGCGGTTTGTAAAATCATTTTAAAATTAGATAAATCGGCCAGATCAAAATTTTCATAGCAACAATGATTAAGCTTCTCTTTTTGAAATTTTTCAGTAAAATATGCTTTTGAAAAGGAATAGTCTATGTCCTTACCTAAAAGTCCAAAACGCATCTTATTTTTTCCGCTCATAATAATCTAGTGCAAACACAATAATTAATCCCACTAAACACCAAATTACAGCCCAGGTGGTGTTTGTAATGCTGTTTGTTTGCGTAAAATTAGTAATTCTATTTGGTGGCCAAAGAATAAATAGCGAACCAAAAATAAATCCAATCAACACGACTTGTAATTCGTCTTTTGCACGCTGCTGTATTTTGTGAATCAAAGCTGAAAGACTACTGATACCTACCAATGATCCGGTCAGAAATACAGCAAACATAAGGACGTAAGTCTCGTCTTTTGGGAGTAGCTCAACTGTGCTAAAAGTACTTATGATGTATCTGCCCAATGCATTTACACTGTCTACAAGCAACAGCGAATAATTCCCCATTAGGATAAGTAAAAACGACCCTGACAAGCCTGGTAAGGTCATACCTATGATACTCAGATACCCGCACAAAAAAATGTATAATAGGCTGGTATTTTCTTTTGATGGAGATAAGTGGCTTAAACTTACACCTACAGCAAGTCCGATAATGCCTAATAATATATTTTTTTTATTCCATTTGCTGAAGTTTCGATATAAAATTAGCGCTGATGCCAAAACCAAACCAAAAAATAGTGCCCATACATTAAGCGGATAGGCTGTCAGTGCTGCATCTAACAAGAGGGATAAGGTAAAATAGCTCAACACAACCCCAAAAAATAAGGCTATTAAGAACTTACCATTAATATACTGCCAAAAGGTTTTAAAACGGCCTCTAAATAACAACGAAACTGCCTCAAAGTTTAGGCGTTGAAAAGAAAAAATAAGCTCTTCATAAAAGCCTGTAACGACGGCTACAATACCACCAGAAACGCCAGGTATTTTATTGGCAATACCCATAGCAATCCCTTTTAGAATTAATAAGCTGTAATCTGATAATGATCGGTTAGCCATGGCCTTTAAAGCTAAATTTTTGTAAAAAATACAACAAAAATAATGCCGTTATGAAAGCTGTAAAGGCCAACAATATTTGTGCATCGGGATTGGCCAAATCAGGCAGAACAACTGCTGTTGTGAGCGGTTCTTCCAAGCCATCGCTGTTGGTGTAGTAAGAGGTGACTTTTTTCCATGGCCACACCTTGTATAGTGAGCCCAATAAAAAGCCAGTCATTCCAGCCAAAACGATGTTTTTATGTTGGGTAAAAAGCCAACGCAGTATTTTTGCAAAGGCTTTTAGGCCCACCAAACCACCTGAAGCCATTACTAAAAAAACTACCAAGCCTTCCACCTCAAAACTCTTTATCTTTTCCAATGAGTTTATAGCTGTTTCATAGGCCCCTAGTAGAATTAGAATAAAAGCACCTGAAATACCGGGAAGTATCATAGCTATAACAACAAGCACACCACATAAAAAAAGGTATAACAGACTGTCTGAGCCTGTATTGGGGGTAATTAGACTAATTCCGAAAGCAACACAAAAGCCTATTACCATCATAGTTAAAGCAATAAAATTCCATTTAGAAACATTATTTTTTAGAATAAAAGCACTTGCTAAGATAAGCCCGAAAAAAAAGGCCCATAGTGGTATAGGATAGTTTGTGAGCAAACATGAGACCCAACTGCTTGCAAGCATTATGCTTGTGATAACTCCTAGCGCTAAGGTCAATACAAATGAACCATCAAGAGATTGCCAAACCGCTTTTCTATTGCTACTAAAGAGTTGAAGGATAAGCGTTATTGAAACCTTATCAATAGCTTTTATAAGTCTTTCGTAGATATGGGTGATAAGTGCAATGGTACCACCCGAAACTCCAGGAACCACATCAGCTGCACCCATTGCCAAACCTTTAAAATAGACAACAATATATTCTTGCATGAATTGCTTCATTAGGCAGTGTGTTGGAATGTAAAATTACGCAATCATGCGTAAAAAGTACTATGAAATTGATAAGGTGTCTTTCACTAAGACCGAAGTCCTTGAAGACGGGAAAGTTTCATATAAAACATCCAGTTCATTTGGATTGATGGCATAGGCATTTTTAAGAAAGAATGATGCTTCATTTGCCTTTGCTTCCATCATGTAAAAACCAGCCAGCATATAGTTTAGGGAACTGTTTTCAGGATGGAACTCCAAGCCTTGCTGTAAAGCCTCAATGCCTTTATTATAGTCTTTTAATTGTAACAAAACACCCACCCAGTCTAACCAAGTTTGTAGCTCATAACTTCCAAGATTCACCAAATGTTCGTATGCTATATTCGCTTCTTCAAAAAAGCCTAATGCTTTATTTGCTTGTGCATATAAACGCCAATAAATTACATGACTAGAATCAATTTTAACAGCTTTTTTGCTGTATTGCAATACTTTTTCATAGGATTTGCTGCGCATGTAGTACCCGCATATTGCCAGCCAACTTTTATCTAACAGCGGGTCTTCGTGAATGGCATTTTTAAGAAACTTGATACCCAAATCATGATTTTTGAGTTTTAAGTGGCATTCTCCAATTCGCAGGAGCGCAAAAGCTGTAGGGTCATCGATTCCAAGCGTAATTTCGTAGTGATTAATAGCTTCATTAAATCGTCCCAATTGTTCCAATGCTTTACCAAGCTCTAGATAAGCTCCTATAAAGGTTTCGTCACAAATGATGGCAAAATCAAAAGATGTTATGGCTTGTTCATACATTTGCTTCGCCAAATACTGTCTTCCCAATTGATGCCATGCTACCTCGTTATATGGGTCTCTGTTTAAAAACTCGTTCATGTAAGCTATGGCACCGTCATGATCTTTTAACGATTCAAAGCAATAAATAATGTTATACAGCGCATGATTATCTGTGACTTCTTCCTCTAAACATCTAATGAAATACTCTTTTGCCATAAAAAAGGAGTCTAGATGGAGGTATTCCATAGCGAGGAGGGCATGGAACTCATATTTGTTATCTGTATGCATCAAGCCTTTTTTGAGCGAATCGATAGCTTCTTGATGCTTATTACACTTTGACTGTATTACAGCTAAATGCTGAAAAGCATAAGGATTAAAAGGCTCAATGGCAATTAGATTGTCTACTAAAATGCGTGCTTCTTCGTATGAATTTGTAAGTGTGTAGTATTCAATAAGAAGTAATATAAGTTCTGTTGCATTAGGGTGCTGGTTGAGTCCAACTTCGATGGCTTTTTTAGCCATACTTAGGTTAGCAGAATCAATATAATACTGTCCAATTTCTTCAAATTCTGATGCATCGAAATATTGTATTTCATTAGTTTTGAGCATAGACTCAAATCGCGAAATGGAAAATTTTGAAAAATCGCCAAAAGGAAACTTCATAACTTTATTATTATTATAAAGCTAAAAATTGAATTTTAGTTACTGTAGGGTCGTTGACCCAATTTTCAACAAAGTAATCAACACTTAATTTGATTGAGCACTTTGATGATGATGTTACAGGCTTTTTTAACCTGTTTTTCAGATATGTTTAGCGGTGGAGAGATACGTACGGCAGCGGGTTCAAAGAGTAAGAAAAACAGCAAAACTCCCTCATTCATACAACTTTTTACTAACAATTGTGCAATTTTAGCGTCGTCCATAATGAGCGCAAGCATAAGCCCCTTACCTCTTATCTCTTTAATTTTGGGGTGAATAAGTAGTTTTCTAAATAGTTTTTCTTTGTTAATAGTATTCTCAATCAAACTGCTTTTAAGAATGGTTTCTAAAGTAGCTCTGCATGCCGCAGCAATAACAGGATTCCCACCAAAAGTAGTGATGTGGCCAAGTGAAGGGGCTTCTTTAAGTTTTACCATATGTTTTTGGTCTGCAATAAATGCTCCTACAGGAAGTCCGCCACCAAGCCCTTTTCCTATAACCAAAATATCTGGTGCTACATCGTGATCCATAAAGGCAAATAATTTTCCAGTACGTCCAATTCCTGGTTGGATTTCATCAAGAATAAGCATGGCACCAACTTGTACACAGCGTTTTTTTACTTTATTCAGATAGCCATTTTCTGGTAATATAAATCCGGCACCACCTTGAATGGTTTCTAAAATAACAGCAGCTGTTTGGTTGGTTATCTTTTTAAGATCGTCATGATTATTAAATTCGATAAAACATGTGCCAGGTATAAGGGGTCTGTAAGCGCTTTTGCGCAATTCATAGCCCATAACACTCATCGCCCCCATGGTATTTCCATGGTAGGCTTTGTTTGCAGCAATTATTTCAGCTCGTCCGGTTACGCGCTTGGCTAATTTTAACGCACCTTCAATAGCCTCAGTTCCTGAATTTGTTAAATAGGTAGTGTTTAGCTGTTGTGGCAAATGATCGGCTAGTAACTTGGCAAGTAGGACGGGTTCTTTTTGAACAAACTCCCCGTAGACCATCACATGGAGGTATTTATCTAATTGTCTTTTGATGGCACGTACAACAATGGGGTGTCGATGTCCCAAGCTACAAGCAGATACACCAGCTACCAAATCCAAGTATTTCTTTTTATTATTATCGTATAAATAACAACCCTTTGCATGAACAATTTCAAGTCCCATTGGGTATGGTGTCGTTTGCGCTTGAAAATCTTTAAATAACGATGCAAGTGAAGCCATTGCAACTATCTTTTTTGTTCTTTTGAAATCCTTTTTATTTCAGCCTGCTTAACCTTGATACTGAAGCTTTCGAGGTCTAAACCGTGAAATAAGTCTTCTTTGCTGTATATCCTTTCGTCTTCTCGCCATGTGAACCCAAGCAATTGTCTGGTGTTTTCAGGCAAGTCTTTTGGTGGATAAACTACGCCGTCAGGATTTGTAAAAAAAGTAATTTTTTCAATGCTACTGTCTACAAATTTTAATCTTAATGCACTGCAAATCGCTTTGTCGATTCCTGTGAGCTCTTGAGTATCATCATCATATAAGTAATATACCATTTCGGTATTTTGAATAACATCTACCGTTTCAAGGCTTTTCCCTTTGAATTTCCCCTTTAACTTAAGTCCTTTGATTTGATTAAAGTTAGCCGCATCCAAACTGTCTTGCTCAATCACAAAGGCATTATTGTATATAAGCAAGGAGTCCAATATCTCTTTTTCATTGTCAATAGTTAGGTGGATTTCGTCTCCAGTCATTTGACTTTCATCAGACCATAATATAGGATTGCGATCTGCGATCTCTTGTGGTGTCAAGTATTGTAAGTCACGGTCGCTGATTGGCCTTCTGATGAGTTTTGCACGCCCAGATGTTTGATTAAAGTGTATGGAGTCTGTCTTTCCACTCAAATCTTTTTTGAATATACGTACTCCGTGAAACCCACGTATGATGCGTTGTTCAGGAGGTCCCGTCGCAACAAGGGTGTCTGCATGAATAAATAGTGAGTCTAATTCAACAAGATTTATGGCAAGCGCGCGATGTGTTACCATAGCCGAATCTTTTTCTTTAAATACCTGCCCGTAATTTCCAGTAATAAAGGAGTTGTTTATGGTATCGGTAATGCGGATATTTTGTGTAGCTGAAGCATATTTTTTGGTATCGTTAAAATAGATACTATCCCCTATTATGTTGCGATTGTTATAGTCAACAGATGCATTATCCTTAAAGTAACCTTCTTTCTTGACGGTGTTATAAAAGCCTTCACGGCAACGAACCACATAATCTTCTCCAATTATGGTGGTAGCGCCGTAAAAAAACGCATGTTTTGTTTCAGTGTAAAAATCCATGCGCGTAGAAGTCAATGTAAAATCTTCATTGGTTACCACTACCTTATTTTCAAACTTGTATTTTTTGGTGTCAGAAACATAAGTCCCTCTTTTGCTGCTTATAGTAGTCAGGCTATCATACACCGTGCCATTAACGGGGTAGTAGGCTATGTTTTTAACTCTGTCAAAATATAGCGTGTCGGTTTTAAGCAGCATTTCCTTGTTGTCAAGCACAACCTGTTCTTTTGCAACTGCTAATTTTATTTTGCCATAGTAATTAACTTTCTCGCTTGTAAGTACCAAGCTATCCCCTTGAATGATACGAACATTACCATATGCGTCAAATCTGTTTTCTTTTTTATAAAAAAACGCTTTGTCAGACCAAACGTCCATGCCTTGATGCACTAGATGCACTTGCTTTGTAACACTTCGTTCTAAAATGTTTGCACCAGGGAAGTTTTCTTCATCTAGCTGAAAAGAGCCCGCTTGACGGATTTCAATTTCTTTTTCCTGTGCAGATAGTCTAGTAGTGCATAAAAGTAACAAACAAGAAAAGAGAATAGCTCTCATGTATTAGTATTAATAAGAGCGGAAAATAGTTTGATTTCTATCTGGGCCAACAGAAACAATCTTTATCGGTGTCTCTACATAAGCTTCAATAAACGCTACATAGTCCATAAATGTTTTTGGTAGTTGATCTTCACTGCGCATTTTGGTCAAGTCTTCTTCCCAACCCGGTAATGAGGTATATTGCGGTTTTAACTCCTCAGCATTTAGTGAGTAGGGAAGGTGCTGAATGTTCTCGCCTCTATAGTTATAAGAGACACATACCTTTAGCTCGTCAAACCCAGAAAGCACATCCCCCTTCATCATCATCAGTTGGGTGACACCATTGACTTCAACCGCATATCTAAGTGCAACCAAATCCAGCCAACCACAACGTCGCGCACGTCCTGTGGTAGCACCAAACTCATGACCTACACGACCCATTTTTTCGCCAGTTTTGTCAAAAAGTTCTGTTGGGAAAGGACCGCTTCCTACTCTTGTTGTATAAGCTTTGAATATGCCATAAACCTCTCTGATTTTATTTGGTGCAACGCCCAACCCTGTACATGCGCCTGCGGCAGTAGTATTGGATGAGGTAACAAACGGATATGTACCAAAGTCAATGTCTAAAAGCGAGCCTTGTGCTCCTTCTGCTAAAATTTGCTTTCCTTTTTTTTGTACCTCGCTCAAGTACTGTTCGCTATCTACAAATGAAATATTAGACTTTAGAAAATCTATCGCATCAAAAAATGCCTTGTCAAGTGCTTCCATGTCAAATTCAAGATTGACATTCATATTGTTAACCATGGCCAAATGTTTGTCGCGAAGTGCCTGATATCTTGTTTTCCAACTACCTAGTTCAATATCGCCAACCCTTATGCCATTACGACCTGTTTTGTCCATGTATGTTGGACCTATACCTTTGAGTGTAGATCCAATTTTTGCTTTTCCTTTCGCCAGCTCTGAAGCAGCATCAAGGAGCCGGTGTGTTGGAAGAATAAGGTGTGCTTTTCTAGAAACCAGTAGTGAGGAATTTATATCTATGTCATAAGGAGCCAAGTTGTCTAACTCTTGCTTGAAGATAACAGGGTCTATTACCACCCCATTCCCTACCAAGTTGGTTGCAGTAGGATGAAAGATACCAGATGGGATTGTGTGTAATACGTGTTTAATTTCGTCAAATTCTAGGGTGTGGCCTGCATTGGGTCCACCTTGGAATCTAGCAATAATGTCGTACTTTTTTGTAAGTACATCAACAATTTTACCTTTTCCCTCGTCGCCCCATTGTAAGCCTAGGAGTAAATCAATGGCCATGAATGATTAGTTAGAGTTTTTTTTGGTTCCGTAAAAATATAATGAATGCGCGTGTATGTCAATATTAAAAACTTCCTCGATAGTTTGTTTTATGGCTTGAATGCGAGGGTCGCAAAATTCTTTTACATCTCCAGTATCTGTTAAAATTATGTGATCGTGTTGTTTGTCAAAATATGACTTTTCGTACTGGGCATGTTGTAAACCAAATTGGTGCCTTCGAACCAAGCCACATTCCAATAATAATTCAATTGTATTGTAAAGTGTGGCACGACTAACCCTGTATTTTTTATTTTTCATATTAATATACAACGACTCTATATCAAAATGCTCTTCATTTAAGTAAATTTCTTCAAGTATGGCAAAGCGTTCTGGCGTTTTTCTATGCCCGTTGTTATCCAAATATTGAATAAAAACATTCTTTACTATCTCCAATTCGTTTTTCATATGATATAAACCGTATAACAAAGATAAGCAACCGAAATCAATCTCTAACTACTTTCTCAATTCCAGATACTTTTTCAAGTTTATTAATTAACATGTGGAGTGTTGAAGCGTGTCTTACGTGTAGTCTTATTTCACCAGAAAACGTACCTTTTTCTGTGTCAAATTTAATTTGTGTAATATCCACGTTATGCGCATTTGAAATAAGGGTGGTAACTTCGCTGACAAGTCCAATTCGATCAATTCCAGAAAGACGGATGCTTCCAGTAAAGAACCCTTTTGAAGAATCTATCCATTTTGCACTTAAAATCCGATAGCCGTAATTTGAGTGTAAGCTGATGGCATTTGGGCATTCATTTTTATGCACCTTAATACCTTCATTTACAGATACAAATCCAAATACATCATCACCCGCAATAGGATTACAGCAAGGACTTAGTACATAGTTGAGGGTTTCTTGGTCTTTTCCAAAAACCAACATATCATAGAAGCTTGAAATTTCACTGCTATTGAGATTTTCATTTTTGGGTTTGTCTGACGGCCGTCTTCTAAAGAGCTGGTAAAAACGATTATTTTCCTCAGAGGCAAACTTCTTTAACATTTTATTGTCAATAGTACCAATACCTATTCGATAATATAAATCCAGACTAGTTTTAAGTTTGAAATAAGATACCATTGCATTAATGATTCGGTCACCAAACTTAAATTTCATTTGACGAAGCTTTCGTCTCAAAAGCTCTTTACCTTCAATAGCAATATTTTTTTCTTCAGCACGCAATGAAGTACGGATACTTGATCGAGCTTTTGATGTGATTACAAAATCAAGCCAGTTGCTATTGGGAGATGAATTTTCAGAATTAATAATCTCTACTTGGTCACCACTATTTAATGTATAGTTAAGCGGAACGATTTTACCATTTACTTTTGCACCTCTAGTTTTGTCACCAACTTCACTGTGGATGGAATATGCAAAGTCTACTGGCGTAGCTCCTTTTGGTAAGGATTTTAAGTCTCCTTTGGGAGTAAAGACAAAAATTTCACTAGCATATAAATTCAGTTTAAAGTCTTTAACAAAGTCTACAGCATCGGTTTCATCTGATTTTAAAACGTCGCGCAATCGGTTTAACCAGATTTCCATACCACCCTCGTCTTTGCTTCCATGCTTGTATTTAAAATGAGCAGCGTATCCTTTTTCAGCAATTTCATGCATGCGCTCAGATCTAATTTGTACTTCAATCCATTTTCCGCCAGGTCCAACTACAGTTATGTGCAAGGCTTCATAGCCTGTTGATTTGGGTGAGGATATCCAGTCACGCAATCGCATTGGGTTAGGTTGGAAGTGGTCTGTGACGATGGAATAAATTTTCCATGCCAAAAATTTTTCTTGTTTTGGGGTTGATTTATAAATAATACGCACAGCAAAACGATCAAAAACTTTATCAAACTTTCTATTTTTGATTTGCATTTTTCTGCGAATAGAAAAAATACTTTTAAAGCGCCCCTCTGTTTTAAAATTAATGCGTTCTTTGATTAGGTGCTTTTGGAGTTGTTTGGTAAAATTCTTTATGTATGTCTGTCGCTCCTCTTCGCTATCTTTGATTTTTATATCAATATCGTTATACACTTCTGGCTCTGTATACTTGAGTGCTAAGTCTTCCAGCTGAGTTTTTATGTTAAACATGCCAATACGATGCGCCAAAGGAGCATAAATATAAAGTGTTTCAGAAGCAATACGCACTTGCTTTTCCTCTGGCATCGCAGTTAGAGTCATCATATTATGTAGCCTATCTGCAATTTTTATCAAAATAACCCTGACATCTTCATTCATTGTCAGTAACATTTTTTTGAAATTTTCAGCTTGAATGGAATCGCGCTTGTCTTTTGAGAGTTTTGATATTTTTGTAAGTCCATCAACAATTTTGGCGACGGTATCCCCAAACATCAGAGCTATATCATCAAGTGTCATGGGAGTGTCCTCAACTACATCGTGGAGTAGGGCTGCTGCAATTGATGTTGCACCAAGTCCAATTTGATCTGCAACTATCTGGGCTACAGCAATCGGGTGCATGATATAGGGCTCTCCACTTTTCCGTCTTTGATCTTTGTGGGCATCTACAGCTGTATCAAAGGCCAACCGAATGAGTTTTTTGTCTTCGTTGGTTAATGATTGGTAACTATTGCGGAGCAAATTCTTGTAGTGCTGCGCAATGATTGCATTCTCCTTAACTTCTGAAATTTGCATAGTTAAATATACAAAAATTAGGACTTGCGTTGACGTACAACTTCATAAGCCAAAATGGCAGTAGCTACAGATACATTTAAAGAGTCAACATGACCCAACATGGGTATTTTAATGGCCGTACTTTCTTTTAGCCAAAATGCACTTAGGCCTTTTGCTTCGCTCCCCATAACAAAGGCTGTTGCTTTAGTAAAATCTCCATCTGTATGTTTTATGCTTTTTTGTAGTGAAGCGGCATATATGTTTATTTTAAATTTTTTTAGAAAATCTTTAGTCTGCTTGTTTTCACAAACAAATGTTTGTACAGAAAAGAACCCACCAACACTTGATCTTATTACATTTGGATTATAAATATCGGTATGAGGATCACTTATAATTACAGCATCTACCCCTGATGCATCAGCAGTGCGAAGTATGGCGCCCAGATTTCCAGGTTTTTCAATGGACTCTAAAACTAATAAAAACAGGCAATTGTTTTTTGGTTGCCAATCTTCCAATTTAACATTTTTTTGCTTTAGTATTCCTATAACTCCCTCTGTCGAACCGCGTATCACCATTTTATTATATACTTCTATAGAAACAGAAATAATTATTGAGTTGAGATTGAATTTAGATATCCATTTTTTAAATGTCAAATCAGTTAAAATTTCCGGGCACCAGTAAATATGTGTTGCCTCATAATCGGCCATAAATGCCAATTGGAGCTCTCTTAAGCCCTCAACTATAAAGCAATTGCTTTCTTTTCTTGCCTTAGCTTTAGACTGTAATTCAATAATTCTTTTAACTGATTGGTTTTGTACACTAGATATATGTTTCATTATTTATTTAAATATTAACTCATTAACAATTTTTAGTTTTATTTAAGAATTATAGATTTATCTTATTGAGAAAAATACGAAACGTTTATATAACTTTTTTATTACCTGAGGCTTCCGTATTTTTGTTAAAATGGCAATTGACACAAAACTAAGCGAACAATTCATAGATCTTGAGCATACGCATGGAGCACACAATTATCATCCCCTGCCTGTTGTTCTCTCTGAAGGTAAAGGAGTTTTTTTATGGGATGTTGAAGGAAAAAAGTATTATGATTTTTTGTCTGCTTACTCTGCTGTCAATCAAGGTCATTGTCATCCTAAAATATTATCAGCATTAAGTAATCAGGCTGAACGTTTAACACTTACCTCAAGAGCCTTTTACAATAATGTTCTAGGTGAGTTTGAAGCTTACATTACCAATTTATTCGGTTATGATAAAGTTCTTCCCATGAATACTGGAGTTGAAGGAGGCGAAACAGCTAATAAATTAGCTCGTAAATGGGGATATATGAAAAAAAATATTCCCAAAAATAAAGCTCGAATTATTTTTGCTAAAGGTAATTTTTGGGGGCGTACTTTAGCCGCAATATCTAGTTCTGATGACCCTATTTCCTACCTTGGTTTTGGCCCATATATGCCCGGTTATGATTTAGTTCCATACAACGATTTAGAGGCATTAGAAGCTGAATTTAAAGACCCTAATGTTTGTGCATTTATGGTTGAACCTATTCAAGGTGAAGCAGGAGTTATTGTTCCAGATGAAGGTTATTTATCTGGGATTAGATCGCTTTGTGACAAATATAATGTTTTGTTTATTGCTGATGAGGTACAAACAGGTATAGCTCGAACTGGTAGAATGTTAGCAACAGACTATGAAGAAGCTAGACCAGATATTTTAATTTTAGGAAAAGCACTATCGGGTGGATTTTTTCCTATTTCAGTGGTCTTGGCTGATGACGAAGTGATGATGTGTATCAAGCCAGGTGAACACGGGTCCACTTTTGGAGGAAATCCAATTGCTGCCGCTGTGGCTACAGAAGCACTTCGAGTTGTACAAGAAGAAGAACTTGCATTAAATTCGCTAAAACTTGGCAAGGTTTTTAGGGAGCAAATGAACAATTATATACAATCTAGTAATATTGTGACTTTGGTGCGTGGTAGGGGTCTGCTTAATGCTATTGTTATTAACGATAGCCCAGAAAGTGACACTGCGTGGAATATTTGTATGTCTTTTAAAGAAAATGGATTATTAGCCAAACCCACCCATGGAAATATTATCCGTTTTGCACCTCCATTGGTAATAACAGAGAATCAATTATTAGACTGCGTTAATATTATAATATCAACACTTAAAACTTTCGAGCCGAAGTAGTTTATGGGAATGATTTATTTTGATAACGCCGCGACTACCAAAATTTACCCTGAAGTAAGTAAAGTTATGTATGATACCATGCATGAAAATTTTGGCAACCCATCTTCTGTACATGCTGCAGGACGTTCTGCAAAAGCTAAGATAGAATCTGCACGAATGACTATTGCTAAGCAAATGGGTGTTTTACCTAAAGAAATCATTTTCACGTCTGGTGGTACAGAAGGGGATAACACTATTTTACAATCTGCTTTACTTCATTTGGGAATTCATCATTTTATAAGTTCTCCAATCGAACACCATGCAGTCCTTCACACTCTAAAACATATGGCTGATCAGGGACTAATTCGATTAGACTTGGTCAAAGTATTACCCAGTGGTTCACCAGATATGGATCACTTAATACAATTGTTGACTATGAATGATGAAAAGAAAATGGTTAGTTTAATACACGTCAATAATGAGGTAGGCACCATATTAGACCTTGAAGCTGTTGGAAATTTATGTCACCAACACAATGCTTTGTTTCACACAGACTCTGTTCAATCCATTGGACATTTTTCCTTGAATTACGAATCGCTTCCCGTAGATTTTGCTGTTGCTTCTGCTCACAAATTTCACGGCCCTAAGGGTGTTGGTTTTTCATACATTAAAAAGGATACAGGATTAAGCGGTATGATTTTAGGAGGTTCACAAGAACGCGGAATGCGTGCAGGTACAGAAGCTGTTCACAATATTATCGGTATGGAAACAGCCTTTCAAATTTCTTATCAACGCATGGAAGCGGATTCATTGTATCTAAAAGATTTAAAAAGCTATTGTCTAAATCAATTACAAGTCGCCTTACCGGGTACATCATTTAATGGCTCTTCTGGCGATATTGAAAACAGTACATATACTATTGTAAATGCCCGCCTACCTATGGATGAGAGGAAAGCCAAACTATTGGCTTTTAATCTAGATTTGCAAGGGGTTTGTTGCTCAAAGGGAAGCGCTTGTCAGTCGGGAAGCGATTTGGGTTCTCATGTACTTCAAACCTTGTTAACTAGCGAACAAAACAGGGCACCGTCTTTGCGTTTTTCTTTTTCACCAAATAATACTAAAAAAGAAATTGATAAGCTTATTGATATACTTGTTGACTACGTAAAAAGCTAAAGTCTTGCTTTGATTTTTATATTAAAAACCCGTGGAGTCATATAATTAGCAACCGCGAATTGACGTTGTGAATAAACATCCCTTACCCAAGTATTAGTAATTGCGTTTTGTACATTAAAGAGGTTAAATATCTCCAACCCAACCTCAAGTTCTTCAAATGCACGTAAGGTATTTCTAAAGCGTGTATCGTCTTTTATGATATATAAAAAACCAATATCAGCTCGCTTGTAGTTGCGCAATCTATTTTGATAATTGTATGCATCTGCGTAGCTAGGCGAACCGCCAGGAATACCTGTATTATAAACTAAATTTAAATTCATTTTTAAGAAAGGTAAGCTAGGGACATAGTCTTGAAATAACATGGCAAATTTTAATCTTTGGTCAGTCGGCCTTGCAATATCTCCACGATTATTTTGATTCTCTAGGGCTTTCAATAGCCCTATACTAATCCAAGATTCGGTACCGGGAACAAACTCACCATTTAGGCGCATGTCTAGCCCGTAAACCTTTGCTTTAGTTTCGTTATTTGCAGCATATCGAATGCGTACATTTTCCAAGGTGTATGGATTAACATCCCACAAGTATTTGTAGTAGGCCGAAGCTCTAAAAACAAATGATCTTTGCCAAAGCTGGAATGTTCGATCTTGACTTACCACTGCATGAATAGATTGCTGTGGCTTTACTAATGGATTTATCTTCCCGTCAATACCTCTAAGTTCTTTGTAAAATGGTGCTTGGGTGTAATTACCAAATGACAAACGTGTCACTACGTTGGGGTTATCTAGTGGTTGAAAACTTATTTGAGCTCTTGGACTAACAAATGTACTGCCAGAACTGTTAAAGTTTGATAGATTCCAGTGATGAACTCGAATTCCAGTCGATAACCATGCTATTTTTTTACCTATCAAAAAGCGATTGTTCCATTGGAGATAACCCGAAATTCTATTTAGTGTACTTTGTTGGGTAGCTCTTATGTTGTTGAACAAAGTCAGTGGACCTTCAAATGGTTCATAGGGTTGGCTGCTTTTATCTAAGGCACTGGGAGGGCGTAAGGAAAAACCCATTGAGTCTATTTTTTCCCATTCCACAATCCGATCTCGAATGTTTTCTGATTTTATTTCAATACCCCAAAGCAGCTCCTGTTTGTCTAGTTGATGTTTTCCAGAAATATTGACGGATGTTATTAGGGCATCAAAGTCATTTCTTCCGTGTGTATGCTGACTGCCAATACCCTCTGCATAAGTTATGGTACCCAGGTCTTCTGACCCAATTTCCGTATTTTGTGTGGCAAGCAAATATTGACCAATAATTTCAAAATATTCCTGTTCTTGAGTGTGGTAAATTGAAGTTGTCAACACATATTGATTGTTTTCAGACGGGTGAAAAGTGGTCTTTAATGCACCCAAATAAGTTTGGTAAATATCTTCTTCATTTCCGTTATAATAAACCAATAGCGCACGTGGATCACTAACAGTTCCAAAATTTGTTTGCCTTGTTTGGGGAGCGTGATGGTATATATTTCTAGAAATAGATCCTAAAAATTGAAATTTTAGTTTTTCATTTTTTTGGTAATTTATAAATGATTGTAAATCAGTAAATGAAGGCTGATATTGGGCACTGGTCTCTTTTTGGTTTACTAGAAGTTGATTATCTCTGTAACGAGCACCTATAATTGCCGACCACTTACCCTTTGTGTAGCCGTAGCTTATGCCGCCTCCCAATAAACTTGCATCCAAACTTAACTCTTTTTTTGTTGGGGTTTTATAGGTAATATCCAATACGGAGGAAAGCTTGTCGCCATAACGCGCTTCAAAACCACCAGCCTTAAAAGATACTTGTTGGATTAGGTCAGGATTTAAAAAGCTTAACCCTTCTTGTTGTCCAGCGCGAATAAGTGTCGGTCTATAAACTTCAATTCCATTTACGTAAACCAAATTTTCATCGTAATTGCCACCTCTTACAGCGTATTGCGTGCTGAGTTCATTGTTTGAATTCACCCCGGGGAGACTTAAGAGTAAGTTCTCAACACCTGCATTCGCCCCAGGGATACTACGTACTTTTTCAGCAGACAATAGTGTAACACCACTAATTTTTGTAGATTGATTTCCCATGACCACGACTTCGCCAATCTGTGCTCTTTTGGTGTTCATAACAGGGTGGAGTTCTTGAACGGTATTTGGCTGTGGATTAATGGCCACTACTACTTTTTCATGAGCAATATGTGAGAAACTGATGATTAATTTTTTTTTAACGGGTATATTTAATTGGTAAAAACCGTTTTCGTTTGTTGTGGTACCAAAGCCAGTATTTAAGCTTACAGTCACATAGGGAATGGGTTCTTGGCTATCGTTAGTGATTATTCCTTGTATGGTGGTATTTTGCCCAAGTATCAAGAAATGACAAGTCATGTAGTATAGAAAAACAAACGATAGTTTTTTCATTCTTTACGATAAAACGTTGTCTCAAATGTAGTACTGTTGCCGACTTTATCCCAAACAATTAGCTTTAATTTGTGTTTTGTCTTTTTAAGCTTAATTGGATCTCGAAATCGGAATGTGAGTTGTTTTTTCTTTTTTTCGTATTCAAATAAAATCCACTTATTGTTTAAATATCCTTCGTAGTGACTAATTCCAGCTCCTATGTCATCAACTATAAATCGGATATCTTTTTCAAGTGAAATCCAACGGTCACTAATTTTCTTTTGATCTACAATAGTTGGGGGAATACTGTCTGTCAGAATCGTTATGGCCCCAGTACCTTTTAGCTTAGCCGAAAACTGCCCTTTATCATTCTTTTTTGCCACAAATCCCCAGCCTTTACTTTGCTTTAGTGCCAAATAAGCCCCTTTGGGTGTTTTTTCTTTGTCTAATATTAAGTTGTATGGCTTTTCAAAATAAGCGTAATCGTTGCATATGTTGAGCGTATCTCCATCCATTTCAATACTTAGGGGTGTGGGTTGGCTAAAGGTTTTCGCGTTAACAGATATACTAAAATCTTGGAGTTCAAACATATAGTCCCTTTTGGGATATATTATTTTACCAGGGATTGGAGATTTTTTTGTTATCCAAACTTCTTCGACTTTTCCTTCAATGGGTACTCTCAAATAGGTGCTATTACCCGCTATATCACTTACTTTTATGGTGTAAGTTAAATATTCTCCTGGTTCAACATCAACAAGCCCGTTGTTTGTATAATTGGCAAAAGTAACGGGCAATTCATGGGTATTAAAAAGCTGCACCACCTTCTTTTTTGTATCTATATAAAGCGGATAGTCAATTAATTTGTGCATTTGGCTGGAGTCGTCAAATGATAGAGTGTCAAATTGAATTTCAAATCGAGGGGTGTTATCAATATTGGCATTAATTTTAAAAGCCCCATTTTTAAAAAACGATTCATTTTGTCTGTCGAAATGCTCTATACCAAAACCAATTGTTCCGATGGCTTTGATGGTGTCGGAAACATACACACTGTCATTTTTTTTGGTAATGGCTAATTGAATCTGCTCCTCTGACTTGTTTATAACGCCATCAATGGGATAGCCAATAAGCTGAACTATGATTGGCTTGCGTATATCAGGTATATTATTGTTGTTAAGTAATGGATTGAAAGGAATTTGGTTTGAGCTTGTTCTGAGTTCAAAATGCAGGTGGGGCCCAAAAGATAAACCTGTATTACCAGAATATCCAATAAGGGCACCTTTTTTAATGGGTATTTGGTCAGCTTCAGTATAGAATTCAATTGTGTAGCTTTTTTGACTGTATTGTCTTTTTCGAACGTGCGGGATAATATCTGGGCTGTATCTCTGAAGATGCGCATAAACACTTGTTATTCCATTGGGATGATTGATGTAAATTGTTTTTCCATATCCACCTTGCTGAATTTTAATACGCGATACATATCCGTCTGCAATGGCACGTAGTGGTAATCCTTCTTTACCCTGGGTACGAATGTCAATTCCTGCGTGGAAATGTGTCCCTCTTAGCTCGGCAAAGGTTCCTGATAATTGAATTGGAATGTCTACGGGAGAACGGTAGTTTTGCGCATGAACAAGGCTTATCACCAACAAAGTAGATAGTAAGACTGAGCATTTCATGTTTTCAAAGGTAAAATATTATGATGCAAAATTGGCACTTTGAATTTGTGAAATGTCAATAGCTTAGGTACATTTGAAATGAAATTATATAAATGGACGCTACTACCACTGCCGTTTTGGAACAATTAGAAAATCAACTTCAAGAGTTGGTTGAAAAAATGCGTCAATTGCAGCAATCGAAAGCTACTTTAGAAACCAGCTTGCTTGAAGCTCAAGCTAAATTTCAGAAAAAGCAAGATGACGCAAAACAGTGGAAAGAAAAATACGAAGCCTTAAAAGCTGTCCAAGGCATGAAAACTGACAATACTGCAGCTAAAAAACGCACCTTAAATCACATAGATACGTTAATAAATGAAATTGATGCTTGTATTGTACAAATTAAAATAGAGGACTGATGCAAAAAATTAAACTTTCTATCGCAGATAGGGTATACCCACTAAGTGTTCCAGAAGGTGAAGAAGCTATTTTACGTGAAGCTGCAAAAAGCTTAAATTTAATGGTAGATCACTTCGAGAAAAATTACGCCGTAAAAGACAAACAAGACGTTTTGGCTATGTGTGCGCTACAGGTTGCTGTGCAGTCTAGTAAGGAAGCAGACGCCAACACAATATCACAAAGTGATGTTCATAAAAAAATTGTACTTTTATCTAATTATTTATCAGAAGAATTAGCTTCTTAAATACTAGAAAAACCTACCCTACATCAGGTATATTTTTTGATAAACTCAACACTAATATAATTCGAAGAGGTGAGTTTTGGGTGCACAAGCAAGCCGTTTTAAATGGATCCTTAAACACTCAGTTAGCCTCAAACATGTTTATAATTCGGGTTTATGCAAAACTTACCAGGTGTAGGTTTTATTTAATAATTGATTGGCAATTTATTCTTCTCGAATAGTTTATGAATCCATAGAATAATAACCCCAAAGCCAACTGCTGATATTATAAGCAATACATTTTGAAGTCCTGAAACACTAAAGGATAGCTTAACCAAAATGGTGGAAATTACAAATCCAGAGTTGCGAATTACTTTATTAAACTTATCGGTGTGAGCAAATGAAAACAACACCAAAAGTACGTCTACCAATATTAGTACAGTAAAGAAGTCATCAAAAAAAACAGCATTAACATCAAGGCCTGAAGTGATTCCCTGTCCAAATTCAGATACCTGCGACGCCCATTCAAATACATTAAAAAAAGCGATGATTATAAATGTTGGTACCAATAAAACAGCTAAAGCCTTTTTGAACTTAATAAAGCGAATTAGTTCTGGACGGGTTTCGGTCAATTTTAACAGTTTTCGCACCCTAAACTTATTCATGCTGTAGAAGAAGTGAATAAGCAAAAACAGGACTACGGTGGCGATGATATCGTATATAAATTGAAGATTTTGCGTATTTTCAAACCAGTTGCCATCCAAGGATATATTGGATAAATCTTTATACAACCTCCTAATGACAATGAGCATGATGATCTCGTATTGCTTACCAATATATATGGTCATGGACTTTGGTAAATAATAAATTAGCAAATACACCTCATAGACTAGGATAAAGGAGAATGGCGTATAAATGGCCGCAATAGGGTTGTTAAATAGCTCACCAGTAATGCCAATTCCAAAAAGGCCAAGGTCATTTAGAGTAATCAATAGCAAGTGAAGCAAAAAACTTACGATTGCAATATTAATGATAAATCTTTCGCTTAATTTTTTGGTTTTTTTATCCAAAAGTTTGGCATATAAAAGCTCGAACATATTATTTAAATTTCCTCAATATATAAATTTTGTTCCACTAACACGTGTCTATTCTTTAGCTTGCTTTATCTTTGATTTAAATTTTACAATGAATTTATTCGAACAAACTAAGTTTCATATCGAATCGTTAGATTTCAAAATAGTAGCACATGATTTTGAGCGTCCGTGGGGTGGTTTTTTAGTTATAGATGAGAAACAAGCGCAAGAGTTTGCCAATCAGTTTTTTTCTGGATTAGACGTAAACTCACTTCGCATTGGTGGTAAATTAAGTCCCAAAATATTGATAGTTTTACCTGATGTACGCCTTTCCTGGCAATACCATCACAGACGTGCTGAAATATGGCGTGTTTACAAGGGAAATACTGGCATAATACGTTCCGATTCTGATAAAATAGGAGCTATAGAAGTCCTTAATGAAGGCGATCAAGTTCGATTGCAACAGGGCGAAAGACACCGTTTGGTTGGGTTGGATTCCCCTGCCTTGGTAGCAGAAATATGGCAACACACAGATCCAGAAAACCCATCTGATGAAGATGATATTGTACGAGTTTCTGATGATTTTGGAAGATAAACATGAATACCTTTTCTAGCCTTTTTGTTTCTATTGATACATTACAACAAAAACTTGCAGTCTATTCAGATGAAACTTTATTAGCACCTATTGACGGAAAGTGGAGTATATTACAACATCTTTACCATTGCTATTTTGTGGAAAGTGGGGTATTGGCTTACATAAAGCTTAAAACGCAAGACCCACACGCCTTAGAGCAGGTACATTTGCTAACCCGTCTGCGTTTTTTATTTTTTTTCATAATCTTAAAATTAGGACTGATTAAAATAAAAGCTCCTAAAGTAGTCCAGGCTTTCCCGGAAAATATGAATCGAAAAGATTTGTTTGAACGCCTATACAAAACTAGGAAAGAGGCTGATTTGTTTTTTGCAGATTTTCCTCAAGCCACTGCCCGTAAGGGTATTTTTAAGCATAAGTTTATAGGACGTATAAATAAAAAGTTATCACAGAAATTCATCAAGCTTCATTTATTGCATCACCTTAAATTATGTGGCTTAAAACCCAATTCACCTAATCTTAATCTCTTTTTTTCTTCTTTCTCTTTTTGATGTCTTCTCTATGCTCTTTTAGTTGTTCCTTGCGATCTTTGATGTTTTCCATGCGCTTTTTCATTTTGCTTCTCCGCTCTCTGATTAACTGTTTTTGCTCTTCAGTAATTGTAGCGCGAAATGCATCTTTTAGGGCCTTAATTTCACTACGATTTGTTTCCATCATCGTTTTTTGAGCATTCGTAAAACTTGCACGAAGGGCTTCTCTACGCTCTCTTACGCTTAGCTCTTTATTTTCCATAATGGCGAGTTGCTCATTGCTAAGTGAACTTTTAAACTCTTCGCGATTCTCTTTTACTGAAGCTTTTTGAGCTTTTAACATTTCAAGCTGCTCAGGGGTATAGATTTTATCTTTCCCTTTTGGTTTATCTTGTGCTACTGCTGATAGTCCAAAGGCCATTGATGCAAGTAGTAAGATTATTTTAATAATTTTCATATTCGTCAATTTTTGTGTTTGTTATTTAGACTTAATCATTTGAAAAAAGTTTTAGTAGACTTCGCTGTAAACAAATTTTTCGTCGAACCAATCGTCAAATACTTCGTCATTAACTTCTAATGACTCAATTGTTAATTCTTCAAATGTATTTATCTCATAATTGGAAAGCTGTTGCTTTTGTACCAGCAAGAATGCAAATGTTATTACCCCTAAAATACTAGCAGTAAGTATTGTCTTGCTACCAAAAAAGCTAGACATTTTACTTACTTTTTCAAATTTAAAGTTCAGCATGTCTTTTTTTGAAGACTCAAAATAGCCTTGGGGCACTTCGTATCCCAATTGTTCTTTATGAAAATGTTTCTGATTCATACTGTTGCTTTTACATGTGTTATAATTTTTTCTTTGGCAGCATAGAATGCTGTTTTAATGGAGTTTTTATTCCAAGTTGTGATTTCAGCGATTTCATCAAATGTAAGTTCATCAAAATACTTCATCTGAAAAACACGTTGTTGCTTTTCAGAAAGTTTAATCAAAGACTCATGAAAAGCAAAGCTTACGCTGTCTAGATCAAAATAGGGATCTGCAGATAGATTGTTGAGGCGATCTGATAATTCACACCCACCATTGGTATATTGAAATTTCTTTTGGTTTTGTAGAAGCCTCATTGACTCATTATGGGCAATGCGAAAACACCAGGTTTTAACACTACTACGGAACCCAAAGGATTTTAATCCTTTAAATATTCTGACATAAGTATTTTGAAGCACATCATCAGCATCTTGGTGTCGTTTGACTAATTTACGTATATACCAATAGAGCATCTCGTGATAAAGTTCTGAAATCGCTTTTACTGCACTGTCATAATGCTTGCCTTTAAGGTATTCAATTATGTAGTTTTCTTGATGCAATCTGCTTTTTGAATATTTAGACCCTCTAAAAATAGAAAAGTTTTAGGTTAAATTAAATTATTGCCATTTGTATGTAATTACCTAAAGTGTTTTACCACTTGGCAGTACTGTGAAACACGCCAAAAATTAAAGTAAATCCCAGAAAAAACCCTCTAAAAAGAGGGTTATTGTAGCGAGAGGGAGACTTGAACTCCCGACCTCCGGGTTATGAATCCGACGCTCTAACCGGCTGAGCTACCTCGCCAAAACGGCGCAAATATAATAATTTGTTTTCCCAATTTATCTCGGTTTTTCAACCATTTCTTTTAAAGGTCACCATAAATCTATATATTGGACGTTTTATTATCTATGTCAAAAACGCAATTCGAGATTGAATTTGTTATTCAAGCTTCCCCACAACTGCTTTATCAGTATATATATACACCCTCTGGGCTATCAGAATGGTTTGCTGATAATGTCAATGCACGAACTGAAAAATATTCTTTTTTCTGGAACGATTCTGAAGAAGACGCCCTTCTACTTCGAAAAAAAGCGAACGAATTTGTACGGTTTCGCTGGTTAAACGGCGATGATGATCAAGACGATTGTTACTTTGAAATGCGCATCGTTGTAGATGAAATCACCAAAGACGTATCTGTCGTAGTTACTGATTTTGCCTATGAAGATGAAGTTGATGAGACAAAAATGCTTTGGGAAAGCCAAATAGGTGATTTAAAACAAGTTTTAGGTTCTTCGTAGCATGATTATCTATAATGGCGTACTTGATTATACTCAGTCGCCTGTTTTTACTGCACAAAATCGCGGTTTGCTATATGGAGACGCAGTCTTTGAAACCCTTCGATATAGCCAAGGCCACATCCATTTTTGGGAAGACCATTATTTTAGACTTATGGCTACTATGCGAATTTTCCGCATGGATATTCCTATGACATTTACACCAGAATTTTTAGAACAAGAGTGTATACGCTTGATTCAAGCCCAAAGTGAAAACTCAGCAGCATGGCGTATTCGTTTAAACGTTTATCGTAAAGATGGAGGCGCTTATTTACCCTCTACTAAAAACGTCGGTTATTTCATAGAGGCTAAAGCACTTGATTCGGAATACTATCTGTCTGTTGAAAACTACAAGGTTGAACTTTTCAACGACTACTATTTGCAAAAAAGCATGTTGTCAAACTTAAAATCCAACAATAAAGCACTGCAAGTTATAGCAAGTATTTTTATGCAGGAGCAAGGTTTTGATAACGGGATATTGGTTAATGATGAAAAAGAAGTTGTTGAGTTTCTCAATGGTAATCTTTTTATAGTAGAAGATGGGAAACTTCGCACACCACCCATTACTTCAGGTTGTTTGGATGGCATTATGCGTAAGCAAATCATACGGATTGCCAAAATATTAGACATTTCTTGTGTGGAGGAGCCCATTTCACCTTTTGATTTACAGCGTGTACAAGAACTCTTTATGACCAATGCTATTGTTGGTATTCAACCAGTCAAAAGCTACCGCAGGACTACTTATAACAAATCAATTTCCTTAAAACTTCAACAAGGACTTTTTGATTTGGTTAGTTCAAACCGGGGTGTTTAGGTGCGGTAGCGTATAAGGCATATTCGCCACCCAAATCTCGCATGATGTTTCCCCACAGTTGATCCTCGTTCTCAAAAATATTATAGTTATTTTTAATCAGTAGCCAGCTTTTTTTATTGAATTCATTTAGCAGTTGGCCTTGGCCCCAACCGCTATAGCCTAAAAAAAACCGCAACTGATCAGGAGCTATTTTTTTTTCTATTATTTGGTTTTGAAGTGCTTCTAATTCGCCACCCCAAAAGATTTTGTTTTCAATTGCTTGTGAATTTGGTAGATCTTTGAGGGTGTGTACGTAAAATAACCTATCGTTATCTACAGGTCCACCTCGATAAATAGGTAAGTCAATATTTAATTCAGGGATCAATTCATTTAAACTGTAATTAGTGGGTTGGTTTACAACAAAACCCAACGAATTTTGATCATTGTGCTCCACCAAAAGAATCACGCTTCTTCCAAAAGATGGATCTCCTAGAAGTGATGGATGCGAAATAAGTAATTTCCCAACCATTATACAAAACAAGCTGTTGTTGGAAACTGAAACCCGTTTAAAAGTGTTGCAGTTTCCATACTTTTTTTATTTGGTAATTGCAGCTTGTCTATATAAACATATCCGTCTGCAACGCTTACATAAAGCTGTTTGTTTTCAACTTTAATATGTCCAGGGGTTTCATTGGGAGTTCCCGTAATAAAGTGTGCATTTTGGATTTTTACCTGCACGTTTTCCCCATTGTTCTCCATTAGTGTCCACGCTGTTGGAAACGGATTTAGACCATGGATAAAATGTACTATGGTTTGCCCTGGTTTACTCCAGTCAATTTGAGTATTCTCCCGAGTTAGTTTTGGCGCAGCGTTCATGGCCGCTGGTTCTTGTTGCGGCAAGGGCTTTAATGTCCCTGACGCTAAACCTTCAAGGGTAGAAATAATCAATTCGCCTGAGTGGGCTTTCATACGTTCGCTAAGTGTACCCATGGTGTCTTTGGCTAATATGTCTAACTTTTTTTGAAGTAAAATGGCACCCGTATCAATTTTGTCATCAATTAAAAAGGTGGTAAGTCCAGACACTTTCTCACCATTAATTATAGACCAGTGAATGGGCGCAGCACCTCTATACTGGGGAAGGAGTGATGCGTGTAAATTAAAAGTTCCAAGTTGTGGTAATTCCCAAACTACTTTAGGTAACATTCTAAAGGCAACAACCACAAAGACGTCTGCTTTTAGTACTTTGAGTTGGGCAACAGTATTTTTTGACGATAGTTTTTCGGGCTGAAGTAGTGGAATATTGTATTCCAGTGCAGCGTTTTTTACAGCCGAGAAATGCAATTTTTTTCCACGGCCAGCAGGGCGGTCAGGTGCTGTAACAATGCCAACTAGATTGTGATTACTATCCACGATGCTACGCAGCCCTGGCACCGCAAAAGCGGGTGTCCCCATAAAAATTATTCGCAAAGATTTGTGCATATAATTTTATTGATTTGATGTATCTTGTATTAATATCACTTCTTGACAAATTTTGTCTACAACCACTACCAATTGTAATTTTGAATCGTGTATTTAAACATAATTGCATCAAAGATAGTATATCTTCACTGGAGAGTATTTTTCCGGAGTTGATTGTTCAAGCTACAGTACTTCTTTAATTACGCAGTTGGAGCAGTTATCGCAGTTTTTTTTATAAGTTTCACCGAAGTAGTTTAGCAATTTTTTTCGATAACAAATATCGGTAGTGGCATATTTCCAAACGGCAACAGCTAAGCGCTTTTTTTCCTCACCAAGGGTATTTAATTGGCGTAAT
Organism: Flavobacteriaceae bacterium; assembly: GCA_002698745.1. Lineage (GTDB taxonomy): Bacteria > Bacteroidota > Bacteroidia > Flavobacteriales > Flavobacteriaceae > UBA7446. The sequence goes on from PAAD01000032.1 coordinate 28,396, forward strand.
ACGGGCATCAAACTTATTTTATCTTCTCTTGGCACATGAAATATAATTCCACTATCTGCATAAAGTTGCTGCACTTCGGCATCGCCTTGTTTTTGTAATTGTTTGATGCATTCAATGGCATTGCTTAATCCTACCCCGCTTTTGAGGGCTATATTGTCTAAGTTAATATTTTGAAACCTGTCTGTAATACCTCCTATGTTTCGCAATAAATAATTTACTAATCTATGATCTTGCTTTATGTGTTTATGTAGTAGTTTTAATGAGGTTTTCGGCTTGTTGTATTGAGTTAGTGTAAGCAATTGTCCACGCTCTAATACTTTGAGCACGTTATAGGTAGTTCTATGTTTTAATTCATACCGATCGCAAAAAAGAATGTGATTAAATTCCAAAATATCATCAGGTTTTTCACCATAGGCGATGTCAAAATAATGACACAGGTGTTTGTATGTTTTCTTTATAGCCTCAACACTGGGAATACCGACTGTAGTAATATTCCACAGTTTTTGTTCATCACCTTCTTTAATAAGTAAGGTGGCTTTTGCGGCACTTCCGTCTCTTCCACATCGCCCAATTTCTTGGTAGTACTGCTCCATACTGAAAGGAAGCGTGGCGTGAACAACCCGTTGCACATTTGATTTATCTATCCCCATGCTGAATGCTGAAGTGGCTACCATAACAGGAGTTTTTTCTTGTATCCAATTTGCTAAACGTTTTTCTTTTGCTATGGCACTACCATGAAAAAAGTTTGTTTGGTGTCCTAGATTATTTAGTTGGACGCTCAAAAGCTCAACGCTTTTTCTTGTTCCCGCATATACAATTGCGGGTGTGCCTTTTGGCTCTAAGGCTTTTGAAATGTCTTCCAACTTATTAACTGTTTTTAAAACTTTTATTTCAATATTTGGCCTATCAAATGAATCAGTTATTCGAACAGGGTGTTTTAGTTCAAGTGCCTTGCAAATATCTTCTTTGACCCTTTTGTTAGCAGTTGCAGTTAGTGCAATTGTTGGTGTATTGGAAAGCTTATTTTTAAGTCCTATAATTTCTCGGTAAGCTGGTCTGAAGTCATGTCCCCATTCCGAGATGCAATGTGCTTCGTCGATAGCCAATAGACAGAGCTTAATTTCAGATAAACGATCTTGAACCAGAGGGTGTTGTGCCCGTTCTGGTGAAAGATATAAGAACTTAAATTCGCCAAATTTACAGTTGTCTAGTGCATTTACGAGGTCATCCTCACGCATAGGACCAGAAAGGTTCATGGCACGAATCCCCTTTTTTTTTAGGCCTTCCACTTGATCGTTCATTAGTGCTATCAATGGGCTTATGACGACACACAAGCCTGGTTTTGTGAGTGTAGGTAGTTGGTAGCACAAACTTTTTCCTCCACCTGTTTGTAATACAACAAGGCAGTCCTTATTATCTAAGATTGCATTTATAGCCTTTTTTTGACCAGGTAGAAATTCCAATGCATTCCAATAGATTTTTAGTATGTCATATATACCTTTTTTCATATGTAATCCTTAATAAAATGAAGCCGTTCTTCAATGCTCAACTTGGGAACTTCGATACATTGCATACCAAAATGGGTATAAGTTTCCACTAGAACTTTGTGAAAATTTACTGCTTCTTCAAATATTTCTATTCGTTCTGCATCTTGTGTAAAAATCTCTTGCCATGGCGGAAACATAAAAACCTTGTCATAGCTGTACTTATTACAGTCATCCAGCATACTACAAGGGGCGTCGTCTCCAATCGCATATAGATAAGCCACCACGTCGTGTATACCTCTGTCATATACATGAATTTTATTCTTTTTACACTCAAAGTAGTCTCGCAATCGATGCTCAAAAAGGGTTTCGCTAAAACCAAGCGGGTTGTCTAAGAATGGTTGTGTGACCCCTTTCGCTTGGGCTTTGCTAATGATTTGTCTTGATACTTCTTCAAAACAATGTATGCTTGGATGCTCAATGTGATTCAACAGACTTGTTTTACCACTTGATGGACTTCCAGTTAATACAATTCTTCTGTGTTCAAGCATATACAAATAACGTCAATTGTTGGCTTATCTAAAACTGTATATTTGTGTAATGCAACAAAACACCAAAGACGAAACGTTTTACAACCGATTTCACCAGCAATTATTAGAGAGCAATAAATGGCCTTGTGTTTATGTTTTTAAATTTATTATCCCTTCTTCGGATTCAAATAAAGGTATTCTACTGGATTTATTTGAAAATGACAAAGTAGAGATCAATGTTAGGGCCTCTAGTAATGGAAAATATACCAGTATTTCCATTGTAGGTAAATTTGAAAGTCCAGAAATTATAGTTCATAAACACAAGCAAGCATCGAAAATCCCGAACATAATACAACTCTAATTTATTTTTTCTTAGTTTTACCCAATAATAATCCCTCTTGATAGACAATCTTCAATATAATACAGAGCGTTCAATGCTAGCCATCCCTGAATATGGCCGTCACATTCACAAAATGATTCAGCAAGTTTTAGCTGAAGAAAACAAAGAAGAACGCAACAAACAGGCTAAAGCCATTATTGGTATTATGGGTAATTTAAACCCACATTTAAGAGATGTTGCTGACTTTCAGCATAAACTCTGGGATCAGCTATTTATAATGTCTAATTTTGAATTGGACGTTGATGCGCCTTTCCCAAAACCTGATGCCGAAGTTCTTGCCGCTCCTCCAACTCCATTGGCTTATCCACAATCATTCCCCAAATATCGTTTCTACGGAAATAATATTAAGTGCATGATAGATGTAATCGTTGATTGGGAAGAAGGAGACTTAAAAGATGCCTTGGTCTACGTTATTGCAAATCACATGAAAAAATGTTTCCTAAATTGGAATAAAGACACGGTTGAAGATAAAGTTATTTTTGGTCATCTGGCCGAACTATCAAATGGTAAAATTGTCATTAATTCTGAGGATGAGGTATTGTCTCCCTCGGAAAACTTAATTCGCTTGACAAACAAACGTTTTAATAAGGGATCTAGAAACTCTAAAAACAAGAATTACCGAAACCAAAAGCAGCGACGTAAATAAAATGGGCGCTTTTAAAGTTACTGGCGGTGGACAATTGTCAGGTTCCATACAACCTCAAGGAGCCAAGAACGAAGCACTTCAAATCTTATGTGCTGTATTGCTTACGCCTGAACCAGTAACAATTCATAATATCCCGAATATTACTGACGTAAACAAGCTAATTAAAATTCTTGAAAAGCTTGGAGTTAAAATAGAAAAACACAGTAACAATGACTATACCTTTCAAGCCGATAATGTAAATATTGATTACCTTCAGTCAGACAATTTTAAAGTTGATGGTCGTGGTTTACGCGGCTCTATAATGATTGTAGGTCCCTTGTTGACAAGATTTGGTAAAGGTTTTATTCCTAAGCCTGGCGGGGATAAGATAGGACGACGTAGACTCGACACACACTTTCAAGGCTTTATTAGTCTGGGTGCTACATTTCGCTACAACAAGGACGAGTCTTTTTATGGTGTAGAGGCCCTAGAACTGAAAGGCTCTTATATGTTGCTTGACGAGGCTTCTGTTACTGGAACAGCGAATATCGTCATGGCAGCAGTCTTGGCAAAAGGTACCACTACGGTATACAATGCTGCTTGCGAACCCTATTTGCAACAGCTCTGCAATATGCTTGTGCGTATGGGTGCCAATATTTCAGGTATTGGGTCTAATTTACTGATCATTGAAGGCGTAAAATTTCTAGGCGGTACTACACACCGTGTACTTCCTGATATGATTGAAATCGGTAGTTGGGTTGGTTTGGCAGCACTTACCAAAAGTGCACTTACCATAAAAGACGTACAATGGGATTATCTTGGTCAAATACCAGAAGTATTTCGTCGATTGGGAATTACTGTTGAAAGAAAGGGCGATGATATATTTGTTCCTGAACACCTCAATGGTTACGAAATCCAAAGTTACATTGATGGATCTGTAATGACGGTATCTGATGCACCTTGGCCTGGTTTTACTCCCGACCTTTTGAGTATTGTACTGGTTGTCGCAACACAAGCAAGGGGAAGTGTCTTGATCCATCAAAAAATGTTTGAGAGTCGTTTGTTTTTTGTAGATAAGCTTATTGATATGGGAGCAAAAATCATCTTATGTGACCCGCACCGTGCAAATGTGATAGGACATGACTTTAAGTCTTCTTTAAAGGCTACTACAATGACCTCTCCAGATATACGTGCCGGTATTTCACTACTAATTGCAGCACTTTCTGCCAAGGGTACTAGCACCATTTTTAATATTGAGCAAATTGATCGTGGCTATGAAGACATTGATGCTCGTTTACGGTCTATAGGCGCAAAAATTGAACGAATAAGTTAGTAACTTTAGATTTTTAGGAGTATTCCAAATTTCATGGTTTACTTAAAAACTATAAATTATAAACAACTATATTTTTTAAATTCTTTTTAATAATTTCACCCCACAAAGCGTATCCTTTTACACTAAGATGAAGTTTATCTTTTACAAAAAGGTCCTCATTTGGAAGACCATTGTCTCCTATATAATAATTCCTAGTAGATATATAATATAAATTATCTTTAGATTCACAATATTCTTTTATTAAATCATTAGCTAAAGAAATTTTTGGCCACGCTTTCCATCTTTTTAAACTTGGGGTTGTTTCAATAAAAAAAATAGCTTTTTTATGGGTTTTACGTATCTGTTTTACAATCAATTTGGTTAAATCAAAGACCTCTGTTGGAGATAAATCATTACTGCCTCCAGTTATATCGTTAGCAACAAAAATTCCAACAGCTTGAACATTGTGTGGCGACACTAGCCTTTCCGTAAAATGAATTAAGTCTGTGTATCGAGCACCCCCATAACCTCTCTTTATTGGCTCATAAGGTTTTAAGTCCTGATTTATTGTTTTCCATCTTTTTATGCTAGAACTGCCTATAAAAAGAATCGCGTTGTTAGTATATTTCTCAAATTCATCTAATTTTTCAAGTTTATAAATTTCATTTTGCCATTTATCTGCCGTTTTTTTGTATTCTCTTAAGGGGGAGCACGATATGAAAAATAGAGTTAAAAAAAATATTTTTTTCATTAAGATTCAAGTTTATATTATATCGATTTCGTTTAATTCTATTTCAATAATATTTATTAAAACTGATTTTTTTGACCTTCAACTTTATTTTGGAAAGCAATAAAATCTATAACAAGTTAATATTTTTTTTTAACGTTTAGAAACCTTGTTGTTGCTGATGCCGCGTTGTCTGCTACATTTAAAGCGCCCAACTTCTTCATCGCGCTTTTTCAAGTGCTTTGTTTTCCGCCCTTGAACGCGCTTGCGCCAGAGTTTAAAACTATTTGGCTTCATGTTGTTTCGCATAATGGTAATTATTTCTTGCTCTTTGATTCCAAATTGCATAGTGATAGCATCAAAAGGTGTACGGTCTTCCCATCCCATTTCAATAATACGATCAATATCTTCTAGACTAAGTTCTTTATTCATCTATCCATAATGTTTTGTCTGTCTGGAAGAGTATGTATTGCCAATATACGTTTACTCTCTTCTCTTACCGCAGGTTTGCCTTTCATACGCCACAGTTCTGTCGAGGCATGTTTGTATGTTTCTTTTATGTCTACAATGGTATTTGGGTAATCTTTTCCCAATACACAGCTGTAGGCTTGTTGTTCAAGTACCGTCATAAACCAGGGTTCAAGCACAAAAGTGGTAGTGAGTTGTGCCAGCTCTGGCACCCATTTACGTATAAAATCTCCCTCTGGGTCGTGCTCAATTGCATTTTTGGTTGGGTTGTATATGCGCAGCAGATTAATTCCCGTTTCACCTGCTTGCATTTGAAACTGTGGATAGTGAATCCCTGGTTCAAAATCCAAAAACTGTTTACCTAAAAACACAGCACCTATTTGCCAAGGTTGCCACAAATGGTGTGTAAAAAAAGAAACTACCATGGCTCGCATTCTAAAATTTAAGTAGCCTGTTTCTACCACACAACGCATGCTTGCATCAACCAGTGGATAACCTGTTGTTCCTGTCTTCCATGCGTTGATATAGTCTGTATTAACTTCTTTTTTAAGATGATGATACCCCGTGTTTATACTTTCAAACTCCATACGATTTTCCATCTCAAATTTTTGAATAAAATGCGCTTGCCACCGTAACCTGGATGTAAAGGCATTTAACTGAAATCCACTTGCGCCTTTAGCTTTTAATTGGTTAGCACGCTGCCATACATATCGAACCGAAAGATTTCCCCAAGCAATATAAGGTGATATACGCCCACAATGTGTTCGTGATGCTTCTGGCTTTGAAATGGATTGCTGATATTTTTTATATCGCTGACTCAAAAAGCTTTCTAAATAAGCCAATCCTGTTTTGGTGCCACCAGCTTGTATGCCTTCTAGATTTTTAGGCTCAAGTACTTCTTCTATCAGCCCTATTTTACCAGCTCCTGTAAAGTTGACCGCAGACGCCTCAAATGATTTGATGGGTTGCATCATATAGGTAGTCCATGTTTTGTGCCAGCTGATGCGGTTTTTAAGACCTCTCGTTATGCCGTTATTGATATGTTCTTTCCAAACAATATGATTTGTATCACACCATTTTTTTACAGACTTATCACGCATGTAGGTTGTTTTTAAACCCGTTTCTTGCATAGAGAACAGCGTGTTCACTCTCATACTGGCCTGTATATTGTCAAGCACTTCTGTCACTTCATTCTTGTAAACATGTACTTTAGTTTCAAATTGTTTAAGCTCTTTATTTAGAGCCACCAATGATTGAATAATAAAATTGTGATGCCGTTTGTGGTAGTGTGGGTTTTCTTCGAGGCTTGGCTCCATTACATAGAGCAAGATGAGTGGTAAGCCGTTGTTTATGGCGTCTTGCAGCCCTTCATTATCAAGAAGTCGCAAGTCTCTTTTGAACCAAAAAACGTTAATTTCTTTTTTAAAATGCATCGGGATTTTTCATGATTTGGTAGGCCCTTTCTTTGATGCGAGCCAATTCTTCTGGATTGATTTTACCGAGTAGGTTATACATCATGCCCATCCGGTTATTTCCACGCAACTCTTCTCTTTTGTCGTCTAAAAAGTTCCAGTATAAACTGTTGAAGGGACAGGCATTTTCGCCTGTGCGTTGTTTTTTGTCATAACTACATACCTTGCAATAGTTGCTCATTTTGTTGACATAAGAACCAGATGAAACATAAGGCTTGGTGGCTAAAATACCACCGTCAGCGTACTGACTCATACCTCTAGTGTTAGGCAACTGCACCCATTCTACAGCATCGGCGTAAATGCCCAAGTACCAATCGTCTACTTCATCGGGGTTTGTTTGCAGCAGCAGCGCAAAATTTCCCGTAATCATCAGCCGTTGAATATGGTGGG